>CABRIF010000184.1 GCA_902470925.1 uncultured Collinsella sp. | reverse complement strand
TACACAAGGAGTATCGTCGGCAGCGTCAGATGTGTATAAGAGACAGGTCATGTTGTCATGCGGAGCCATTGTACCCGTGCCGGTCGATGCGTGCTGGGGGCGACGGGGCGGGCGCGGGTGACGGGCGTGCAATGTTCGCTGGCTGTGCTGGGCCGAGGGCGCGCGCTGAATGCGCGAAGCGTTATGGGCGTGCGGACGCCGCCCTGGATTTTCAGGGTCGGCCCCCGTCGAAAATGCTATTATGTCGATAACAGTTAGCACATGGAAACTTGCGGGCGTGAGCCACGCGAGCATGCAGGAGAAACAGGGAGCCATGGGGAAGAAGAAGCACGGCAGCGGGGACAAGAAACACAGCGCCGGCAAGGTGCGCAATGTGGAGAAGAAGCACGGTGCCGGCAAGGCACGGGATACGGAGAAGAAGCACGTCGGTTCCGACAAGGAGCGCGCCGTGGAGCAAAAGCACGGTACTGACAAGGTGAGCGCCGCGGACATGAAGCGCGGTGCGGCAAAGGTGGGCAAGGCGAACATCTCGGGCAAGGCAGGTAAGGCAGGCAAGGCGGACACCTCGGGCAAGTCGGGCAAGGCCTCTGAGGCGCATGGGGACGCTCGCTCGGCGCTGAGCGAGCCGAGCGTGAAGGTCAAGGTGTGCAAGAAGTGCTGCGGCGTCTCGGCCAAGAAGCTGAATAAGGAGCTGGGGGCGGACGTGTGCGTGAAAGGCTGCATGGGTGCCTGCTCGCGGCGGGTGCGCGAGCGTTGCGGTGCGGGCGTTTGCGCCCGCATGGGCAAGCGTCTCGTATTCGCCGAGGACGCCTTGGCGCTCGCTCGGGCCATCCGCGCGGCATAGCGGCGGACGACCGCCCGCCCCGGGCTCCCGGCCAGCCGCCCGCCCCGGTTGCCGAGGGGCTGTCGTCCGATGCGCCGATGCCCGCTCGCCGCCGCCCGAGTCGCTGTCAATGGTGTTCCTGCGCGATGGGCTGTCAACCTGCGCTAGCTCCGGTCGCCGTGCGTGTGACGCCCCGCTCGCCATCGCCGGCCGGCCGACGCGCCTCCATGACGCGCCTCCATCTACCAGGACCACGGGTCGTCGGCGGACGCCATGAGCGCGATTCGAAGCGTGGCGAGCACCGATGTCTCGCCGGTTCGTTCCGAGCGGCACATGAGCTGGTAGCGCTCGCGTTCCGAGGTGCCGACTCCGTTTCGGATGCTGAGGGTGGCTTGCAAGGTGCGCCGCGCCGCGTCGGCATCTGTTCGGTCGGCAACCACGCGCGCAACGCTCGACACGATCCGCTGCGAGGGGTCGCAAACATAGAGCTCAACGGTGTCCGGGACAACCTTTCCGCCGACTGCCTCTACCTGCAGGAGCTCGATCGAGACCTCGGGATTGGTGATGGTGTCGACGGTGGACACCAGGATAAGCACCCCAATCTACGGTCGCACGGATACGAATCCACGGATACGAATCTCTACTATAGCCCATAACGGGCTTCAGGCGGCGTGCCGGGTGCGTGCGATGTCCGGAGCATGCGAACGGTGCCCTGCCGCTGCCGACTATGGTGTGACTATACACGGCTGCGCGGACAAGAATTTCCGCGCCGCCGTGCAGATCGGTTCTGGGGACATTATGGTTCCAGGGGGTCTCATGAGACAATAGGCGGCGTTAGACCTGTCTCTTATACACATCTCC
>CABRIF010000183.1 GCA_902470925.1 uncultured Collinsella sp. | reverse complement strand
TACACAAGGAGTATCGTCGGCAGCGTCAGATGTGTATAAGAGACAGAAATTGATGTTACAAACAGGGGGTCAGTCAGAAAAACTGGGCTGACAATGTGGTCGCAAATGGCATCTAATGGGTGTTCCCTTCGTCCCAAGTTAGGCCAACGCACTCCAAAAGGAGCTCCAGAACCTCTTGCCGATCGCAATGAAGCACGTTCGAGGCGCTTAAAGCCACAAAAATGCGCTATGCATCCCCTATGCAGGGCCGCAAACACCCATTAGATGCCATTTGCGACCACTGCACCGTGTCGCTTTATTTTAGTGACCCCCTTTTTGGCCATTTACGGGCACGGCAGCACGCACAGAACCCAAATCCTCAACGCAGCCGCGCTGATAACCCCAGCGCACAGCCTCCTGCCCGCCCTATCGGCGACACACGCTCTTGCGCTCCACAAAATACGTGCTCACCTGCGTTTTACAGGTGAACTTCTTCGGGTTGACAACATTGCCCACCAAGCGCCGCACGGCGAGCTCGCCCACCTCGTGCTTCAGCACGTGGATCGTCGTCAGCGGAGGATTGGAAAACGCGCTCACCGACAGGTCGTCAAACCCGATGACCGATACGTCCTGCGGAACGCGCACGCCCGCCTCCGCAAACGCCCGAAGCGCCCCCACGGCGAGTACATCGTTATCGGCGAAAAACGCCGTTGGGAGTTTATCGGCCGGCGCGGATTTCAGCCAAGCCGCCATATCGCGGTACGCGCTCTCGAGCGTTGTCCCCAGCTCGACGCGCCACGCCGGATCCAACTCGATGCCCGCCTCGACGCACGCACGGATATACCCGCGCTCGCGCTCCTTGAAGTTCTGGATTCTAAACGAGCCGGCCAGGTAGCCGATCTCGCGATGCCCGCGCTCGATCAGGTACCTCGCCGCGCGCCAGGACGACTCCCCGTTCGACATCACCACGGCGTCGAAGTCAAATCGGTCGCTCCAGCTATCGAGCACCACCAGATGTGCCGGGCGCGATGCGAACAGCTCATAATCCTGCTCGTCAAGCTCGGTCCCAAGCAAGACAACCGCCGAGGCAGGGTCGTCCATGAGGGCATCGACCTCCGGGCGCACCGCCTCGAGATCGGAAAAATCGAGGGTCAAAAACTTCGTGCTCATGCCGTGCCGACGCGCCTGGCGCTCCACGCCCTCGATCACCGCCGGGTGAAAGGTGCTCTCATCCACGATCTGCCCCGTCTTGCGCGCCAGCACAAACGTGATGGTCTCCGAATCCGAGTCCTGCTGGATACCCATCTCCTCGGCTGCGTCGAGAATAATCCGCACCGTCTCCTCGCTGACGTTGCGCTTCCCGTTGAGCGCATTGGAGACGGTGGCAGGCGAAAAGCCCGTTGCACGGCTGATCTCGCGAACCCCGACCTTTGCCATGGCATACCCCTAAACACGTACACAATCGTTTTCCCTCTTGTATATGTACACCATTTTCTCTCGATGCGCGTCGACTTTCCCGTCAACGGTCGCATTGGGACCGTGTACGTTCACAATTGCGCGAAAAACGCAGCCGCACAACAAGCGCTATCATGGGGCGAAAGCAACGCCTCGCGAAAGGAACCTCATGTCGAGCATGCCGAACATGTCGGGCACGTCGCTGTCTCTTATACACATCTGACGCTGCCGACGATACTCCTTGTGTAGA
>CABRIF010000182.1 GCA_902470925.1 uncultured Collinsella sp. | reverse complement strand
TAAAGGGTGCGGGTTCTGTCCATCGGCAAAAGTTGGGTGCGTGCATTGTCCATCTGGAGGCAAAAAACGCCCCTGGATGGACATTCGCCGAACCCAAAATCCCTCGATGGCCGAAAACCGAACCCGAATGCCTCGCCGCCGGCGCCTCCCCGGCGACCCGCCGTTCCGCCAGCCCGCCGCTGCACCGACGGCGCCGCGCCCCGCGCCGACGCCCCGCCTGCATCCCCGTATCGCCGTGTTCGCCCGCCACCAGCTCGCGCCCGGCTCGCCAAACTTTCTCAAAATTTTCTCTTGCACAAAGCCGGAGAAGTAGGGTACTATCTTCCACGTTGCATGTCGGAGTGGCGGAATTGGCAGACGCGCTAGCTTGAGGTGCTAGTGACCGCTTTTTGGTCATGCGGGTTCAAGTCCCGCCTCCGACACCACGCGAACACAGTGCGAACCCACCACCGGGTTCGCATTTTTTTTGCGCCTTGAGCGCGACGCGAATCTCGGCCGGGTCCCCGACCTCGTCCCTGAAGTTGAACACGAGGAGCACGCAGTCCTCGAACAGGTGGGCCTCGCGCACGATGCCCCCAAAGATGAAGTCCTCGTCGGTCCTGTCGAAGCCGTGCATCATGTACCCGACGATGTCGTCCTCGGTGATCTCGCAGATCTGGCTGGCGAGGATGCCGTGGCGGTTGCGGAGGCTCTTCAGCTGCGCCTTTATCTCGTCGTTGCGGGCAACCATCTCGTCCGTCACGAAGCCTTTCATGGCGGCCTGCGTCATGTTGTGCTGCTCGCGCTCCAGAGAGGCTATCCGAGCCTCTGTCGAGGCCATCTCGGCCTCCTCCTCGCCGGGCTCCGCATAGGCATCCACGATGCGCCTCGCGAGCGTCCTCATGCGCCCCTCGTCCGAGCACGTCTCCAGAACGGCCTCGGCTATGGAGTCCTCCAGAAGCTCCCTGCGCACCCACGGCCGCCTGCACCCGTCGCCCTCCCTGCAGGCGTAGTAGCGGTACCGCTTGCCCTTCCTGCCCGTGCCGGCCGTGCCGTGCATGGGCTTGCCGCAGAGGCCGCAGAAGAGCTTGCCCGTAAGGCGGTACACGTCCCGGCTCTCGTCCTTTCGGCGCTTCCTTGGAACCACGGCCCGGGAGCGGGCGAACGTGACCTCGTCGATGATCTGCGGCATGCCGCCCGGGACCTCGATGCCGCCCCACGAGTAGAGGCCGGTGTACGCCCTCCGGTTGAGCACGCGCCACGCCCAGTTGTAATCGACGGGCTTGCCCGTTGCGGTGGTCCACCCCCGGCTCGCCATCTCGCGGGCTATGGAGTTCACGTTGTCGCCGGCGATGTGCATGGCGAACATCTCCCTGACGGCGTTCGCCTCCGCCTCGTCCACCACGCAGCACCGCGTCTCCGGGTCTGTCGAGTAGCCGAATATGCGGTACCCGTTGTCCCTCGCCTTCAGGGCGTTGCCCTCCATGCCGCGGCGCACCTTGCGCGCGAGGTCCCGTACGTAGTACTCGGAAAGCAGCTCGAGCATACCCTCCTGCAGGCCGCCCCCCCGGCGTGTCCTCGACCTTCTCCGAGGCGCTGAGGACGCGCACCCCGCATGCGCGGAACATCTTCCACCGTCGGCGTCAAGGCCGACGCGGACGCGCGGGCGGTCTGGGCTGACGGCATGCGCGAGGCCATGAGGCGGCTGGAGCCGTCCCGCGTGCTGCTGTACAGCGGCAACATCGGGTTCGACTTCGGGGGAGCCGAGGTCGTCGAGTACGAAGGCGGGGGGGTCCATGGG
>CABRIF010000181.1 GCA_902470925.1 uncultured Collinsella sp. | reverse complement strand
TCGCGTGCCGACGCTGCGCAGGCGGCAGCCGAGTCGTGCACCGGCAAGGCGGAAGGAGCCATCGCCGATGCCGGTGCTGCTGTCACGCGGGGCGGTTGGTCGTGCTAGGATTTTTCGACGTGATAGATGGCGGGCGTGCGGGGCGGGCCCCATGAAAGCCATGCGGAAGCGAGGAGACGTCATGCAAGACGCGACGATAGACAACAATGAGCTGGGGTTGGCCGAGGAGCTGCTCGACTTCATTCGGGAAAGCCCGAGCATGTTTCATACGGCGGCGGCTATTCGGGCGCGGCTCGATGCGGCGGGATTCACATACCTGCCCGAGTCGGCGGCATGGGGTGTGCGGCCGGGCGGCTCGTACTATACACAGCGCAACGGCTCGAGCGTGATCGCCTGGCGCGTGGGCTCCGCGGTGCCGGCCGCGCGCGCTGAGGGGGCGGACAGCGCGGCTGGCAGGGCAGGCGGGCGCGAGGGAGCCGGTCTACAGCAGGAGGCTGCCGATGCACCCGCCTGCCAGGGCGGGGCTCATGCGCCGTACCATTTCCAGATCGCCGCGGCGCACGGGGATTCCCCAACCTACAAGGTGAAACAGGCGTCCGAGGTCGAGGGGCCGTCGTCGTACCTGCGGCTCGATACCGAAGCATACGGCGGGATGATGGACTACACCTGGTTCGACCGGCCGCTTTCGCTGGCGGGGCGCGTGCTGGTGCGCGAAGGGGTGCGCACGCGCAGCCGTCTCGTGGCGCTCGAGCGCGACGTGGCGCTTATCCCCAGCGTGGCCATTCACATGAACCGTGATGTCAATCGCGGGTTCGCGCCCAATCGGGCGGGCGATCTGTATCCGCTGGTTTCTGCAGGCGACATGGGAGCGGGCTCGCTCAAGGTGGTCTTGGCGGATGCGCTTGATGTTGATCCGAACGACATCGTTTCGCACGATTTGTTCCTGGTGAACCGACAAGTTCCATGCATATGGGGAGCCTCGAGCGAGTTTGTCTCCGCGCCGAGACTCGATGACCTGATGTGCGCGTTTACTGCGCTGCGGGCGTTTATGGACGGGGGCAACGACCGCGTAATCTCGGTGTTTGCGTGCTTCGATAACGAGGAGGTTGGGTCGGGCACCAAGCAAGGGGCGGCGTCTACGTTGCTGCGCGACGTGCTCGCGCGCGTGAATGCCCGTTTGGGCCACAGCGATGAGGACCTGCGCCGGGCGATTGCCACGTCGATGCTGGTGAGCTGCGATAACGCGCATGCCGTGCATCCGGCGCATCCGGAGCTTTCCGACGAGTTGGCGCGCCCGGTGCTCAACGGCGGTCTGGTGGTGAAGGAGGCGGCAAACCAGCACTATTGCACCGATGCTTTCAGCCGTGCGGCGTTCGAGGCGGTGCTTGATGCCGCGGACGTGCCCCATCAGGGATTTGCGAATCGGTCCGACATGGCTGGCGGCTCGACGCTCGGCAACATCTCGAACACGCAGGTGAGCCTGCACGCGGTGGATGTGGGGTGCGCGCAGCTCGCCATGCATTCAGCATTCGAGACTGCCGGCGCACGCGATGTTGCCCATGCGGTGGCGGCCCTGCGGGCGTTTTTCAACGTGAACCTGCAGATAGACGAGGCGGATTCGTTCGAGTTGGCGTAGTGCGAGGTCATGCGTGGCGATCGACGCTGCCCGTGTAGGCCTGTTGGTTTGCGATGTTTGGCATGGAGCCCTTCGCTTCCCGAGTGCGGGAGCGAAGGGCGTTTTCGGGTCTGGGCGCGAGGGCGGGCTCCTCACGATTTCGGGTCTGGGCACGAGAGCGAGCTCCTCACGAAGAACTTGGTGCGGGGGCGAAGGG
>CABRIF010000180.1 GCA_902470925.1 uncultured Collinsella sp. | reverse complement strand
AGATTCCTCTACGTCTCGTGGGCTCGGAGATGTGTATAAGAGACAGGGATTGGACGCCCAATACGAACCATACCGGCGTATATGTTGCCGCCGACCGCGGCTACTACCGCGAGGCCGGCCTGGACGTTGAGATCGTGCAGGCGCCCGAGGACGGTGCCGACGCGCTCGTGGCGGCCGGCGACGCCCAGTTTGGCGTGAGCTTCCAAGACACCATGGCCGCCTACGTGTCGGGTTCCGACGCGCTGCCGGTAACTGCGGTGGCGGCGATCATCCAGCACAACACGTCGGGTATCATCAGCCTGAAGGAGAAGGGCATCACGAGCCCCGCCAAGATGGCGGGGCACACCTATGCCACCTGGGAGATGCCCATCGAGCAGGGCGTGATCCAGCGCTGCGTCGAGGCCGACGGCGGCGATTTCTCCCAGATCACGATGGTCCCCTCAACGGTGACCGACGAGGTAAGCGCCCTGTCGAGCAACCAGGTCGATGCCATCTGGATCTACTGGGCGTGGGCGGGGGAGAAGTGCAAGCTCGCGGGCCTCGACACCAACTATTTCGCCTTCGCCGACATCGACGCGGTGTTCGATTTCTACACGCCGGTCATCATCGCCGGCGACGATGTGATCAAGCAGGACGAGAAGCTGGTCCAGGCATTTGTCGACGCGACGCGTCACGGCTACGAGGACTGCATCGCCGATCCGGACGCCGCGGCCGAGGTGCTGCTCAAGGCGGCACCCGAGCTCGAGAGCGAGCTGGTGCATGCGAGCCAGAACTACCTGGCCGACCAGTACCAGGCCGATGCGAGCAGCTGGGGCGTCATCGATCAGGATCGGTGGGATGCGTTCTTCAGCTGGGTGTCCCAGCAGGGTTTTGCCGACAAGATCGAGCCGGGCGCGGGGCTTTCCACGAAGTTCATCGCGTAGGTACACGCAGCTGGGAAGGGGTGAGCCATGGCGACGCTCGAGGTGCACGGGGTTTCGCAGGCGTTCGACGGAATGGGCGTGCTCGACGGGGTCGACCTACGGGTCGCGTCCGGCGAGATCGCCTGTTTGCTGGGGCCGTCGGGCTGCGGCAAGACGACGCTGTTCCATGTGATCGCCGGGCTCACCCATCCCGACGCCGGGACGGTGACGCTGGGCGGCAACGCGCCCGCCCCGGGGAGCGTGTCCTACATGTTGCAGAAGGATTTGCTGCTGCCGCATAAGCGCATCGTGGATAACGTGTCATTGCCGCTGGTGTTGCGCGGCGTGGCGCGCGATGAGGCGCGCCGCGCCGCCTCCGAGCTGTTCGAGACCTTTGGGCTGGCGGGTACGGAGATGCGCTGGCCTGCCGAGCTGTCCGGCGGCATGCGCCAGCGTGCCGCCCTGCTGCGCACCTATCTGTTCTCGCAGGAGTTCATGCTGCTTGATGAGCCGTTTTCCGCTCTGGACACGTTCACGAAGGACGAGATGCACGCCTGGTTCCTGCAGGTGGTCGAGCGGTTCGCATCGACGGCGCTCGTGGTGACGCACGATGTGGACGAGGCGATCTGCCTGGCGGATGTGGTGTTCGTCATGCGGGGCGCCCCGCAGCGCGGGGTACCCTCGCGCATCGTTGGTTCCGAGCGGATCGCGTGCCCGCGCAGCCGCCGCGCCGCGTTTGCCCTGACCGAGGAGTTCCTCGGTCATAAAAGGCGGCTGCTTGATATGCTCTCTTAGGAATATCATCAGGCTGGTACTCGGTATTCTGTATGATGATTTCAAATAGGGGGTTATTTAGAAAAACGCCTCGCGTTATGTGGTCGCAAAAGGCATCTAATGGGTGTTTGGGGCGCGATCATCGCTCGTTGTGGGCAGCCTGTCTCTTATACACATCTGACGCTGCCGACGATACTCCTTGTGTAG
>CABRIF010000179.1 GCA_902470925.1 uncultured Collinsella sp. | reverse complement strand
GCGTCAGATGTGTATAAGAGACAGACGCCGACGCGCTGGGAACGAGCTTCAAGGTGCTGAGCCCGGCGGACACCTACCGCAAGAATGAAGAGACCGGCGGCTGGACGAATATGGCCTCTGACGAGGCGTTCATGCAGCAGCAGGTGGCGTCCGGCCTCGATCTGCGCATCGTGGGCGTGGTGAAGCCCAGCGCCACGGCGAAATCCGCGGCGCTCACCCAGGGCATCGCCTACACGAGCGGGCTAACCTCCGAGCTCATGCAGCGTGCGGCCTCCTCCGAGATCGTCCAGCAGCAGCTGGCCGCGCCCGAGGTGGACGTGTTCACCGGCAAGCGCTTCGACACCCTGCAGCAGGAGGCCAAGCAGGGCGTTGACCTGGAGAGCCTGTTTACGGTGGACGAGGCGGGGATCCGTTCGGCCTTCACGATCGATGAGGGCAAGCTCGCTGCGGGCCTGGACCTTTCCGGCTTCAACCTGGGCGGGCTGGACCTGTCGTCGGTGCATCTCGACCTGTCCGGCGCGCTGAGCGGCATCGACATGGATTCCCTGCTTGCCGATGTGCCCGCCCCCGATCTCTCGAGCATCCTGGGCGACCTGGGCAGCGATCCGATCCTGAGCGAGGACGAGCTCAAGCAGGTGGGCGAGCTGTCCGCCTCCTATGTGCAGGGATTCATCGGCTGGCTGGCCGAGCACGGCGGCGATCTTGCGCCCGATGACCCGCAGTTCGCCTCCAAGCTGCTCGAGGCCTTCGAGCGCTATGCGGCCACCGACGAGGCGGGCGCGCTCATGGACCAGATCGTGCAGATCGCCGGCCAGCCGGTTGCCGATCGGCTCGACCAGGCGGTGCGCTCCTACGTGTCCAACCAGCTCGCGCCCTATATGACCTCGGTGTTCACGCAGCTCATGCAGCAGGCGGGCGACCGGGTGGGCGCCGCGGTGGCAAGCCAGCTGCAAACGGCGCTCGCCTCCGCGCTCGAGCAGATGGCCGCAACCGCAGGCCCGCAGCTCGCGCAGAAGCTGGCGGCCAACATGCAGACGGCCTTTACCGTGGACGGCTCGGCGTTCGCCCGCGCGATCCACTTCAACATGGACGCCGAGGACCTCACGTCGCTCATGACGAGCTACGCGAACGCCAGCAAGCTGACCTACGACAACAACCTGGCGACGCTGGGCTATGCCGATGAGGCGAATCCGCAGGCCGTGAGCATCTATCCGATCGATTTCGAGGCCAAGCAGGACGTGCTTGCCGCCATCGACGGCTACAACGACGAGATGCGCAGCGCCGGCACCGAGGACAAAGTCATTGTCTACACCGACTACATGGGCGTGCTCATGGGCAGCGTGACGAGCATCGTGAACATGATCTCGCTCGTGCTGATCGCGTTCGTGAGCATCTCGCTGGTGGTGAGCTCCATCATGATCGGCATCATCACCTACATCAGCGTGCTGGAGCGCAAGAAGGAGATTGGCATCCTGCGCGCGATGGGTGCGAGCAAGCGCAACGTGGCGAATGTGTTCAACGCCGAGACGTTCATCGAGGGGCTCATCGCCGGCGTGCTGGCGATCGCGGTGGTCGTGCTGGTGTCCGTGCCGGTGAACGCCTGGGCGCTCGCGGAGCACCAGGTGGAGGACGTGATGCAGCTGTCGCCGGTGGCGGCGGTGGTGCTGATTGGCATATCGGTGCTGCTCACGGTGGTGGCGGGCTTGATTCCGTCGCGCTCTGCCGCGCGTCGCGACCCGGTGGAGGCGCTGCGCAGCGAGTAGGGGCGGCTTTGCGGTCGGCTGCGGCCCGCGGCGGGTTGCAGCTGCGGCCCGGGTTGGGGCAGCCCGGCAGCGCACCGCCGCGTCGCCGCGCTGCCCCGGTGCGCGCTCGAGGGTTTCGTCAGCTTCGCCCGCGTGCTCTCGCCTCCCTGTCTCTTATACACATCTGACGCTGCCGACGATACTCC
>CABRIF010000178.1 GCA_902470925.1 uncultured Collinsella sp. | reverse complement strand
CCGTTCACCCGCCGCAAGGCCCCGCTCACCGCCCCGGCCCGCACGCCCCGCGAAAACCTTGCTACACTCCGAGCCAAGGTTGTCCCACTTAATCAGTGGGTTATTTGCATGCGCACCGCGCAGGAAAGGAGAAGGCATGAAAGGCTACGCCATGCTCAAGATCGGCGAGTCGGGATGGATCGAGAAGGAGCGCCCCGCCTGCGGTCCGCTCGATGCCATCGTCCGGCCGCTGGCCGTGGCGGTATGCACCTCCGACGTGCACACGCTGTGGGAAGGCGCCATCGGCGATCGCCACAACATGATCTTGGGCCACGAGGCCTGCGGCGTCATCGACGAGGTGGGCGAGCTCGTCAAGGACTTCAAGCCCGGCGACAAGGTCCTCGTCCCCGCCATCACCCCCGACTGGAACTCGCTCGAGGCCCAGGCCGGCTACTCCATGCACTCGGGCGGCATGCTCGCCGGCTGGAAGTTCTCGAACTTCAAAGACGGCGTGTTCGGCGAGTTCTTCCACGTGAACGATGCCGACGGCAACCTGGCGCTGCTGCCCGACAACATCAACCCGGTGGACGCGTGCATGCTCTCCGACATGGTGCCCACGGGCTTCCACGGCGTCGAGCTCGCCGACGTGCAGTTCGGCGACACCGTGCTGGTCATCGGTATCGGCCCGGTGGGCCTCATGAGCGTTGCCGGCGCGAACATGCGCGGCGCCTCCCGCATCATCGCCGTGGGCACGCGCCCCAACTGCATCGAGGCGGCGCGCGGCTACGGCGCCACCGATTTCATCTCCTACAAGGACGGCGGCATCGCCGAGCAAGCCCTCGCCCTCACCGACGGCCGCGGCGTCGACCGCGTGGTCGTTGCCGGCGGCGGCTGCGAGACCTTCGTGGACGCCGTCAAGGCGCTGAAGCCCGGCGGCAAGATCGGCAACGTGAACTACCTCGGCAGCGGCGACTACGTCGAGCTACCGCGCGTTGAGTGGGGCGTCGGCATGGGGCACAAGGATGTGCGCGGCGGGCTCATGCCCGGCGGCCGCCTGCGCATGGAGAAGCTCGGCAGCCTCGTGGCCTCCGGGCGCCTGGACGTCTCCCCGCTGGCCACGCATGTGTTCCACGGCTGGGAGCATATGGAGGAGGCCGTGTTCCTCATGCGCGATAAGCCGCGTGACCTCATCAAGCCGGTCGTGGTGATTGAGTAGATGAACATCCTCGTCGTCGCGGGCTTCCTGGGGGCCGGCAAAACCACCTTCATCCGTGAACTGTCCCGCCGCTCGCGGCGGCAGATCGCGGTTTACGAGAACGAGTGCGGGCAGGCCGATATCGACGCCCGCATCCTCCGCGACGACGAGGACCTCACCGTGTGGGAGTCGCTCGACAACTGCATCTGCTGCACGGGCAAGCAGGATTTCGCCAGCTCCGTGCTGACCATCGCCAACACCATCGACCCCGATATCCTGGTGGTCGAGCCCACCGGGATCGCCCGACTCTCCAGCGTGCTCGCCAACATCGACAGCGTGCGCTACGAGCGCATCGGGCTGCTTCCCAGCATCGCCATCGTAGGGGCCGACACCTGGGTGCGCCAGCACGATCAGTTCCCCAGCATCTATCTCGACCAGGTGGCGAGCGCCGGTGCCGTCGTCATCTCCAAAGCGGACCGGGCCGGCGCAGGCGAGGTTGCCGCCGCGGCCGCATGGGTGCGCGAGCGCAATCCGGAGGCCGTAGTGGTCGATACGCCCTACCAGCAGCTTCCGGACAGTTGGTTCGAGGGGTTGTTGGCGGGTGACCGGGGCGGAGCCGATGCCGACGCCGGTGCCGAGCGCGCTGGCTGGACGGGAGGCGGGGCCGGGGCCCGCGGCGCCGAGTGCGAGCCCGGCAATCGGGCGACGACAACGGGTGCGACGGACACCCCGTCCGCAACCGTCGACCCCGCCGGGGCGCGCGCTGGCGCTGCCGCAGCGGGTACGCTGTCTCTTATACACATCTGACGCTGCCGACGATACTCCTTGTGTAGAT
>CABRIF010000177.1 GCA_902470925.1 uncultured Collinsella sp. | reverse complement strand
CCGCTCGCCCCGCCCGGTCCACACGTGGGGTTTACGTGCACACGGCGCGTTCGCGCGTCGAGCTTGCCCCGCGACCCCCTATACTTGCCTGCGTGGAATCTGCTCCCTGCGTTTGCATGTGCCCGGGCCCGCCAGCGGCGGCCCTCGTATCGGGCGTGCCTAGTGCAAGCGCAATCCACCGCGCGGATGTGGCCCGCGCACGCAACGATACCCCTGCGCGGATCTTCTTTCGGCGGTGCTCGCACATCGCTGCTGCTCCGTGCGCAAAACCAGAAAGCTAGCGTTTTATCTATGAACACAACTGAACACGACCGTACCGACCTCGAGCCCGTCGAGGCTGCTGAAGCCATGGACCTCGCCGACCTCGAGTCTGTCGAGGCTACCGAAGCAATGGACCCCGCCGACCCCGTTGAGGCTACCGAGCCCGTGACCTTCGCCGACCTCGGTCTGTCCGACGCGGTCCTCTCCGCCGTCGCCGACATGGGCTATGAGAACCCCACGCCCGTGCAGGCCGCCGCGATCCCCGAGGCCCTCGCCGGCCGCGATGTGCTCGCCGCCGCCCAGACCGGCACCGGCAAGACCGCGGCCTTCCTGCTGCCCACCATGGACCGTCTGGGGCATGTGCCCCACACACGCGGTCGTCGCCGCGCCGAGGCCCAGGGCCCGCTCATGCTCGTCATCACGCCCACCCGCGAGCTCGCCCAGCAGATCGAGAAGGTCTGCCGCGCCGTTGCCCGCCGCACGCGTCACACGAGCGTGACGGTTGTGGGCGGCCTGAGCTACAACCCGCAGAAGGATGCACTCCGCCGCGGCTGCGACGTGCTGATCGCCACGCCGGGCCGCCTGCAGGACCTCATCGACCAGGGCGCCTGCAGCCTCGACCAGGTGCAGGTCCTGGTGCTCGACGAGGCCGACCGTATGCTCGACATGGGCTTTCTGCCGGCTGTGCGCCGCATCGTGGGCTACATGCCCGCCGACCGCCAGACGCTGCTGTTCTCGGCCACGCTGGACGAGAAGGCCGTGGGCTCCATCACCGACCTCGTGCACGATCCCGCCCGCGTGGAGATCGCCCCGGTGACCTCGACGGCCGACACGGTCGAGCAGTACGTGCTCCCGGTGGCTCTCGATGCCAAGAATGACCTGCTCCAGCAGGTGCTTCGCCGCGAGGGCACCGAGCGCGCCATCGTCTTCACCCGCACCAAGCACCGCGCCGAGACCTGCTGCCGCCGCCTGGCGCGCGCCGGCATCAGCTGCGCGGCCATCCACGGCGACCGCACGCAGGCCCAGCGCCAGCGTGCCCTCAAGGCGTTCCGCACCGGCCAGTGCGACGTGCTGGTGGCCACCGACGTGCTCGCCCGCGGCATCGACATCTCCGACGTGCGCTACGTGATCAACTTCGACGTGCCGGAGGACCCGGTGGACTACATCCACCGCATCGGCCGCACGGGCCGCGCTGGCGAGGCGGGCTGGTCGCTCACCTTTGTGACCTCGGAAGACCTGTTCGAGTTCTTCGATATCGAGGCGCTCATGGGCAAGACCGTGGACGAGTTTGACGCCGAGGGGCTTGATCTGGGCGAGGCGGTGCCCGAGATCGATCCCGAGCGCGTGCCGGCGAGCAAGCCGGCCGACAAGCGGGAGAAGAAGCGCCGTCGTGTGCGCGCCGCTCGTGCCGCCCGTTCGCGTCAGCGCAACGGCGAGGACCGCGCGTCGCGTACCGCGCGCGGTGAGGAGGGCGCCGCCAAGCCGTCCCGTCGCAAGCGCGGCGGCAAGACGCGCGTGCATGCCGAGGATGCGGTCGAGTCCGGGGACGTGCGCGAGGAGCGCTTCGAGCGCGCCGGACGCGACGGCGGCAGGGATCGTTTTGACCGCGGCGGCCGCGGCGGCCGTGGCGAGAAGCGGGATCGCTTCGAGCGCGATGAGCGCGCCGGGCGCGGCGGCCGTGGTGGCCGTGACCGCTTCGAGGACGACGGACGTGCGGGCCGCGAGGACCGCGACGGGTACCTGTCTCTTATACACATCTCCGAGCCCAC
>CABRIF010000176.1 GCA_902470925.1 uncultured Collinsella sp. | reverse complement strand
GCGATACATGTCGCGCTGAGTGTTGGAAGTGTTTCGCTAAGGTTGGAAATCAACGTACTCTGTGGTACCCGCTCGAATACGAGATATTCGAAGCGAATGGGCCGACGGGTATGCTATCATGTGCAGCGCATGAGAACGCCCAAGTGGCGGAACGGCAGACGCAGGGGACTCAAAATCCTCCGGTGGCAACACCATGAGAGTTCGAATCTCTCCTTGGGCACCAGTATGTTCTCATGGCAATAGCATGGAGCGCGTAGCTTCGTGCTATTATTTGTTCGGTGCGCTTCTGCACCCCAAGTGGGACCTGCGGGTCCCCACCTCACGGCGCCTCAGAGCAGCTGTCGGGTCTCACAATCGAAGTGTTGCGGTGGCATCTGCCATCGTGTCTTCTGTGGACCCGGTTGCCGTTATGTGGCACCGGGTTTATTTGTTCGATTCGAAGGAGGTAGTGACATAGCTAAGTCCGATGACACCCGCATCAACGATGAGATCACCGCGTCCCGTGTTCGCCTGATCGGCGTCGATGGATCGCAGCTCGGTCTCTTCGCCATTCGCGATGCGCAGCGCGTCGCCGATGATCAGGGCCTTGACCTGGTGGAAATCGCTCCGAATGCGGAGCCCCCGGTGTGCAGGGTCATGGATTACGGCAAGTTCAAGTACCAGCAGGCCATGAAGGCCAAGCAGGCTCGTAAGAACCAGTCCCGTGTCGAGGTCAAGGAAATGAAGTTCCGGCCGAAGATCGACGTGGGCGACTACGAGACCAAGAAGGGCCACGTCCTGCGCTTCCTCAAGAAGGGCGCGCGCGTCAAGATCACCATCATGTTCCGCGGCCGCGAGATGGCCCATCCGGAGCAGGGCTTGAACGTGCTCGAGCGTCTCGCCGAGGACCTCAAACCGTTCGCTACGGTCGAGTCCCAGCCCAAGCTGGAGGGCCGTAACATGCTCATGCTGCTCGCTCCCATCAAAGGCGCTTTCGACACCGATGACGCCTCGAGCGACGGCAAGAACTAAGGCTGTATTGGAAAACAAAGGAGAGTTTCATGCCTAAGATGAAGACCCACAGCGGCACCAAGAAGCGTTTCCGCCGCACTGGCACGGGCAAGATCATGCGCGCCAAGGCCTACAAGAGCCACATCCTCACCAAGAAGAGCACCAAGCGCAAGCGCGGCTTCCGCCAGGAGACCGAAGTTGCCGCTGCTGACGCCAAGAACATCAGCACGCGCCTCGCTGGCCGCTAAGCCCCATTGTTTCCTCGATAGCATTACATCCCAAGGAGTTGATCTGATATGGCACGTGTGAAGCGCGCTGTGAACGCCAAGAAGAAGCGCCGCGTTGTCCTTAACCGCGCGAAGGGTTACTACGGTCAGGCATCGCGTTCCTATAAGCACGCCAAGGAGCAGGTGCAGCACTCCCTGCAGTACCAGTACCGCGATCGTCGCAACAAGAAGCGTGAGATCCGTCGTCTCTGGATTACGCGCATCAACGCCGCTGCGCGCCTGAACGGCCTTTCCTACTCGCAGTTCATGCACGGCCTGAAGCTCGCCGGCATTGAGCTCGACCGCAAGGTTCTTTCCCAGATGGCCTACGAGGACATCGAGTCCTTCAACGAGATCGCCGCCATCGCCAAGAAGGCGCTCGAGGCCTAAGCCTCTACGCATGTTCACGGGATGCCCTCCGGGGTGTCCCGTTTTTTGTATCCAGCGCCGCTTTTGTACCACGCTTATTGTATCCAGCGTGTTTCCGTGATCGCGCATGTGATACCTGCCCGTGCGAAGCGGGTATAGTCAGATCAAGATGACCGACCTCTATATATAGATAAACCGACTGGTCGTCATCAATACCGATGCCCGCAACGGCATCCTGCCCTCTTGGGAGATGAGAGGGGACCTTACTTGTGAAGGAAATATGAACTAAAAGTTCTCATGACTCTTCCTTCCCGAGTCTGGCAATATATCTCCTTGCCGCGCGGATGAGCGAGCCGGAACAGGCGAGCAAAACCGCGGCGGGTACCTTGAGAACCGGATACCGCGAGTGAGCGGAATGAAGCTAGTGG
>CABRIF010000175.1 GCA_902470925.1 uncultured Collinsella sp. | reverse complement strand
TTCTTTGTTTAAGTATTATGGGACAGGGATTGAATATCTTTGACTTATTTATTGTAGACCTTTTATGGTGGCGGAATACAAAGCGTGTTCGTTTAAGAAAAATACCAGAAAAGGAATTGTATCAAAATCCGAAAAAGCATATAGAAGTGTTTATCAGAGCCTTTATTATGTATCTGCTAATTGCTCTGATAGACGGATATATATTGACACTTTTATAGGAAAAAATACAGATACAACCAAATAAGTTCGGGGACGGCAAGCTTCGAAGGAAGGAGCTCGGCAACCGCTACGGCGAGGTACAGGGCATCGTGAACGGCCGCGCCGGGGCCGGCTCAGCGCGCGTCTACACCGTCAAGGCCGGCGACACCCTCTCGGGCATCGGAGCGAAGCTCAGGGTCGGCTGGCGCGCCGTCATGGGCGAGAACGGCATCGCCGCGCCGACCACAATCTACCCCGGGCAGGCGCTCGCGTACTGACTGTGCTAGAATCTGAAACGCTTTGGAGCGATGCCAGGCTACGCTGCGGGGCGTAGCGGGATGATGATGCTGATGCCTTTCAGGAGCTTGACCGTTTCTGGCAATCCATCACCTGGTGCACCATCGCATCTCACAGGGCCTCTTCGGAGGCCTTTGTTGTATCTATCGCACCCGGTCGGCTCTCCTGCGGGATGCGCGCGGGTGCTCGGTTCTCAAGACGGGAGCGTGCGCCATGGAGCGTATCGTCGAAGAGGAGCTGGCCGACGTCGCCCGGGTGGTCGAGGTCACGAGCGATGCCGTGCTGCTGTGCGCGCTCGATGGGGCGGTGCTGCATGTGAACCGGCAGCTGCTGGAGCTCATGAAGGCCGAGCGCGAGCGCGTGGTGGGCACCGACGTCAAGGACATCCTCTACAGCACCTCCTTCGAGCGCTCCGATTCCCATGGGGTCCCGTTTGCCGACGACGCGAGCGAGACCACGCTGATGCTCAAGCTGCCCGACGGATCGTTTATCCCCGTCCGCGTGCGCGCGCTGCGCATCGGGGGCTCCTCGGCGCGTGAGAGCGGCCCTCAAACCCCCGAGCGCCTGATCGTGGCCGTCCGCAGCCTTGAGGAGCGCTACGCTTCCGACCGCAAGACCCGCCGCCTGCTCTCCGAACTGCAGGCGGCCAACAAGCGCCTGGCGGGCACCCTGTCGGTCATCATGTCCACCGTGGGCACCAGCGATATGCCCACGCTGCTCGACACCGTGCTCAACCGCATGGCCGAGGCGCTCGATGCGGCGGGCACGGTCATCTATTTCGCCGAGGGCGGCGGCTTCAAGCTGCGGGGTGTCAGCCGGGGCATGGAGGACGCCTACGTTCCCGATTTCATTCCCTATGGGGCCGGCGTCGCCACCCATGTCCTGCGCGAGCAGCGCGCCTGCCGGCTGTCGGTGGTGCCGGCCGATGCGGGGGAGTCGTTTGCCTCCGGATCGTTCTACGACCTGGACGCCCGCAGCACGCACCGCTTGCGCATCCAGGACATGCCGCCGTTCAAGACCCTGATCGCGGTGCCGGTGTATTTCGGCACGCAGGTGCTGGGCACCATCGAACTGGGCTGGACGCGCCCGCACGCCCCGCGCAAGGCGGACGTGCGCGTGCTCGAGGTGATCTGCGACTACCTGTCCATCGAGCTCGTGGGTTTGGTGACCTCGGTGCGCGCCTCCCGCACCGCCGAGCTCACCCGCTCGCTGAACCGCGTGCGCGAGCTGTTCTTCGAGCAGGGCGACCGCCGTCAGGCGGCCTGGGCCGAGATGCTCGATGAGGTTCGGCGGATGCTCTCCTGCCGAATCCTGCCGGTGTACCTGGACGCGGCCCGCGGGGTCTACGTGGTCGATTTCGAGGGCGGCAGCCGCATTGACATCCCCGGCGGCGTCGAGGGGGCCTTCTTCTCCGAGACGGCGCCGGCGGCGCGCGTGGGGGCCGGCGGGCGCATGGACTTCATGCGCGGGGATGCCGGGCCGCTTGGGGGTGCGGGCGCGCCGCAGATGGTGCGTCTGTCCCGCGTCGAGCGGGGGAGCCGTGCCGGCGCTTGGCTGGAGTACCA
>CABRIF010000174.1 GCA_902470925.1 uncultured Collinsella sp. | reverse complement strand
TCCAGACGCCGTGCAGCAGCTCGCGGGCAACCGGTCCGAACACGTTCTCGTCGTCGGTGGGGTGGGCGAGCTTGCGCTGGACGGTCCGCCCCTCTCCGAAGGAGAATTTGAGCTTGAGGGTGACGGTGCGCCCGGCCAGGCCGCGGCGGCGCAGGCGCGCACCCACCGATTCGGCGAGCAGTGCCACGGCGGCCTCAACATCGGCCAGGGCGGTCAGGTCCTGCGAGAACGTCCGCTCGTTGCTCACCGACTTCACCTCGTCTACGGCGTCGATGGGCGTCACGGCGCTGTGCTCGACGCCGGCTGCGCGAGCGCGCATGCGCGCGGCGTTGATGCCGAAAATGGGGGAGAGCACCGCATCGCTTGCCTGCGAGAGCTGGCCGAGCGTGCGGATCTGCGCCTTGTGCAGCGCTCGCTCGGCTGCCTTGCCGATCCCGCTCATAGCGCGCACCGGTAGCGGCGCCAAAAAGCCCGCTTCGGTTCCGGGCAGCACGGCGGTGAGGCCGCGGGGCTTGTCCCGCTCACTGGCGATCTTGGCGACCGTCTTGCTGCAGCCAAGGCCGATCGAGCAGGTGACGCCGAGCGCAGACACGCGGCGGGCGATGCGCTGGGCGATGGCGAGCGGGCTTTCGGCAGCGTAGCGGCCGGGGGTGATGTCGAAGAAGGCCTCGTCGATGGACACCTGGTCGACATAGGGGGTCTCGTCGGCCAAGATCGCCATGACCTGGGCGCTCACGGCGCGGTAGCGGTCGAAATGGCCGGAGGTCCAGATAGCGTGCGGGCACAGGCGCTTGGCCTGCGCCGAGGGCATGGCGGAGTGCACCCCGAAGGCTCGGGCCTCGTAGGAGGCGGTGGAGACCACACCGCGCGATTCGGGCGAGCCGCCCACGATGACCGGACGTCCGCGCCATTCGGGATGGTCGAGCATCTCCACGCTCGCGAAGAACGCGTCCAGGTCCAGCAGCCCGATGGCGGGACCCTCCCATGCGCCGATGAGCGCGCCGGTAAGGACATCCGCGCCTGCCTTCTCCGCAGGCCCCGGCGCGCCTGCGTCCACGCGCCGCTCGGGTGAAAAACCGTATGTGTGTTCGATAGCGTCCATGCGTTCAGTATAGCGAACTTTTCGCCATGTGTGCTGCGTGAATGCGCTTGCATTTCACACGATCTTAGATAAAATATGGATTTGCTTGCGACTTTCAATCTGAAGCCGGTCTCTAATGCTTCCCGTCAAGTCGTCGGCGCACCGTGTTTTGGTTTGGATTAGCAGCACCACGCTGCGCAAATGAAGGAGTTTGCATTGGCAGTCAAGATCCGCCTTGCCCGTCATGGCTCGAAGAAGCGTCCGTACTACCGCGTCGTCGTGGCCGATTCCCGCTCCCCGCGCGATGGCCGTCTCATCGAGGAGGTCGGTCGCTACAACCCGATGAGCACCCCGAAGCTCATCAACCTCGACCTTGAGAAGATCGCCGACTGGCAGTCCAAGGGCGCTCAGATGACCGACGCCGTGGCTGCGCTCGTGCGCGCCGCCAACGAGGGCGAGAAGGCCGCCGCTGCTCCCAAGAAGTCCAAGAAGCAGCTCGCCAAGGAGGCCGCTGCCGCCGCCGAGGCCGCTGAGGCTACCGAGGAGTAACGGTGTCTGAAGAGCCTATCTCTGCGGTTGCCGAGGCCGATGCGCCAGCTGAGGAGCTCGTGTCCGACCGCATCGCCGACCTTGTCGAGTACCTGGTCGTTTCCATTGTGGATGACCCGGGCGCGGTGAGCCTCGAGGTGGTCGACGCTGCCGCATCCTCGACGATCGAGGTCAGCGTTGCCGCCGATGACGTCGCCAAGGTGATCGGGCGCCGTGGGCGCACGATCAAGGCCATCCGCACGCTTGCCCGCGCGCTGGCCGCCCGTTTGGGCACAGGCGTCGAGGTCGAGGTTCTGGGGTAGGCGTTCGTGACCGTCGCATACAAGAATATCGCCCAGGTGGCTCGTCCGCATGGGTCTCGAGGGGAAGTCATCGCGCAACCGTTGCGAGGGCTTCCCCCTCTTCTGCGTGTCGGCATGCAGGTGTGCCTCACCCCGCCGGCGCTCGCACGCGAGCGCTTCTCGACCTGTCTCTTATACACATCTCCGAGCCCACGAGACGTAGAGGAATCT
>CABRIF010000173.1 GCA_902470925.1 uncultured Collinsella sp. | reverse complement strand
TCGTATATGCGCTGGTAAACGGCAATAATACGAATCGACCCCGTCCCCAAACTGCGAGCGAAACGAAACGACCCCGTCCCCAAACTGCAGCTGGCGGAATGTTACTCAATGAGCTTCTTGGCAGCTTTCCAGGTACTGCTATTCATGAACGCCGAGATAACCTTGTCATCCTTTCGGTTTTCCGCAACCTGCATGAGTGCGCGCAGCCCTCCCCGGTCGGGATCGGTTTGATACTCCTCGTTTGAGGCGATAAGATTCGCCTTGGCGCGCACGAGGTCGACGATCTTGGCTGCATTGCAGCTCGTATTGGACCCTTCGATATCGAATGCGATGGTGGCTGGCAGGCCGTATCCACTGGTGAGGAAGTGGTTACCTACGAAGTCATTGGGATTGGCCTCGTTGTCCAGAACGGGGCTGTTCTTGGCATTCGTGAGCAGCACAACGGAGATGTGCTGCACCGGGTCAACGACGGTCAGCGTGCCGGTCCAGCCTGTATGGCCAACCGTTGCTGGGTCGGAAAGTGGGGAGAACGCCCATGAGTAAGCACTCTGACCCTTGCGTCGCCAGCCGAGACCATAGCTTGGATTGCTGTCTTTGGGTTTGATGAACTGGTCGGCGGTGTCGCCGTCGAAAAATCGCAGGTTGCCGTAGCCGCCGCGGTTCATGACGATCTGTGCAAGAACAGCGAGGTCGTGTGCGTTGGCGAACAGCCCCGCGTGACCCGAGATGCCGCCCATGGCGTAGAACGCCTTTTCGTCATGCACTTCGCCTTGAATCGTGTCAGTGCGGATATTGTCGAAGCTGATGGCTCCATCGCGCGTGTTGCCGTTGAGCTCGGTGGCGGCGCAGTCGTCCTTGGAGAAACCATTATCGAGCGGATTGAACGTCACGTGCTCCAGTCGCAAAGGCTCGAAGTAGGTATCGCGCATGAACTCGTCCAACCGCTGCCCGCTTACGCGTTCCACGATGAACCCGAGAAGCATGTAGTCAACATCGGAGTATTTGGTGTCAGTGCCGGGCGCATATTCCAGGGGCGTGTTGATAATTTTGCCGAGCACCTCGTCGCGTGATTGGGTGAAGAGGGCGGCGTTCGCGCGGCTGTTGGGGATAGTTTTCTGCTCGGTGGGGGAGTAGTCGGGATTGTGGTACTGAGGGTCGGCGGGAAATCCCGCCTGGTGTTCAAGAATCTCCTGAACGGTGAGGGTATCTTTGCCCGGAATGGCGTCTCCCGGGCGATCGTGGAACTCGGGGATGTAGGCGCTTACAAGATTTGTGACGTCGATTTTGCCATCTGACACGAGCTTTTGGATAGCCAGGTTGGTGGCATACATTTTCGTGTTGCTGGCGAGGTCGTAGAGCGTGTCGTTGGTGACTTTGGCTCCACCGGAAAGACGCTTGCCGTCAGGAGAGTATGAGTTGCACAGGCCGTATGAAGTCTGCTTGATGATGCGACCGTTGTGTGTCACGACGAGCTGGGCGGAGGTAAAGCCGTTGTCGATTTCGGCTTGGATGATCTCATCGAGAAGCTTGAAGCTGTCGTTGTCTTTGTAGGAATCGGTGCTATCGACCAGTTCGGGATAGCCGATGCGGACCTCAAGGGTGCCAGCGGTCCCATCCAGGCAGCTTGCTTGCAAGCGGTTGTTGCCATCAAGTGTGATGCCTGAGATGTCGATTGAAGCCCAACTATCGGCTTTCACTTGGTCGAGAGGAAGTTCAGAGCCGTTGATATACAGCCTGAAGGAATCAGGGCTCTTTGTTTTTACCAAGACGGTGCCTTGTCCGCCAAAGCCGAAAAAAGTCGCGGTTGCGTTTGTGATAAGCGAGTCGTCGAAGGTGTCGTCATCGACAAGAGCTGGAAACGAAAGGTCGAGCTGGAAGCCGCCGTCCGCATTTGCGCCCTGTGTGACGTTGCCGGCACTTCCGTTGCCCACAGATTGCCCTGCGGATCCGTTTGCAGAGTCGTTGCCACAGCTGGCAGTGGCAAGAGCGCTTCCGGCTGCCGCGATGAGCGCGCCGCCAAGCAGGATGTTGCGCCGAGAAAAAGCGAAGCTGCCTTGATTGGTTCTCATGATACTGACCCCTTCCTGCTGTTTGGATGCAGTCTGGGGACGGGGTCATTTCGTATATGCGCTGGTAAACGGCAATAATACGAATCGACCCCGTCCCCAAACTGC
>CABRIF010000172.1 GCA_902470925.1 uncultured Collinsella sp. | reverse complement strand
ATCTACACAAGGAGTATCGTCGGCAGCGTCAGATGTGTATAAGAGACAGAAGAACGAGCCGCCCACCCGGACGGCTCGAACTGGAATAGACGCCGATACGCCGCGGCTCTCAGCGGCATCCTGGCGATGGCCCCTCCCGGCGATCCCTACCGGTGGTAGTAGCCCGAGCGCTCGAACTTGGGCTCGCAGCACACGTTGATGCCGAGCTTGCGGAACAGGGCCTCGTCGGCACTGGAGATGATCACGGAGAAGAACGCGTCGCAGCCGCGCAGGCGGGGCAGGCCGGCGAGCACGCGGGAGGCCACCTCGCTGGAGGCGGACGTGATGGATAGGGCGATGAGCGTCTCGTCCGGATGCAGGCGCGGATTGACGCTGCCGAGCTGAGAGGTCTTGAGCTGGCTGATGGGCTCGATCGCATCGTTGGAGATGACCTCGAGCTCCATGTCCACCCCGGTCACCGCCTTGAGCGCGTTCATGATCAGCGAGCTGGCCGCGCCCAGGCGCGTGGAGGTCTTGCCGGTGACCACCTGGCCGTCGGGCAGCACCATCGCGCCGGCGGGCGCGCCGGTCGTCTCCTCCTTGAGCAGCGCCGCCGAACGGGCCGGCGACAGGTCCTTGGTCACCCCGACCTTCTGCATGATGGCCTTGAGCTTGTCCACCTGGTCCGAGCCGCAGCCCGTGCGCTTGACATCCACCGCCGCGGTAAAGTAGCGGCGCACGATCTCCATCTCGGCGGCCGCGCGACAGGCCTCATCGTCGCAGATTGCGTAGCCCACCATGTTGACGCCCATGTCCGTGGGGCTCTGGTAGGGGCTTTCGCCCAAAATCTTCTCCATCAGGGCCTTGACCACGGGGAATGCCTCGACATCGCGGTTGTAGTTGACCGTGGTAACGCCATGGGCCTCCAGGTGGAACGGGTCGATGATGTTGGCGTCCTCAAGATCGACCGTCGCCGCCTCGTAGGCGATGTTCACCGGATGCGTGAGCGGCAGGTTCCACACCGGGAAGGTCTCGAACTTGGCGTAGCCGGCCGCCACGCCGCGCTTATGCTCGTGGTAGAGCTGCGACAGGCAGGTGGCGAGCTTACCGGAGCCCGGGCCGGGGGCCGTCACCACCACGAGCGGGCGCGTGGTCTGCGCGAACTCGTTTTTGCCGTAGCCGTCCTCGGAGACGATCAGGTCGATGTCGTGCGGGTAGCCCTCGATGGGATAGTGCAGCTTGCAGGTGATGCCGAGCATGGCCAGGCGGCGGCGGAACTGATCGGCGGCGGGCTGGCCGGAGTACTGCGTGAGCACCACCGCGCCAACCAGAAAGCCGTTGGAGCGGAAGATATCGGCCAGGCGCAGCACGTCCTCGTCATAGGTGATGCCCAGATCGCCGCGAGCCTTGTTCTTCTCGATATGGTTGGCGTTGATGGCGATGATAATCTCCACGTCGTCAACCAGGCTCTTCAGCATGCGAAACTTGCTGTCGGGTGCGAAGCCGGGAAGCACGCGGCTCGCATGGAAATCGTCGAACAGCTTGCCGCCGAACTCGAGGTAGAGCTTGCCGCCGAACTGGGCGATGCGCTCCTTGATGTGCTCGGCCTGGCTGGCGATGTACTTCTCGTTATCGAAGCCCTGACGCATGGGGCGAATCCCTTCTGTTGTGCATGGCGGTACCGACCTAGTGTAGCGGTATGCCTCCGCGTCACCCGGCTGCGTCGGAGCCACTGCGCAAAAGCAACGAAACCGCCCACCGGGTACGGTGCGCGGCGGCGCGCGGGGACGGCGCGGTTGGCCCGACGGCGGCGCGCGGCTGGCCCGACGGCGCGCGGTTGGCCCGACGGCGGACACGGCGCCCCGGCGGTCTGGGCGCACCATGGGCGAGACGACAGCGACCCGGGCGCGATACGGCCGCGACCCCGACCATCAGAGCATCCTGGGTGTTGGCTCCGGTCATCTGGGCAAATCGGGTGCGGATTCCGTCCGTCGATGCCGATTGGGCGCGGTCCTCAGCCGAAGGGGAAACGCGGGCTCGGATTTTGGCCGTCGGCGCAACGCGGGTGCGGCCCCTGTCCATCGAGGCGCGAAAAACGGCCCTGGATGGACACACCGCGAACCCTGAAATCGCAGATGGACAAAAGCCGAACCCGGGATGCACGGATACTCGCCCTGCTTACCCGCAACGCCATTACATCAAGAGCAGCTATAATACCT
>CABRIF010000171.1 GCA_902470925.1 uncultured Collinsella sp. | reverse complement strand
TCGTCGGCAGCGTCAGATGTGTATAAGAGACAGCTGGTAGGCGCGCTCCTCCTCGTACAGGCGGCCGAGCGTGGGGGCGTCGACATTTTCGGCGAACACGGAGAAGCGCCCGGCCTTGAGGGACGGGTCGATCATGAAGCGCACCAGGGGCTCGCCCACGAAGAGGTAGCGCTTCTTCTCGGCCTGCGCCTTCACGAACTCGCTGACCTCGCGGGCGAGCTGTGGGTAGTACGGCGCCATGATGGGGTCGTCGTCGTTGGCGATCAAGATCGTGTACAGGGCCGGCGCGGTGTTCGCGCCGTTGATGACCAGGGTCTGGCCCTCCATCTCGTGAGCCGCCTGCTTGGCGAGCTTCTTGAAGGAGAACGGCGCCTGGGCGGCTCCGAAGATGCTGGAGACGCGGTCCTCAAAAATGTTCAGGAAGTTCACAGACGATCACCTTCCGCTTGTTCTTTTCTGTATCCCAATGCAAATGTGCATATCCAAACGATTATAGAGGATAGGCATCCTGCGCCCCCGGCCGTCGCGAGTTCCACAGATGACACTCCGGCAATTTCCATAGGGCGCGCAAGGAGCACGGAGCCGACGGCGGCTGCGGCGGGGCAGGCGCCTGCGAGGGCGACGAATACGCGAGGCTCGCGTTCATCGAGGTAGGAGAGCCATGCGCGGTCGAGGAGCCAGGAGGCGCCGTAGGCGGCGGCGCAGCCCAGGGCGAGGGAGGCCAAGACGGCGGGCTGCACGATCACCGCTGCGGCAGCGCCTGCGGGCAGCGCGCCGGCGCTTGCGCGCGCAGCGGCGAGCAGGGCGGCGAACAACGTGCCCGCCGCGCACGAGGCGACAGCCGCCGGCGGGGCGAGCAGCAGGCCCGCGCAGGCGGCGGCAACGGGGGCCGCGGCTTGCGCGGAGCCGGTGGCGCACGCCGTGGCGGCAGCGGCGACGAAGGCGAGCGAGGCGCCGGGCTCCAGTCGGCCCCACACATACCACCAGGCGCCGGCGAGCGCGAGGGCCACCACCACGGTGGGGATCCCCGCGACCAGCGGCGTGCTGTTCACGATGAGCATGAGAAAGCCGGTGAGGGCAAGCGCGGAGCCGATCTGGGGTGCCGCGCCCGCCGCCGCGCCGATCCCGGCTGCGGCCGCCAGGCGGGCTATGGGGTCGGTCACCTGCAGGGAGTCGAGCATATCCCAGGCAACCAGGCCGACGCTGAGGGCGCCCAGGGCGCCGGCGGCCCAGCGCCGCGCCTGGGGCCAGCGGCTTCCCAGCCAGCCCTCGGCCGGGTCGAGCTCCACGACGGCCTCGGCTGCATCGTCCTCATCGGCCGGGTCCGCCTCGCCTTCATCGGAGGTGAAGCGCGCGATGAGGCGGGCCAGGCTCCGGCATCCCTCGCGCGCATGCCCTAGGCGGGACAAAAACGGGTCGGCGAACGCGTCGACCGACGTCATGCGGTCCTCGGCATGGGGGGCGAGCGCCTGGACAAGGGCGTGTTCGGAGGCGGCGGGCAGGTCGGGCAGCAGCTCGCCGGGGGCGGCCACGCCGGCCTCGATCTGGGCGAGGGATTCGGCGGGGGTCGGCGCGCGGAAGGGCGCTCGCGCGCACAGGGCCTCGTAGAGGACCGCGGCGAGGGCGAAGATGTCGGCGCGCTCGTCCACCTCGAAGCCGCTGAGCTGCTCGGGCGGCATATAGCCGATGGTGCCCCCGCGCGCCCCGCCGAACCCCGCGGCGCTGGCGAGCGTCGCCATACCGAAGTCGGCCAGCTTGATGTGGCCGTTGCGGTCGATGAGCACGTTGGCGGGCTTGATGTCCAGGTGCAGCACGCCGTTTTCGTGCGCGTATGCCAGCGCCTGGGCGAGGGCGTCGGCGATGCAGGTGGTCTCGTCGTAGGTGAGCGAGTGGCCGTCCACCTGCGCCAGGAACTCCTCGAGGTTCATGCCGTCGACGTATTCCATGACCAGGTAGGCATAGGCCTCGTCGTAGGTGAAGTCGATGACCTGCACGATGTTGGGGTGCTGCAGCATGCTGGCCGTGCGGGCCTCCGCGAGCGCCGCAGCGGTGGTTTCGGCGGCCGCCTGGTCGAGGTGGGAGGCCAGCGGCATGCGCTTGATGGCCACGCGGCGCTGCAGGCGCGCGTCCAGGCAGATCTCAACGCTGCCGAAGCCGCCGGTGGCGCGCGTCTCTGTCTCTTATACACATCTGACGCTGCCGACGATACTCC
>CABRIF010000170.1 GCA_902470925.1 uncultured Collinsella sp. | reverse complement strand
TCTCCTTGAACCAGCCGCGCTCGTCGCCGTGGACCGGCAGGTCGAGGACGAGCATGCCGGGTATGTTGACGGTCTCGGCCGCGAGGGGCCTCTCGAATTCAAATGACATAAATCAAGCCTTCCAACAGCGGGATGCGGGTCCCTCGCCCGGGCTCCGGCCATCCCCTGCCGGAGCCCGGGCGAGGGGCCCGCGAACCGATGAACTACTGACCCTGGGCGGCGTAGCGGGCCTCGGCCGCGGCCTTGGCCGGGCGCCACCAGGCCTCGTTGTCCCGGTACCACCGGATCGTCTCGGCCAGGCCGGCGGCGAAGTCGGTATGGGAGGGCTCCCAGCCGAGCTCGCGGCGGAGCTTGGTCGCGTCGATGGCGTAGCGCCGGTCGTGGCCGGGGCGGTCGCGGACGCGGTCGAAGTCGCCGGGGTCGCGCCCGAAGGCCTTGAGGATCTCCTTGAGCACGGTGACGTTGTCCAGCTCGCCGTCGGCGCCGATCAGGTAGGTCTCCCCGATGCGGCCGCGGGTGAGGATGCGCCACACGGCGGAGCTGTGGTCCTCGGTGTGGATCCAGTCGCGGACGTTGCGCCCGTCGCCGTAGAGCCTGGGCCTGACGCCGTCGATGAGGTTGGTTACCTGGCGCGGGATGAACTTCTCCACGTGCTGGTAGGGCCCGTAGTTGTTGGAGCAGTTGGAGATGGTGGCCTTGAGGCCGAAGGTGCGGCACCAGGCGCGCACGAGCATGTCGGAGGCCGCCTTGGTGCTCGAGTAGGGCGAGGACGGCCGGTACGGGGTCTCCTCGGTGAAGCGGGCCGGGTCGTCGAGCGCCAGGTCGCCGTAGACCTCGTCGGTGGAGACGTGGTGGTAGCGGACGCCGTGCTTCCGGCAGGCCTCGATGAGGGCGTAGGTGCCCTCGACGTTCGTGCGGAGGAAGGGCGCGGGGTCGGCGATGGAGTTGTCGTTGTGGGACTCGGCGGCGTAGTGCACGACGGCGTCCGCCTCGGACACCAGGCGGTCCACCAGCGCCGCGTCGCAGATGTCGCCCACCACGAGCTCCACCCGGTCGGCGGGCAGGCCCGCGATGTTGGCGGGGTTGCCGGCGTAGGTCAGCTTGTCCAGCACGGTCACGTGCACGCCGGGGTGCTCGCGCACGACGTGGTGGACGAAGTTGGACCCGATGAAGCCGCAGCCGCCGGTGACGACGATGCGGCGGGGCTCGAAGGTATCGTTGGTCATACCACTCCAATCAAAACAATCAATCAAAATCGCTCGGAAGCGCATGAATCAAGTCGAGCAAATCAACCGAATCAGCATGCGATTGCGCGTTAAGCTCGCAATCGTATGCGCGCCGAATCTCGTCGTTTGCTAAAAGCTCAGTTCGAAGCTCCGAAACACCTTCAATAACTGTATTCCATGCTACGTTAAGATCGATGTGGCCGTAGCCGTGAACGACCACGTTTCGGAAACCCTTTATATCCCGCCAAGGGATGCGCGGAAATGCAGAAAACGGCTCATCGGTCTTAAAGTGAGCAGAAAGCTCACCAATTTGAAGCAATGGCATCAAAAGCAAATCACGCAGAGCACGCGATTTGAACCATGCGTCTTCCGTGATGTGGTACTCATCGATGCGCTCTTGAATCTCATCAGTTTCAAGTAACATCTTGACGAGAATGGCGGCATCCCGGCTATCCAAGGATCTTCACCCCATCCTTTGCAGCAGAAGCTCGAAACTGATGCGTTTGACCCTCAAGCGTTGTAACAACATCAACCCCTCTTCCGGTTGCATATTCGAGCGCGCGCCTAACGCCTTCAACATCACCCGCGCGCGATGACGCAGAGAATGCAACGAGGAAGTCGAGATCGCTCTTCTCAGTCTGCTCGCCACGTGCAAACGAACCGAACAGAGCGGCCGCCGTCACGGGAAACAACGGAAGCACACGCCGCGCGATATCAATTGCTTCGCGACGTGTGACAACCGACCGAAACCCAGGGAGATTCCGCGCTACTCCATCAATCTTTTGCATATCAACAGCATCGATTCCATCCGCCATCTCGTCACCGCCCTTCGAACACGCCTCGAAAAGAATGTTGCGCGCCGCCGCACAAAGCCAATTCAGGCAACAGAAAGCCTAGTACCCGGTTGCCCGGTTGACGAACTCGCCGGCGGCGACGCGCTTCAGGTGCCTCCCGTACTCGGACTTGCCGTAGCGCTCCGCGCAGGCCGCGAGGGTGC
>CABRIF010000169.1 GCA_902470925.1 uncultured Collinsella sp. | reverse complement strand
GAGATTCCTCTACGTCTCGTGGGCTCGGAGATGTGTATAAGAGACAGCCCTAGTGCAAGATCTTGGCCAAAAACTCGCGACAGCGCGGGTTCTGCGGATTCTCGAAGAAGTGCTCGGGCGTGCCCTCCTCCAGGATGCGCCCGTCGTCCATGAAGATCACGCGGTCGGCTACCTGGCGCGCGAAACCCATCTCGTGGGTCACGCACATCATGGTGATGTTCTCCTGGGCGAGCTCGATCATGACGTCGAGCACCTCCTGCACCATCTCGGGGTCGAGCGCGCTCGTGGGCTCGTCGAACAGGATGATGGGCTGCTTGGTGCACAGCGCGCGGGCGATCGCCACGCGCTGCTGCTGACCACCGGAGAGGTTCTGCGGGTACTCCCCCGCCTTGTGCGCCAGGCCCACGCGCTCGAGCGCGGCCATGGCGGCCTCGGTGGCCTCCTGCTTGCTTTTCTTCTGCAGCTTGATGGGGGCCAGCGTGAGGTTGCCCAGCACCGTCATGTTCGGATAGAGGTTGAACTGCTGGAATACCATCGAGCTGTACGTGCGGGCCATCTCCAGGTGGTTTTTCTTGGTGAGCGCCGTGCCGTCGATGATGACCTCACCCGAGGTGGGCTCCTCGAGGAAGTCCACGCAGCGGATGAGCGTGGACTTGCCCGATCCCGACGGGCCGATGATGACGAGCTTCTCGCCCTCGGGCACCGTCAGGTTCACGTCTTTGAGCACGTGCAGATCGCCGAAGTATTTGTTGAGCCCTTTGAGCTCGATCATGGTAGCCATGATGGAAGCGTCCCCTTTCCCTCCTATGGAGCCAGGCAGCTTCCTAGCTCAGGTGTCTGTCTATTCATATAGTATGCCGCTGCGTCTAGTAAGCATACCGAAACAACGAGAGGTTGCAACGCGCCGGAAACGCGCAGCACACAGCTCGCGCGCGTTTCAGGCGGCGCGGCGGGGGCATAATAGGCACCGAGCAAATACGACCGCGCTGCCACCGCGCGCGAGGAAAGAGGTCCTTATGCCCGCCCTGATCACCCATCGCCTGTTCGGCGAGGAAAGCATCGACCGCCTGCCCGCAGGCATCATCTCCACCGAGGAGGAGCGCCGCGCCTTCCTGCTCGCCAACCAGGGCCCCGACCCGTTCTTTTTCCGCGTGCGCACGCCGCACCTCTCCAGCTGCATGGAGCTCGCGCGGCGCATGCACCGTTCGCGTATGTCGCGCCAGTTCGCCGCCATCCGCGAAGGCGTCACGCACCTGCCCGAGGCCGACGCCGGCATCGGCCGCGCCTTCGCCCTCGGACTTCTGTCCCACTATGTGCTCGACCGCTGCGCGCACCCCTTCGTCTACGCGCAGCAATGGGGCATCCAAGCCGCCGACCCCGACCTCGCCGAGGCGGGCGGACAGGTGCACGCCGTGATCGAAAGCGACCTCGACGTGCTCGTGCTCCAGCTCAAACGCGACGGAGCCACGGTGGAGGCCTACCCGCCAGCGCACGAGCTCGTCTGCAGCCCGCGCATCGCTCGGGTGGGCGGCGCGCTCACCAGCTTCTGCGCGCGGCGCGTGTACGACATGGAGATCGACGCTAGCGAGTACGGCGGCGCGGTGGCCGACATGCAGGCGGCCTATCGCCTGATCGAACCCGCCGGGTCGGCGAAAAACCGCCTGCTCGCGCGTGCCGAGGGCCTCACGAAGCGTTATCCGCTGTTGCAGGCGCTCGCGCACCGCGTCACCACTGAGGCGCCGGCAGGTGCCGGCAACCTGGCCGAACGCGCCTGGGAGGACCCTTTCACCGGAGCGCGCTCGACTACGAGCTTCCCGGCGCTATTCGAGCACGCGTTGGACGACTACGAAACCTGTGCCACGCGTTTTATCGAGACTGCCGACATGGAAGCCGTGACGCGCCACGTGAACTACTCGGGCCGCCCGCTGACCGCCGACGAGGAGTTCGACCGCGAAGAATAAGGGTGCGGCGGGAGGCAGTGCGCGAGAAGCTCGATCGCGAAGAGCGAAGGGGCGCTGCAAGGCGGAACCGAGAAGATCGATCGCGAAGAGCGAAGGGGCGCTGCAAGGCGGGAGCGGATGTCGGCCGTTTGGGCAAAGAAGGGTTCGGCGCTCGTCCATCCGCGCCGACCGCCCGCGCAAAGCCGGGTTCGGATACGGGCCTTCTGACGCAATAGGGTCTGTCTCTTATACACATCTGACGCTGCCGACGATACTCCTTGTGTAGA
>CABRIF010000168.1 GCA_902470925.1 uncultured Collinsella sp. | reverse complement strand
GGCATGCAGCCCCCGCTCCCCCGCCACCGACGATGAGCTGCGCACCATGATCGGGCCGCCGCTCACCGACGGGTTCGAGCGGACCTTTGCGGTGAGCCGCGCCGAGGCGCTCGAGCTCACGCGCGCCTATCGCGAGATATTCTCACGCGAGGTGCGCGTTGAGGACTATCCGCCCATCCCCGGTGCGGCCGACCTGCTCGATGCGCTCGAGCAGCAGGGACGGTGCTTGGCGGTGGCCACCTCGCGCAAGGAGGAGAGCGCCCACGAGATGCTGCGCGCGCTCGGGTGGTTCGACCGGTTCGCGTGCGTGATGGGCCTGAACGAGGCCGCAGGCCGGCTTACGAAGGCGGACTCGGTACGCGCCGCCGTGGCGCATCTGGGGATCGATCCCGGCGATGCGGTGCTGGTGGGCGACCGCCGAAACGACAGCGAGGGGGCGCATGCGGCGGGCGTGGCCTGCATCGGCGTCTATACCGGAGCGGCGGTGCCGGGCGAGCACGATGCGGCCGACGTTGCCTGCGCCAGCCTGTTCGAGGTCGCGCGCGTGCTGGGCGTATAGGCGCGCCGCGCATCGGGATTCGTTGCCATCGCGTGACGCGGCAGGGCCGTCGCGCGGGCGTTGCCCCATCTGAGCGACAATGGTGTGCAAGGATTCGAACCGCCCCTGAGGAGGAGTGTCATGGATTGTCACGTTGAGACCCGCATCGATGCGTACGTCGACGAGGTGTGGGAGGACGTGGTTGCCGATATCGCGGCGCTGGTGTCGCACCCGTCGGTGGCCGATGCCGCCGCGGCGCGCCCGGGCGCCCCGTTCGGCGCCCCGGTGCGCAATGCGCTCGACTGCGCGCTGGGCATCGCCGTCAAGCTGGGGTATGAGGTGAGCGACGACGAGGGCTACGTGGGCATCGCCGACATCCCCGGCGAGCGCTCCGAGCAGGTGGCCACGATTGCCCACGTGGACGTGGTGCCGGCCGGTCCCGGGTGGGCGAGCGACCCGTTTGCCATGGAGCGCCGTGAGGGCTGGCTGCTCGGCCGCGGTGTGATCGACGACAAGGGGCCCGCGGTGCTGTCGCTCTACGCCGGCGCCTTTCTGCTGCGCGCTGGCATGCGTCCGCGCTATACCTTCCGGGCGCTTCTGGGGTGCGACGAGGAGGTGGGGATGAGCGACGTCCACCACTACCGCGCGCACCACGACGACCCGGCGTTCCTGTTCACCCCCGACGCCGAGTTCCCGGTCTGCAACGCCGAGAAGGGCTGCTTCGAGGGGACGTTCGCGAGCGCGCCGATCGTGGGCGGCGCCATTCGCAGCTGGAGCGGCGCCGAGGCCGGCAACGCCATTCCGAGCGAATCGGTGGTGGAGCTTGGAATCGCCGCCGACCAGCTGCCCGCGCCCCAGGCGCAAGCGGACCGTCTGCACATCGAGGCGACCCCCGATGGCGGCAGCCGTGTCGTGGCGCACGGCATCGGCGGCCACGCGTCGTTGCCCGCCGGCACCGTCAACGCTGTGGGGCTTGTCGTCACGTACCTGCGCGAGGTGGTGGCTGCGATGCCCGAGTGCTTCTGCGCCGCCGAGCGCGATGCGCTCGAGATGCTGGCTGTCGTGCATGCCGACACGGCTGGCGAGCGTTTGGGCATCGCCAGCGAGAACGAGGCGTTCGGTGCGCTTACCTGCAATGCGGGCGTGATCGCGGTGGCGGACGGCCGTCTGGAGCAAACGATCGACGTGCGCTTCCCGGACAGCACGACGGTCGGCGCGCTGACGCTTGCCTGCCAGGCGTGCGCGGAGCGCTTCGGCGGCACGTTCGAGCCGGGCCGCACCAAGCAGCCGTTCTCGACGCCGGCCGATAGCCCGGCGGTCCAGGCCCTGCTCGACACCTACCGTGAGGTGACCGGGCGCGAGGCGGCGCCGTTCTCGATGGGCGGGGGCACCTATGCGCGCAACTTCGGCCGCGCGGTGTCGTTCGGCCCGGAGGACAACAGCCTGGAGCTGCCCGCCTGGGCCGGTGCCATGCACGGCCCGAACGAGGCGGCAAACGAGGCCCAGCTCAAAGAGGCGCTCAAGATCTACATCCTGGCGATTCTGCGCCTGATGGAGCTGGAGCTGTAAGACACCTGTGCATGCGCGCTGCGGCTCTCCGTGTGGAGGCGCGGCGCGCATCGTCCGATGAAAGGGGACATGCAGTATGGCAGAACAGGCTTCCTGGATGGAGCAGCTGCTCTGGCTCGCGGTCATCGCCGTCTCGATGCTGTTCGGCGCATGGCTCTACCG
>CABRIF010000167.1 GCA_902470925.1 uncultured Collinsella sp. | reverse complement strand
GCGGCAAGGGCATGCGTGCGGGGCACGTCGGCAAGCAGACGGGGCGCGGCGGCAACAAGGGCAAGCCAGCCGGACGGAACAACAGCAAGAAAGGGCCGCTCGGCGCGCCCAACAAGGCCGCGAACGCGCACGCCCGCAACCGCGCCGCCCAAGGTAGGCAGGGCGCCAACCGGCATTAACGGGCAGAATCCGACGCTCGGCTACGGAAGCGCAGCGCCAATGTAGCTGCCGGCGCGAGGGTCAGCGCAAAAGCCGGCACAGAGCGCGCACACGCAGCGTACGCACACAGAGCCTCCCCGCGCTAGGCAGACAGGGCGCGCAGGCTGTCAAGACCCGCGCACAGATCCGATACCGAGGTGCGGCGCACGACCCAGACTGCAGCCGGCCGCCGAGTTGAGGAGCTGTGCGCACGTTTTCACCCCGCGGCAACGGGCTGGGTGTGGGTGGCGAACAGACGGATGCCTCCCGCCAGCAGCGCTGCCGACAACACGACCGCCTGCACGGTGCCGAAGCTACCCAACAGCGCCGTGACGGGTTCCACGAAAAACGAGGAGAAGTTGATGACCAGGTGCACCCCGATGCTGGCGCGCACGCTGCCGGTGCGCCAGGCCACCCAGCCGAGCAGCAACCCGATGCCGAAGGCGTAGCACCCTTGGACGATGTTCATATGCAAAATGCCGAATAGCAGCGCCTGAAGCACGTTGGCCGTCCAGAAGCTGCGCGACGGCACGGTAACGCGCGGGGCGACCGGCACCGATGCAACCGGCGCGCCCGCCTCCTCGAACGTTTGGCGCCGCGGCGCCGGCACATGCTGCGGGCAGAATGCGCGGATGGCGAACTCGAGCATCACGCCGCGACATGCCAGCTCCTCGGTCACCGGCGCGCCGATCGCCACGATGACCATCGACAGCACCGTCAGCTCGTTCAGCACCGGCGAGTCCATGACCTCGGCATAATCCGCCTCGAGCGCTGGAAACAGCGGCAGGATGAACGTGAGTGCATAGGCGATCACGAGCTGCATGCCCAGCCCGATCATCGCCACCGCCAGGATGCGCACGGCGCGCGAACCGCGGGACTGGCGCGCGGCGAGCGCGGACGTTTTGCGCAGGTGCCACCACCAGGGATAGAACACCGCAAGCGTGACCAGCTGGGCTGCAAGCGTCAAGGGACCCATGAACGCATCGGCATCGAGCGGGTCGTGACCGGTAGCGAGAAACGCAGCGACGACCGCGACCGAGCCCACGATTGCGGAGCCGAACTGGATGCCGAACACGGAGAAAAACGCACCGACGGCCGCCAGCAGCCAGCGCAGACGGAAGCCGAATGCACCCGGCTCGGCCGATGTGGTCGAGACGGGCCTCGGCACTTCGACAGGCGGCAGGCCCGCCGCCTCGAACGGGGTGAGCTCACGGGAGCGCTCGGGCGTGCGCTCGGTCTGATCGGCCACCGTGCGCCTCCTTTCTCATGCCGCGCTGCAGACGCCGGACGTAGGTCCGCGCACGTGGAGCGCGACGGGATTCTCGATATATTGGCAGCAAGCATACCAGAACAACGAAGGCGGCCGCCGAACGAGCCGATGCCCGTTCTGCGGCCGCCTGCCAGCGGTCTCTCTATGTCCATGCACCGTGGCGCATGCAGCAACCGAGGTCGAATCGCCTACCAGCGTCCGCCGCGGTCCCCCGGGCGACGCGAGGAGTCATACGAGCCGCCGGAGCGCCCGCGACCCGACCGCGGCCCACGGAACCGATCCTGCGAGCCCCCGCGCCCGCCGCGCCCGCCGCGGCCGCGACGCTCGTTGGGCTCGTCGTAGTTGCGCCACGCCTCGCGGCCGTTGCCGCGGTTGCCCCCGCGCCCGCTGCCGTGGCCCGCGCGCTGCCCGCCACGGCTATCGCGCCCGCCGTCGAAGCGGTCGCTGTCGAACCGACGTGAGCGACCCTGGCTGCGGCGGTCGTCGCGGTTGCCGTCGAAGCGGTCGCTGCGGTCACGGCGCCCGCCGCGGTCCTCGCGGTCCCGACGGTCGCCCCGGCCTCCGCGGTCATCACGGTTCCAGCGCCCGCCCCGGCCTCCGCGGTCCTCGCGATCCCAGCGCCCGCTGTCCTCGAAGCGGTCCCGGCCACCACGGCCGCCACGGTCGCTGTCGCCCTCATGGCGATCCCGTCGGCTCCAGCCGTCCTCGAAGTCACGGCGCCCGCCACGGTTGCCCCGACGGTCTCCGCGCTCGTTGTCGAAGCGGTCGTCAGCAAACCGGTCGCGGCGCGAACCGCCGTCGCGACCTGCGCGCCCGCTGCGGCCGCGGTACCCGTCGCGGTCCTCGCGGCCCGCACTGTCTCTTATACACATCTGACGCTGCCGACGATACCCC
>CABRIF010000166.1 GCA_902470925.1 uncultured Collinsella sp. | reverse complement strand
GCCGTCTCGAGGCTCTCGACGGCCATCGCCCCGGTCGCGCGCGTCGAGGCCGTCCGCGCTGCCAAGCCGTCATCCTGCCCACGCCGAGCTCGCGCCCTATCGATCGGGCGCCCAGGCCCTCGGCGGCGAGCTCGCGCGCCCTCTCGAACATGCCCTCAGGATAGTTCATGCGGACCTCCAAACGGACGCCGTGCGTCCAACTTTTCGTCCGCAGTCCCAAACGACCCCGTCCCCAAACTGCGCGCGGTTGCGCGATCGGGTGCGGCTACGCTCCGGCGGGGAAGTCGGCGGAGGCGGCGAGCTGCTCCATGCCTTCGAAGGCGGCAAGGCGCTCCCGGGTTGCGCGCAGGGTCTCGGACAGCGCGCGCTTGCCCAGCACCATGCGCAGCGGCGCCGGCTCGGCCTCGACGCTCTCGATGATGCGCGCGGCCATGCGCGCCGGGTCGCCGGGGGCGAGGCCCTGGCTGGCGTCGAGCATGTCGAGGAACCCGTGGCAGCTCGCGTACTCGGGCATGAGCTCGGCCACCTGCGCCGAGCCGTACCGGAATTCGGTGCGGGCGCCGCCCGGCTCCACGATGGTGACGCCGATGTTGAACTGTGCCACCTCCTGGGCGACCGCCTCGCAGAATCCCTCGATGCCGAACTTGGTGGCGTGGTACATGCTGTTGGCCGCATAGGCTACCTGGCCGCCGTAGGTCGACATCTGGATGATGCGCCCGCCGCCCTGGACGCGCAGGTGCGGCAGCGCGCTTTTGATGACCTGGATCGACCCGACCAGGTTGGTGGCCACGATGTGGTCGATCTGGGCGTCGGTCAGCTCCTCGGCGCAGCCGAACAGGCCATAGCCGGCGTTGCTCACCACGACGTCGATGCGCCCGTGGCGCTCCCAGGCGTTCTCGACCACGGCGTGGATGGCGGGCACGTCGGTGACGTCGAGGAGTTTGCAGTCGAAGGTGTCGGGGTAGCGCTCGATGAGGTCGGTGACTTTCGCGACGCTGCGCACGGTGCCCACGACGGTGGCGCCTGCGGCGAGCAGCTGTTCGGCCATCTCACGGCCGAAACCGGACGAGACGCCGGTGATCAGGTAAGTGGTTGCGTTGTTCATGGGAGGTCCTTTCCATAGTTGCTGCGGCACCGTGCCGCTGAGTGACGGGATGTGAGGGGTGGCGATGGATTGCGGCCGGAGGAATTCGGCGTTTCGGCTGCCGGCTTACGCCTGCGCGGTTCGGCTCTCCTGCTCGACCTGCTCGATGCAGGCGAGGGCGTTGAGGCTGCGCGGGTAGCCAATGAAGGGGACGCATTGCGACACGACTTTGCCGAGCTGGTCGGCGTCCGTGCCGAGGCGGATGTTCGCCGCGATGTGCGATCGCAGCTGGGACTCGCAGCCGCCTTGCGCGTAGAGCAGGCAGAATGTGACGAGCTCGCGGTCGGCGAGGCTCAGCCCGGCGCGCGTGTACCAGTCGCCGAAGCAGTGGTCGGTGAGCCAACGGTTGATGTGCGCACCTCGACCGGTGCCGCTCTCACGAAAGCCGCGCATACGCTCGCCGAAGATCGCGACCTGCGCCTCGGTGCCCGCGCTGCTGCGGGTTTCGGGCGTGGTGGTTGCTTGGTCGGGGAGGGGCAGCTCGATGCCGCGTGCGCGCAGCGCGTCGTTTGCGGCGTTCAGGAAGGGGAAGGCGCGCCCGATGCCCAGGTAGGCGCTGGACTGGTAGACAAGCTCCTTGACCTCGGTGGGGCTGACGCCGAAGTTGAGCGCGGCCGGGACCATGGCGCCGAACTCCTCGACAGCCTGGCTGCCGGCGAGCACCGCCAGGATGGCGATGAACCGCGTGCGTTCGGGTAGGTCTGCGCCCCCTGCCGCCTCGTTCACCACCTCGTCGAAGGCGAAGTTATCAAAACGCTCGATGAACTCGGGGTCGGTGCGCAAAAAGGCGCTTACATAGCCGGGAAACATGCGCTCGTGATAGGCGCGCGCCCGGTCGGTGATCTGGGGTGCAGATGCCATCGGATGGTCCTTTCGACGTGGTTTCAAGTCGATGACATCGTAGAATCAGATATACAGATGAACAATTCAACATTGTGATTACAATGATAAGAAGTTCTTATGTAGTGTGGAGTGGAATGGGACTCAGATGCTGTTTCGCCAGATGACGTATTTCTGCGCCGTGGTCGACCATGGCGGGTTCACCCGTGCCGCCGAGGCGTGCTATGTGTCGCAGTCGGCCATATCGCAGCAGGTCAAGGCTTTGGAAGCGGAGCTCGGCTGCGCATTGCTCGTCCGCGCGGGACGCGGCTTCACGCTCACCCCGGCCGGCGAGGCGTTTCACCGGCGTGCACGGGAGATTCTGGCCGATGTCGAGGAGCTCAAGTTGGAGGTGCTCGACATCGCGTCCGGCGCGCCGAGAGCGCTGCGTGTAGGGTATCTGAACAGGTACTGTCTCTTATACACATCTGACGCTGCCGACGATACTCCTTGTGTA
>CABRIF010000165.1 GCA_902470925.1 uncultured Collinsella sp. | reverse complement strand
GGTTGCGCCCTTGCAAAAAGACGACTTGTAAAAATCAGGAGGGGGGGGGGGCAGGAGTGAATTCGATTTCAGCGATTATTTGCACAATGCGATGAAAAACAAGACAGAACGTTTCATATGAGACATCGTCGCGCACCCGTCGTCGTCTCGCGACCAATACTATTTTTGCTATGTAAATAGTGACATAAGGAGGATCACTATGCTTTCGGCAACCCTTGGCCGCACGTCCGGCCACACGAGCTTCCGCAATCGCATTGCGGGCATCGCGGGGGCCTGCGCTCTGGCCGCCGCGATGGCGCTCAACGCGTTTGCGCCGGTTTCCGCCTACGCGGATCCCAACGCGGGCACCGCGCCCGACAAGATCTCGGTCACCAAGGAGGTCACCTCCCAGGACGGCGGTGCCACGCCGGCCGGCACGTTCGACTTCACCGTGACCCCGTACAGCACCGATGGCGACACGAACGTGCTGCCGCCCGCGCTGCAGAACTTCCAGATCTCCGTGCCCTCGAGCACGAACGGCCTGGCCGTGGGCCACGTCATGGGCGATGCCTTCCTGCCCGTCGACCCCAACGCCACGTTCCCGCACGCCGGCACCTACCGCTACATCGTGCGCGAGACCAAGGGCAACATCCCTGGCCTCACCTACAGCACCGCAGGCTACACCGTTGACGTTGCCATCGCCAACGACCCCGACAACGCCGGCAAGCTGAAGTACGGCATCATCCTGGTCTACAAGCAGGAGACGCCCGGCACCCCCGGCGACGCCGACAAGAAGATCGACCCGACGCCCGGTTCTTCCGACGAGACCCACACCAACGTCGACCCCAAGGCCAGCCAGTTCATCTTCACCAACTCGGTCGACAACCACGAGGACAACAAGCTGAAGGTCTCCAAGTCCGTCACCGGCGCGTACGCCAACAACGAGCAGGCCTTCCAGTTCAAGATCGCGCTCACCCTTCCGCAGGGCTATGACGTCGACCTCATCAAGGCCACCCTCACCGGCGGCAACGGCGGCACCATCGAGTTCAAGAAGGCTGAGCAGTTCACCGCCACGGTCGAGATGAAGAACGGCTACATCCTCTCCTTCCCCGGCAGCCTGCCCACCGGCACCACCGTCACCGTCACCGAGGCCCAGACCGAGATCGGCAAGACCGGTCGTTTCTGGAAGGCCTCCGCGATGTTCAACAACGCGGCCGTGAACGACACCGACGACACCGACGGCTTCTCCGGCTCCGGCGCGGTCGACTATGCCCCCGGCAAGGACAACAGCTTCGTCGTCACCAACAACGACGACAGCACCACCCCCACCGGCATCCTGATCAACAACGCGCCCGCGATCCTCATGATCGCGATTGCCGCGGGCGGCCTGGGCTTCTACGTCTACTCCCGCAAGCGCGCCCTTCAGGTCCGCTAACAGGCAACCCGGCTAGGATCTTCCCATGAGTCGCTACGTGCGCCGCGCCATTCGCCTGGCGAGCACCGGTATCGATACCGCCCTGCTCATCTGCCTGATCGGCATGGCGTTCCTCGGCATCTACTCCCTGTGGGACACCAGCGCGGTCTACGCGCAGGCAGACGCCTCCAACTACCGCGTCTACCGTCCCGATGGAGCCGAGCGCACGCCCTCATGGGAAGATCTTTCGACCATCAACCCCGACACCGTGGGCTGGCTGCAGATCTTCGGCACGAATATCGACTATCCGCTGGTGCAGACGGACAACAACGAGAAGTACCTGAGCACGAGCCCGGTGGGCGAGTACTCCTTGAGCGGCTCGCTGTTCCTCGACTGGCGCTGCGCCCGCGATTTCAGCGACGCCGTGACCTTGGTCTACGGCCACCACATGGACAAGGACGCGATGTTCGGCGGCCTGGACCACTTCACCGATGAGGCGTATTTCGAAAAACACCGCTACGGCGACGTGTTTTTCAACAATGCGCACCACGGTCTCGAGATCGTGGGTGTTGTGCGCGTCCCCGATGCGTACAACACCCCTTTCTACACCATGCCGGTAGCTGCCGGCACCCAAGAGCCCTATGCGGCTCAGCTCAAGCAAGCGGCCGAGCGCTGGCGCGATGCGCCCCTTTCGGCGAGCGACCGTTTGCTTGTACTGAGCACCTGCTCAACCGACTCCACCAACGGTCGACTCCTGGTGGTGGGACGCATCAGCGATGAGACGTTCGAGAACACCTTCACCGAGGAGCGCTACGAGGGGACCGGCCTGGAGAACAGCGCCGCAGACCTGCTCGCGTGGCTGCAGGACCGCTGGTGGTGGCTCCTTGTCGCCGTGGCCGCTGCGGCCGCGATCGGGTGGGGGGTCCTGCGGCACGCGCGCCGGCGCCGCCGCAACACGCAGCAGACCGCCGTCGAGCGCACCGGCTGCCAGCAGACATCGCCGCATGCTGGCAGCACAGCGGACACCAAGAGAGGAACGAGACGATGAACGAACCCTTGCATCTGAACACACGCACCGCCGTGCGGACGCGTTGCCTGCTGCTCGGCTCCTCACTCACTGTCTCTTATACACATCTGACGCTGCCGAC
>CABRIF010000164.1 GCA_902470925.1 uncultured Collinsella sp. | reverse complement strand
CTCAGCTGGGAGAGCGCGGGCTTTGCAAGCCTGAGGTCAGGGGTTCGATCCCCCTTATCTCCACCCGAGTCTGGTAAAGCCGCGGCCGCCTGGTCGCGGTTTTTTTTATTGCTCGGTGCGGCGTGCGCATGGCATGATCTGTTGGCATACTGTGGCTGCGACAAGGTTGCCGCTTCCGCGGAAACCTGAGCACCGGCGAGCTGGAAACCAGGGTCACGGCGGGCTGGAAACATTGGTCACCGGCGAGCCGGAACCCTGGGCACCGACGATCTGTAAACTCAGGGTCACGGCGAGCCGGGAACCTGGCTAACGACGATCTGGACGGAAGCAAGGGGTGAGGAGGCGTGCCCATGACAACGGATGAAGCGCTGGTCACGCTCGGTCTCGATCGCGGAGCCACCCGGGAGGACATCCTTGCCGCCCATCGGGAACTCACCCAGATGATGCATCCGGACAAATATGGTTCCAACAAGCGTCTGCGTACCCGTGCGGAGCGGCAGATGGCGCGCATCAACGCAGCCCGGGATGAGCTGTTGAGGGGCAACCCATCCGCTTGCTTTCAGAGCGGTGCACCTGCCCAAGCCGGTTCATCTCGCCCGGGTGCCGGAGCGGCCCGCGCGGCTCGTGAGCAACCGGGCCGGGCTCACGCGGCGGCAGACGACCCCGCCGGTCGGGCGTTTCGTATCCGACAGGCGGCCCATCGCCGCGCGCAGGCTGCCGAGACCGCTCGGTTGGCGGTTCTGGAGAGCATCCGGACGGTTCAGGAGATACGTCACCGCGCGGCAGGCGTGCTGGCCGTCTGTGCGCTCGGCGCCCTGATCACCTCGCGTTTGCGTGGCATGCTGGGTATCCTCGGCCTGCCGGTGTTCAGCACGCTAGCGCTATGGGCCATCTGCGACCTTATCAGAACGAGTGGCCAGCTCACCGCCTTGCGCGAACGGGCACGTGAGCTGCTGGACGATCGCGACGCCGCCCGCGCGGTCGCCGCGGGCGAGGTGTAGCTGCGAGGTGGCGCGCCCGTCGCGCGAATGTCCTGCTCGCGCCTGTGCACGCGTGCTAAGCTGGAGCATGCTTGGAGTGGAAAAGCGGGTCCCGTGCACCGGGGCCGTCTAGAGAGGGAAGCAACCATGGCGGAGTCCACAACCACGTCGAACAATCTGAACGCAGCGGGGCAGTCCTATGATGACGCGGCTGCAACCGAGGAGGTCTCGGCGGAACTCGACGCCATGGTGTGCGATGTGCTCGACGAGTTCCTGAACGCGCTCGCCGACGGCGACGACCCGGGTGTGCTGCTCTGCGTGGAGGACGCTGCCTCTGCGCGCTACGAGGCGGCGTTCACCGAAGACGGCCCGCAGGCCTGCATCGACGGCGCGCGCCACTTTATCGAGATGAATCAGGGAGGCGTGCCGTCCGACCATGTGGGTCCCATCGACCGCTACGCCATCGCATATGCCGGCGCGGTTGAGCTGGACGGGGAGTTTGCCGACGCGATTATCGTGAGTTTCTACCAGCGCGGCATGGCAAACGGCTACTCCGCCTACCTGCTATACAGCGGCGCCGGCACCGGGGAACACTTTATGTGGAGCGACCCTGAACCCGCAGGTGAGGAACCTCCTCTGATCTAGGGTCATATACAATACCGTTTTTGGTAACAACCGTTCACCGAAAAATCTGCCATGTTAGCCGATGCGCGCTTGCGCCGCATCGGCATAAGGGATAGGGGACGCCTATGCGCGTAGAGAATCTGAGGGATATTGCCATCATCGCCCATGTCGACCACGGGAAGACCACCCTGTGCGACAAGCTGCTGCGCGCCACCGACGCGTTCCGCGCCAACCAGCAGGTGGAGGAGCGCGTGCTCGACTCCAACGACCAGGAGCGCGAGCGCGGCATCACGATTCTCGCCAAGAATATTTCCATCAGCTATAACGGCGTGAAGATCAACGTCATCGATACCCCGGGCCACGCCGACTTCGGCGGTGAGGTCGAGCGCGTGCTGCGCATGGCCGACGGCGCCCTGCTGCTTGTCGATGCGTTCGAGGGCCCCATGCCCCAGACCCGCTTCGTGCTGCGTCACGCCATCGACGCCGGTCTGTCCATCATGATCGTCATCAACAAGATCGACCGTCCCGGCGCCAACCCCGAGAAGGCCTACAACGACTGCCTGGACCTCATGGCCGACCTCGGCGCTACCGACGAGCAGCTCGAGTTCGCCATGGAGCACGTGGTGTACTGCTCGGCCATGAACGGTTTCGCCCGCCTCGACCCCGAGGACGGCAACATGGACATGTACCCGCTGCTCGACATGATCGTGAACAACCTGCCCGCACCCGAGGTCGACGTGGACGGTCCGCTTGCCATGCAGTGCGTGACCATCGATCACTCCAATTTCGTGGGCCGCATCGGCATCGGCCGCGTGTATTCCGGCACCATCCACACCGGCGACAAGATCCTCGTGGTGAAAAACGACGGCGAGCGTAAGACCGCGACCGTCAAGCAGCTCTTCACCTTCGACTATCTCGGCCGCACCGAGTGCACCGAGGTGGGCGCGGGCGACCTGGCGGCTGTGGTGGGCGTTGACAGCACCGACATCGGCGACGTGTACACCGATCCCGACCTGTCTCTTATACACATCTCCGAGCCCACGAGACGTAGAGGAATCTC
>CABRIF010000163.1 GCA_902470925.1 uncultured Collinsella sp. | reverse complement strand
ATTCCTCTACGTCTCGTGGGCTCGGAGATGTGTATAAGAGACAGCTATATTACCTTCATTTAGAGAAAATGAATCATTCATCATGATATATCATGGCTCTATAGCAACTTACTCGCAGGTTCGCGCCAAACCGAGCAGAACGGACGGCGCGTTATATCTAGTTTGGGAGCACGCCCATGCCGGCTTTGTACGTCCACATCAAGGAAGACCTTCTCAATAAAATCAAAGATGGCACCTACGCCGAGGGCGAGATCATCCCGTCTGAAATGGAACTCGCAAGCCTCTACAACGTGAGTCGCCCCACCGTGCGGCAGGCCGTCCAGATTCTCGTCAACGATGGCTACCTCGAAAAACGCCGGCGCAGGGGCACCGTGGTCTGCCATCCCAAGGTGCGCCAGTCGTTCTCGCTGGGCATCCGGAGCTATGAGGATGAGGCGAACACCGCCGGTGCGAAGGTCGAGACCACGGTGCTGGTGTTCAGGCGAACGAAGGCGAACGAGGAGGTGGCCAGCCGCCTTGCCGTCTCCGTGCACGACGAGGTGTTCCGCCTGGTGCGCATCCGCTACGTTGACGGTGAGCCCAATGTCTTTTCCGAAAGCTACATCGCCTGCAGCCGCTACCCCGAGATCGAGACCGTCGACTTTCGGGAAAACCGCCTGTACGATGTGCTGGCCAGCACCGGCAAGCCCGTTGTGAATGCAGAATACTCGCTGGAAGGGGCCCGGGCCGACAGCGCCACGGCCGCCGTGCTCGACATAGAGGCCGGCGAGCCGCTCCTCGTACTGCATACGCTGGGCTGGAACGAACACGGGGAGGCCGCCGAGTACTCCATCTCCACCTACCGCGGCGAGCACACCACCTTCTCGTTCGTCGCCAGCAGGCTATAGCAGAACACGCGCGCTGGCCACTGTCTGCCGTGCACGAATCTGCTGTCGGCTGCGTGCGGCCGTCGGGCATGTGTGGCCCCACCGGCATCTGCGCGCGAAGCCGCTGTCGGCCGTGCGCGGTGGTCAGCCGCGTGTGAATCCACTGTCGTCTGCGCACTACTGTCAGCCATGCGCGACCTCGCTGTCGGACATACACGACCCTGCCTCCAGCCGTGCGCAGTCTCACTACCAACCACGCGCGACCGTCGGACATGTACAGCCCCTCCGTCATCCGCGCTCGACTGTCATCCGTGCGCGAACCCGCTGTCGGCCGCGCACGACCGTCGGCCATGCGCGGCGGTCGGGCATGTGCGGCCCCTCCGTCATCCGTGTGCGACTGTCAGCTGTGCACGAAACCACTGTCAGATATGCACGACTGTCAGCTGTGTACGATTTGGTAGCGCTATCATATGATTGTTGATCCATACCATTTAAAGCAATAGGGATTCTACCTGCTATTTTCTCAAGAAGGGAGAGCACAATATTCATTCGGTCACCAGCCAATCGTACATAGTTGACAATCGTGCACAGCTGACAGTCACATATGGCCGGCAATCGCGCATGCTTGACAGCCGCACGCGACCGGCAAGCTCGCATGGCTGTCAGCCGTGCGCAGGCAACCCCGCATGGCTGACAGTCGTGCACGGCTGACAACCTCGCATGACCGGCAGTCGTGTACGGCTGACGACCCCGCATGACCGGCAGTCGTGCACAGCCGGCAATCTTGGATGCGCCACCCCTCCCGGCCCGGCGCGGCATGTGACCGATCAGCCGAGGCGCAGCCCAGTCTCCGGTGAGCAAGCACGACGAGCCTCCAGGCACCGCGCAAACGGGACGCGATGCGGAAAACCCGCCACAGCCCGCGCACACCGCAGCGCATACAACCTGCCATAATGAAAGGTCATCACATGCACCCCCAGGCCGGCAACGGCCAACAGCCCTCCCCTAGAAAGGCCCACGATGGAGTTTTACGCCAGCTGCCCCGAAGGGTTCGAGATCGCCCTCGCCGACGAGCTTCGCGCCCTCGGCCTGCAGAGCATTCGCCGCCTCAAGGGACGTGTCGTCTTCGCCGGCGCGCCCGCCGACGCGCAGCGCGCCTGCCTGTGGTCGCGCCTGGCCAGCCGCGTATTCTGCGTCGTCGCCCGCATCGGCTGCCTCGACGCCGACGACCTCTACGAGAACGCCAGCGCCCTCGCCTGGGAGGACATCCTGCGCCCCGACGCCACGATCGCCGTCTCCGCGCACGGCACCAACGCTGAGCTGCGCAACACGCACTTCGCCGCCCTGCGCGTGAAAGACGCCATCTGCGACCGGCTCGCGCGCACCCGCGGCTCGCGCCCGAACGTGGACACCGAGCATCCCGACGCCCGCATCTCGCTCACCATCCGCACCGACCGCGCCAGTCTGCAGCTCGATCTCTCGGGCGAGGCCCTCTTCAAGCGCCTGCCCGCCGAGGCAACGCGTGAAAAGGCCGCACACGTCCTGCGCCCCGACTACGCGGCCCTCGCCCTCGCCCAGGCCGGCTGGCAGACCATCTGCGAACGCACCGGCAACATGCCCGAGGAAGGGCCGAGCGACACGAGCGCGCCGAAGAACACGTCGAAAAAGCCGTCCGCCGCATCTGGCGCCGCCTCGCACACCGCGGACGGCAGCCCTTCCGCCACCCCAACCGGATCCAGCACCGTAGGCACGAACGTCGCCGACGGCTTGACCACCAGCGACATCAACACCGCCTGTCTCTTATACACATCTGAC
>CABRIF010000162.1 GCA_902470925.1 uncultured Collinsella sp. | reverse complement strand
GCCGGCGGCGGCGAGGTCGACGCCGGTGCCGGTCAGCTCGGCTTCGCGGCCGGTGGCTTCGTCGCCGGCGCGCAGCAGCAGCGCCACGATCACAAAGCTCGCCAGCAGCGAGGAGCCGCCCTGGCTCATGAACGGCAGGGTGACGCCCGTCAGCGGGATCAGGCGGGTGACGCCGCCCACGATGGTGAAAGCCTGGAAGGAGATGGCCGCGGTGAGGCCGGCGGCGGAAAACGCCGCAAGGTCGGATTTGGCGCGCGCCGCCGTGGTGAGGCCGCGCACGGCGAACAGCATGAACAGGAACAGCACCGCCGCGCCGCCGAGCAGGCCCATCTCCTCGCCGATGGCGGAGAAGATGAAGTCGGATTCGACGACCGGGATGATGTAGGACATGCCCTTGCCGATGCCCACGCCCGCAAGGCCGCCGTCGGCCAGCGAGAACAGGGACTGGACGAGCTGGTAGCCGAGGTTCTGCGCATCGGAGAACGGGTCGAGCCAGATCTGGAAGCGCACCTGCACATGGCTCATGATCTTGTACATGCCGAAAGCGCCCACGGCCAGCAGCACCAGGCCGATCAGCACATAGGACGCCCGCCCCGTGGCCACGTAGAGCATGATGAGGAAGATGGTGTAGAACAGAAGCGCGCTGCCCAGGTCGCGTTCGAAGGCCACCACGAGCAGGCAGACGCCCCACACCGCGAACAGCGGCGCGAGCAGGCGCAGGCGCGGGACCTTGAAGCCCAGGATGGAGTGGTTCGAGATGGAGAGCAGCTCGCGGTTCTCGGCCAGGTAGCCGGCCAGGAACAGCACGATGAACACCTTGGCGAACTCGCCGGGCTGGAACTGGAAGCTGCCGATCTTGATCCACAGCTTGGAGCCGTAGATCTCGGTGCCGATGAACATCGGCAGGACGAGCAGCAGGATGCCGATGGCGCCGAGCGTGTACTTATAGCGCTTGATGATGTCGAGGTTGCGCACCACCGCCAGCGTGCCCACCATGAGGGCCACGCCGACGAACAGGAACATCACCTGGCCGATGGCGGCCTCGGGCGCCAGGCGCGTGACGAACGTGATGCCGATGCCGCTCAGCACGAAGACCACCGGCAGGATGGCCGGGTCGGCGCCGGGTGCGAACAGGCGCACGCCGACATGCGCGGCGGCGAATGCGGCGAACAGGCCGAGCGGAACCGCGAGGGTCTCGAACGACAGCGCCGATCCGCTGGTGATCACGTACATGGCGTACAGCAGGGTGACGGGGAACGCGCCTGCGATGAGCAGGAACAACTCGGTCGTGCGACGGCTCATTGCGCGGCACCTCCTTCGGGTGTGGCATCGGTGGTGGAATCGGTCGCGGCGGCGGTGCCGTCCGCATCGGAGCTTGCGGTGTCGGAGTCGCCCGACGAGCTATCCTGCTCGCGGCTGCTGCGGATGGCGGCGGCGTCTTGCTCCTGACGGCTCTTCTGCTCTTCGATCTGGTCGCGGTAGTTTGCGATCGTGCGGTTCGCCTCGTCCATGTTGTCCTGCGGAATGCCGCTGCGCAGGCGGTTTTGCGTATCCTCGGGCAAATCGGCGAGGCGCACGGAGGTCTCGTCCTCCAGCCAGTGCAGCTTGAGACCGAACGGCGCGTTGGGGATGCCCGTGTAGATGGCCACGGTGTCGTCCTTCACGCCCAGATACACCGACCCGGTGATGCTCATGAACGTGATCCCGGCGGCCAGCGCCACGATCGCGGCAAAGATGGCCAGACCGATCAAGACGTTGCGCCGCCGCTTCAAGGCGAGCCGCTTCAGGTGCCCGTCGTTGACGATGTCGACCACCACGACCGTGACGTTGTCCGCGCCGCCGGCGGCCAGCGCCGCGTCCACAAGGTTGTCGGTGCAGATCTGGGCGGTGCTGGACTGGGTGGCGATCGTTTCGATATCGCCGTCGGGCACCATACTGGACAGGCCGTCGGAGCACAGGATGAGGCGGTCGCCCTCCTGGACGCCGAGCTGGAAGTGGTCGGCGTACATGGCGGGGTCGGACCCGAGTGCGCGGGTGATGACGGAGCGGTTGGGGTGGACGCGGGCCTCGTCGGCGGTGATCTCGCCGGCATCCACGAGCTCCTCGACATAGGAGTGGTCGCGGGTGACGCGGATGAGGGTGCCCTCGTGCAGCAGGTAGGCGCGCGAATCGCCCACATGGGCGATGGCCAGCGTGTTGCCGTCCACGTAGGCGGCGGTGGCGGTGCAGCCCATGCCCGGCTTGCCCACGCCGTTGACGGCCGCCTCGATCACGGCGGCGTTGGCGGCCTCGATGGCAGCCCCCAGCAGGGCGGGGTTGGCGGCCTTCGGGGCGGTTTTGGCGATGGTCTCGACGGCGATGGCGCTGGCGACCTCTCCCGCTGCGTGCCCGCCCATGCCGTCGCATACGCAGAACAGGGGCGAGGCCACCAGGTAGGAGTCCTCGTTGTGGCCGCGCACGCAGCCCACGTCCGAGCGGGCGCCCCACATGAGCGAGGTGGTGGTGCCGGCGTCGAAGGTGGAGTCGGCGTCGATGCGGTCCTCGGTAATGGCCTCGAAGCTCTGGGTAGAGCCCGGGTCGCTCAGCTTGGCCTCGACGGCCGCCACGTCGATCTCGGCGGTGTCTTCCGGCGAGGTGCTGGCGGCGGGGTCGGGGATGGTATGGGTGCCGATCGCGGGCTCGGG
>CABRIF010000161.1 GCA_902470925.1 uncultured Collinsella sp. | reverse complement strand
ATTCCTCTACGTCTCGTGGGCTCGGAGATGTGTATAAGAGACAGGATCAGCACCGTCGCGAGCGCGCAGGCGCACATGCCCACCCTCGAGGTGTGGCAGCGCACCTCCGCCCCGCTCGCCGAGCGCGAGATCGCAGTCTCCTACGAGCTTGCCGCCGAAGACGCCGCAGCCCCCATGCCGGATGGCGCTGCGGGCAGCACCTGGACATGGCAGATGCGCGGCAACGACAGCGCAACCATCACATTCGCCTGCCCGGACACGCAGGCGGGGACCTACCGCTACACGCTGCGCCAGGTCTCCGGCAGCCAGCGCGACCTCATCTACGACAGCCAGGTCTTCTCCATCGAGCTCTTCGTGCCCAACGGCGGCTCCGACTCCGAAGCCGTCTGCATCGTGCGCGACGCGGCCGGCAGCAAGACGTCGGATGTCGGCTGGACGGTGAGCGAGACGCCCGGCACCCCGCAGGGCGGCGGCCGCAAAAGCCCGCTCGACAAGATCTGGGGTCTGCTGCCGAAAACGGGCGACACCTCAGCGATCCTGCTGGCGCTCATGCTCCTCGCCTGCCCGCTCATCGCCGGCGGCGCACTCGCAGCGAAGCGCCGCCGGCACACCGATTCCCATGCAACCGCAACCAGCCAGGAGGCGTAGACGCCATGCGCAACATCCGTGTTTCCCGCACCCGCCGCACCCGCGCCGGCCACCTTGCCACGATCGCCGCGAGCGCCGCGCTGATCGGCCTGCTCGCCTTCAATCCCCTGCTCTCCACCGTCGCCCTCGCTCAGCCAGAACCCGGGGCGACCGTCGGTGCCGCAATGTCTGCGGACCCCGGCGCGCACGCCGACGATGCCTCGTCCGCAGCCGAAGACGGCAAAGGCGCCTCGACCCCGAGCGATAAGGGCCGCGGCGGGAGCGCCTCGGCCGCGCCCTCGGCCGATGTGACGCCTGAAGACGCCGCCCCCAACGGCGCCGCACATGAGCAGAGCCCCGATGCCGCCGCGGACGAGGAAGCTGACGACGGGTTTGACGGCGCCATCCCCGCCCTGCTGCCAGCACCCCAGCAGCTGCGCGCCAGCGATGTGGCCACGATCGACGGTGAGGGCTACGCCAACCTCATCGATGCCCTGAACGCAGCCATCGCCCGCATGCAGCAGGGGCAGGACTGCACCATCGTCATCCACCGGGACACGACGGTCACCCCCTATGGCACCACGAAGAAAACGCCCACCATCCCGGCCGGCTGCCATCTCACCATCGAGGCCGCCGCCGGCACCTCCCCCACCATCACGCTCGAGTCAGGCAACGCCGCCTCCGGCAAAACGCCCCTGTTCGCCGTGCAGGGCGCGGACGCCTCGCTCACCGTGCGGGGACTCACGCTCGCCGGCACGAGCCGCTACACCAAGGCCTGCTTCAACCGCGCGATCGATGCGCTCGACGGCGCCTCGGTGACCCTCGAGAACACCACCATCACCGGCTTCGCCGCCCCTGCCGACAAGGGTTCCTCGCTGAGCACCGAGACCGTCGACGGCTCCGGCGGCGCCGTGCGCGTCGCCGGCGGCAGCCGCGCGGTCATGACGGGCACCTCGCGCATCGAGAACTGCGGCTTTCAGGTTGCCACCTCGGCGCATTTCAACCTCGGCGGCGCGGTCTACGTGGACGGCTCCACCTTCGAGATGCACGACGACGCCACCATCGACAAATGCGTCGCCTTCGCCGCAGGCGGCGTCATGGTCACGAACAGGGGCACGTTCACCATGGACGGCAACGCCTCCATCACCAACACGCGCAACTTCGGCGCAACCGTGAGCAACAGCGGCGGCGCCTCGCGCGGCGGCGCCGTCTACGTGCGCGACGCCTCGTCGTTCACCATGGACGGCAACGCCCACATCGAGAACTGCTCCGGCAACGACGGCGTGGTGGCGGTGGGACGCTGGCGCTACGACGACAGCAACCCAGACGACAACAGCACCTTCACCATGCGCGGGAACGCCACGATCTCCAACAACGAAGCGCGCAACTTCGGCATCGTGTCGATCTGGGGCACCTCGCACGCCACCGTGGGCGGCAACGCCACCCTGCAGCACAACCATATAACCGGCAACCAGGAGACAAGGCTGGCGAGCACCATCTTCATGGACGCCGTGAACTATCCGAACACCGGCAACAACGCCCGCCCCACGCTCACCGTCACCGATAACGCCTGCATCTCGAACAACACCATCGGCTTGGAATCCGGCCGGCTCAACCTCGATATCACCAGCGCCTCGGCTATCAGCTCGCGCCGCTGCACGGGCACCATCACCATCGACGGCAACGCACACGTCGTGGACAACACCTCGTATTCGGGCCTGGGCACCACCGCCGCCGTCACCGTCTACGAGGGCACCACGCTCAAGCTCGGCGGCAACGCGGTCGTGGCGAACAACAAGAACCCCCACGCCGACTCCGGCTGCGGCATTTTCCAGTGGTCCAATCCGGATTACGGGCGCATCGAGCTCTCCGGCGCCCCCACGGTCACCGGCAACACCGGCAAGGGCGGCCGCGTGATCGACCTGCGCCTCACGCGCCGCGACCACGTGCACGTCACAGGCGACCTCACTGGCGGCTCCATCGGCGTGACGGCGAGCTTCATCCCCCGAGGCGTGCAGGTTGACTCCAAGATGGACAAGCTCGGTAACGTCTTCGGCTTCGCCGCCGCCGGCAGTGCCGCCAACGTGAAGGGCCTGGAGCACATCTTCAACAACGACGATCCCGGCCTGCGCGGCGGCGCGGGCGCAGGCAACCAGGTCATCTGGACCCGTACGAACACCAACCCCGACGACCCCGACCCTGTCTCTTATACACATCTG
>CABRIF010000160.1 GCA_902470925.1 uncultured Collinsella sp. | reverse complement strand
TCTACACAAGGAGTATCGTCGGCAGCGTCAGATGTGTATAAGAGACAGGCTATCCCCCTTGCGGCGTCGTCTGAGCCATTTGGGCCAATCCCCGGCACTCCATAGATACGCCATACACAATACTATGTCAGCAACGCATATTATTCGGTATTTCCGATCAGGATATTATGCACCGTCGAACTGCAGGATCCTTGTGGTCGCAAACCGCATCTAATGGGTGTTTCCGTCACCGACAATCGTATTCATAGATCCAATTCCAAATCCCCGATGCTTTGAAACAACCGAAAAGATGCGAACGAACGCCTCGAAACTGCCCACCGACCTCATTTCGCCATCTGTATACGATCTCAATCACCCATTAGATGTACTTTGCGACCACTCGGGTCCATGGGATGCGGTCACGGCCCCATCGTCAATCTGCGATGAGCCATACTACTGGATATAATGTCACTGCTATTTATTTTTGAGAGTCTTGACTGATTTCAGCAGCGAACACCTGGCCCGCCAGCGAGAACAGCCCCCTCCAATCGATGACAAGAGGGGCCGCTGCGACCACATGCATCGACCAACTCCCTCAGAGAGCTCGGTCATACCGCCCATTCGCACCCGAGCGGCAAAGCCGCAATGCAGCAAACTTCACAAGCAAGGAATCGTGCCTGGGCGCTTGAAGGCGCGAAGGGGATCGTGCCCGGACACTTGAAAGCACGAAAGGAATCGTGCCTGGGCGCTTGGAAATGGGTGGTTGCAACCCCGGATCACGGGGTTGCAACCACCCATCCCAGAACTAAAAACAGCGCGGAGCAGTCCACAAGCTCGTACAAGAGAACTCAGATTGGCAAGGCTCGCAACACCACATAAACCCATGTAAAAGGGCTCAGATTGGCAAGGTGCACGGGGCCGCACACACGCGACGGCGCGAGACCGCGCAAACCCATGCAAGGCTGCTCGGATTGCTACGGATCGCAACACCACATAAACCCATGCAAGGGAGCTCAGATTGCTGCGGCGCGGGGCAGCACACACCCCTGCCAGGGCGCTCGGATCGCTACGGTGCGCAGATGCCGCGGACAACTGCCCAGGGACCCACGGCAGCATCCAACAAGCCCTCACGACGCCGGCAACGCCGCATGCCTAGTCGCGCGTCAGCTTGCGGTGCACGCGATGCGGACGCGCCGCGTCCTCGCCCAGGCGCTCGACACGGTTTGCCTGATAGCTCTCGAAGTTGCCCTCGAACCAATACCAGATGCCGGGATTCTCGTCGGTGCCCTCCCACGCCAGGATATGCGTCGCCACGCGGTCGAGGAACATGCGGTCGTGGGAGATGACTACGGAGCAGCCCGGGAACTCCAGCAGCGCGCTCTCGAGCGCGGAGAGCGTCTCGACGTCGAGGTCGTTGGTGGGCTCGTCGAGCAGCAGCAGGTTGCCGCCCTGCTTGAGCGTGAGCGCCAGGTTCAGGCGGTTGCGCTCGCCACCGGAGAGCACGCCGGCGCGCTTCTGCTGGTCGGAGCCCTTGAAGCCGAAGCTCGCCACGTACGCGCGGCTCGGCACCTCGTTCTCCGCAACCTGCATGATATCCAGGCCGTCGGACACGACCTCCCATAGGGTCTTGTCGGGGTCGATGCCGCCACGCATCTGGTCCACATAGGAGATCTTGACGGTCTCGCCGATCTCCAGGTTGCCGCTCGTGAGCGGCTCCAGCCCCACGATGGTCTTGAACAGCGTGGTCTTGCCCACACCGTTGGGACCGATCACGCCCACGATGCCGTTGCGCGGCAGGGTGAAGGACAGATCGTCAATGAGCACGCGGCCGTCGAACTCCTTGTGCAGATGCTCAGCCACGAGCACCTTGGAGCCCAGACGCGGGCCCACGGGAATGCGGATATCGGTGTAGTCGACCTTCTGGCTGGCGCGCGCCTCGGCCTCCATCTCCTCGTAGCGGGCCAGACGAGCCTTGTTCTTGGCCTGGCGGGCCTTCGGGGAGGAGCGCACCCAATCGAGCTCGGCGGCGATGCGCTTGGCCAGACGCTCCTCGCGCTGGCCCTGAGCGGCCACGCGCGCGGCTTTGGTCTCAAGGTAGGTGGAGTAGTTGCCCTTGTACGGGTAGAGGTGTCCGCGGTCGACCTCGCAGATCCACTCGGCCACATGGTCGAGGAAGTAGCGGTCGTGCGTGACGGCGAGCACGGCGCCGGGATAGTTCTTGAGGAAGTGCTCGAGCCACAGGATGGACTCGGCGTCCAGATGGTTGGTGGGCTCGTCGAGCAGCAGCAGGTCGGGGGCCTCGAGCAGCAGCTTGCACAGGGCCACGCGACGACGCTCGCCGCCGGACAGCACGCTCACCGGCATGTCGGAATCGGGCAGCTGCAGGGCGTCCATGGCCTGGCCGAGCTTGGAATCGATATCCCAGCCGTCGGCGGCGTCGATCTCATCCTGCAGACGGCCCATCTCGGCCATGAGGGCATCCATGTCGCAATCGGGGTCGCACATCTCCACCGAGATCTGGTTGAAGCGCTCGACCTTGGCAGCCAGATCGGCGTAGGCCAGACGGACGTTCTCGATGACGGTCTTGTCCTCCTCCAGCGGCGGCTCCTGCTGCAGAATCCCCACCGTGTAGCCGGGCGTGAGACGCGCATCGCCGTTGGAGACCTCCTCGAGACCCGCCATGATCTTGAGCAGCGTGGACTTGCCCATGCCGTTGGGACCCACGACGCCGATCTTGGCGCCCGGATAGAAAGACAAGGTCACGTCGTCGAGGATCACCTTGTCGCCATGCGCCTTGCGCGCCTGGTGCATCTGATAGATGAATTCGGCCATGGTTGGCTCCATTTCTGGGATTTAACTCTGTCTCTTATACACATCTCCGAGCCCACGAGACGT
>CABRIF010000159.1 GCA_902470925.1 uncultured Collinsella sp. | reverse complement strand
GATTCCTCTACGTCTCGTGGGCTCGGAGATGTGTATAAGAGACAGGGTTGACAGATGTATTCATTCCCACCCCGTTCCAGGCGGGAAAAAGATTGGCATAATCTTATAAATCGACCCCGCTGGATGCAAGCGCATTGTACATATATGGCCAACTGGTTACACAACACTCATACCATTCCTCTGCGCACGCTCCGCCCTGAAGTGCTGCGACCATGTCTCGAACTCGGCGCGCGGCATGGGACGGGCGAACACGAAACCCTGGATGGCATCGCACCCGAGGTCGCGCAGCCGCTCCACCTGATCGGGGTCCTCCACGCCCTCGACCACCACGTCGAGGCCGAGCGCATGCGCCAGCTCGATGAAGGCGCCCACCACCTGCCAGCATTTCTCGTTCGCATCGATGAAGAAGTGCCGGTCGAGCTTGACGGCGTCCATCTCGAAGTCCTTCAAGGTGGCAAGCGAGGAGTAGCCGAAGCCGAAGTCATCGAGCGAGCAGCGGAACCCGTGCCGGCGCATCAGCGGCACCGCACTGCGGACGACCTCCATGAGATGCGCGTCGTTGGCCACCGATTCGGTCACCTCGATCTCGATCTTTCGATCGGGGATGCCGTAGCGCTGCTTGATCTCGGCCATCTCATAGATGACCGACAGCCCATGGTCGACCAGACCGACACGCGAGAGGTTCACCGACACCGTCACATCGGCGAGCTCGGTGCGTTGCCAGCCGGCCATGATGCGGCACACGCGCTCGAACACGTAGCGGTCGAGCTCGTAGATGCGCCGGTTGTGCTCGAGCAGCGGGATGAACTCGCCCGGCGAGATCATCCCGTACTCCGGATGCCGCCAGCGCACGAGCGCCTCGGCCGATGGATGGCAGGAGCAGCTGAGGCAGACCTTGGGCTGGAAGTGGACCTCGAAGTCGCCGCGCTCGAGCGCCTCGGAAAACGTGCGCTCCAGCTCGAACCGGCGCGCCAGGCGCAGCTCTAGGTCGTGGCTGTAGAACACGCAGGGCTCGGCCGGGGTGCAGAACTCGGCGGCGCGGATGGCATGGTCCTCCAGCACGCGCAGCTCGGCTTTGCGCCCGCGTTGCATGCAGGCGCCCCACGCCAGATCGACCGTGGACACCGCCGCGGGCGCGACACGCGCGTGTATGCGGTCGCACATGCGCTTGATGCGCTCGCGCACCGCCGCGTCATCGCGCTCGCGCAGCAGGACGAAGAAGCGGTCACGGTCGCCGCGGGCCGCGAGCTCGACGTCGTCCACCTCGGATTCGAGGGCGCGAGCAACCTGCACGAGCAGCTGGTCGGCCGCCTTGGCACCGATGCGCTCGGACAGGTCCTTGAACCCGACGATATCCAGATGCAGCACATAGAGTGTGCCGGGCGCCGCCTCCGCCACGATCCGCCGCGCGGCATCCTCGAATGCGGCGACCGTCTTGCCACCGGTGAGCGGGTCGATGAACAGGGCGTCGCGCACGCGCTCGAGGCTGTGCCTGTGGCCGCGCCAGATGCCGATGAGCACGATGACGAAGCTCACCACGCACAGGCCGATGGCAACCTGGTAGCGCGACAGCATCGTGCTCGCACGCTCGGCGAACACCGATTCGGGCACATAGGTGACAAGCACCCAGTCGTTGACATCAAGGGCGCTGGCGGCGATGTAGCCCGAGCCGTCCACATAGGAGGACACGTCGCGCAGCTCAACGGCCGTATGGCTCGTATTGTCGGAGACCGCCTCTATGGCTTGCTGCACGAACCCGGCAACCGGTTCGGTTTTCCAGGAGGCGCGCAGGTCGTCGGAGATCACGCCGCATGCCGGGGCCACGAGGTTGCCCTTGTTGTCGACCAGGGCGCTGAACCCCGACGTGAGGTAGTTCTTGTCGCTGAAAAACGGGCCGGTGCCCGAGGTCAGGCGGATGCCCACCAAGGTAAGACCGGTTGTGTCCCCGCGCGAGATCGGCGCCGTGAAGGCCAACCCGATCTGGTTGTAGGAGAACACCGCCGGCTCAGCGGGGAATGCGTCGATGCCCTTCATCCAGCTCGTGACGTTCTCGGTTGTATCGGTTGAGGCCACGATCTCGAACGAGGAGTTCACGATATACATGCAGTCGAACAGCGTCGTGGTCTGCTCGCTGGCGAGCAGCTGGTCGAGAGGGCGCGCCGGATCCGCGTTCGACAGCCCGTTGGCCACGTCCTCCACGTAGCTCTCGAACATGGCGAGTCGGAAGGTCGCATCGTCGTCGATCTGGGTGGCGGTGTCCTCCACGCTCGTATGGGCGTCTTCGACCAGGACCTGGTTGAGCTGGGCGGTGTTGTTGATGAGGAAGGCCAGCAGGATCAGCAGCAGCGGAATGGCGACGATCCACTGGCGCAGGTATCCGGAGTCGCGCGTGGGCGACGGGGCGTGACGGTGCACGAAGGGCCTCCCTTCAATCGAGTGGGGTCGGAACAAATAGACGCGCGCCGGTGCGCTGGGCGCGCGGTCGGGCGTTGCGGCAAGCCGTCGCGTGGCGGGGCGCAGGCGCGGGCGCGGGCGCGGGTGCTGGGTGCGGGTGCGCCACGCAGCGAGCCGTCGCGTGCCGCGTGGCGGGACGCGGGTGCTAGTGCGGGTCGCGAGCGCTATCGCAGGCCGCAGGCGCGGATGCGAGGCGCAGGCGCAGGTCGCGCCTCGCGAGTCGAATCGCAGGCGCGGATACGGATGCGAGTCGCAAACGCACGCTCAGGTCGCGGTTCACGAGCACGGGTGCAGATGCGAGCGCAGGACACAGGCCCAGGCGCAGGTCGCGAGTGCGGATCGCCGGCACGGGGTGCTAGCGAGGAACGCAGACGCGAGGCGCGAGACTCGGCTGCCAGCGCGGTTCGCAGACGCAGACCTGTCTCTTATACACATCTGA
>CABRIF010000158.1 GCA_902470925.1 uncultured Collinsella sp. | reverse complement strand
AGGGGGATCGAACCCCTGACCTCAGGCTTGCAAAGCCCGCGCTCTCCCAGCTGAGCTATATCCCCAGTAGTAATAAACACCCCAGCGGCGACTCGGCTCTCGCTGGGGTGTTTATTGCGAAAGAGGTGGTGGACCTGACAAGGTTCGAACTTGTGACCTCCCGGTTATCAGCCGGACGCTCTGACCAACTGAGCTACAGGTCCAACGCAGGGGAAATAATAGCCCAGATTCATCAGGCAAGTCAACATCTTTTTTAAAACTTTCTGAAGGAGCCTTCGAACCTGCTCCATATTGCGGTCCCCCAGCCCTGCACTCTGACAACTTTTAGCGTTCTACCTGCAATGCTCAAAAAAGTAAAAGAAGCTAAAAGAGGTAAAACAAACTCAAATCGCTCAACGGGACAGCGCATGTCGGGTACCATGAGGATATACACGGCACTGTAGAAAGCGCAGGTGACACCATGGCAGCACCACATCAGGCGAGCAATCTTGCAGCAAATCCTTTCACGCCGGTATTCGGCAAGGTCCCGCCTTATCTTGCCGGACGTGGGGAGCTCATACAGGACATCCTGGACGCCTTCGAGCATCCCGACAACAACCCCAATCGCTGCACGCTATTCGTAGGAGCGCGTGGCACGGGAAAAACCGCGCTGCTCACCTACTTGGCGGATGAAGCCCAGCATATGGGCTGGGTTACCGCGAACGTCACTGCATCTCGAACCATACTTGACGACATCTGGCAGCAGAGCGTCGCGGCAAGCGCGCATCTCCTTCCCGAATCTCCCCGACGGACTTTGACCAGCATCGGCATTGGATCGGTGGGGAGCCTTTCATGGGAAACGCATGCACCCGCCCCGGGGAACTGGCGGTCGCGCATGTCCGGCCTCATCGATCAGCTCAACGAACATGCCTGCGGCCTCCTTATCACCGTTGACGAAATCGATCCCTCGCTCGACGGGATGACGGAGCTTGTCACCACCTACCAGCATTTCGTGCGCGAAGACCGGCGTGTCATACTGCTTATGGCGGGGCTGCCCCACCACGTGTCGAACCTGCTCTCCGGCAAGTCGACCTCCTTCATTCGCCGCGCGGCGCGCCACGACCTTGGATCCATCCCCGCTTACGAGGCACGCGAGGCCTTTCGCCTGACAACAGAACAGGGAGGAAAGACCATCGATGATGAAGCCCTCTCCGCGGCGATCGAGGCCATCGACGGATTTCCGTTTATGTTCCAGCTGGTTGGATACAGGTCGTGGAATGCCGCCGGCAACAGGACGACCATCGAACTCGAAGACGTCGTCCGAGGTTCTGCCGTGGCGCAGGAAGAGCTCATCAGCCGCGTCCTCGATGCAACCATATCGGAACTCTCGCCCGCGGACATCCGTTTTCTCAAGGCGATGGCGCATGACGACGGCCTCACCAGGCAGGCGGACCTCAAAGAGCGTCTGGGCAAGCCCTCATCCCATGTCTCCACGTACAAGAAGCGCCTGCTCGAAGCCGGAGCCATCGAGGAGACGCGGCGCGGGATCCTGCGGTTCGCGCTCCCCGGTCTGCGTGAGTACCTGAGATCGCAACGCGTCTCGTCTTAACCACGCGCGCTGGCGCATCGATAAAAAGGGCCAATTGTATCCGCCCGCAAAGATGCCGAGGTTGACCGGTCCTTTTTTGGGTACCATTACCTACCAAAGCATCCGCCTATACACCCGTGCATCATTTGGAGGTGCCCTATGATCCGCGTTGACATCGAATCCATCATGATGGCCGCCGGCCCCGTTCCCTCGGTCATCGTCCTGCGCGAGCGCACCGCCAGCGCACACGCGGATGCGCCGCTGCGCGCACTGTCCATTCAAACTGGCTCGTTCGAGGCGGCCTCGGTTGGCCACGGCATCGATACGCCCGCGCCGCCGCGCCCCATCACGCACGACCTGCTGCTGGAAACCATCCGTTCGCTGGGGGCGAAGGTGGAGCGTGTGGAAATCAACCGTGTGGACGCGCCTGTGTTCTTCGCCACCGTGATCCTTTGCCCAGATGCGACGCAGCAAACCGAACGGGATTTCGAGATCTCGCTCGACGCGCGGCCGTCCGATGCGTTGGCGCTGGCTGTACGCGCCAACGCCCCCATCTACGTTGAGGACGACATCATGAACCGCGTGGGCAGCACGTCGTATCGCAGCGACGCTGGCCCCTCCGCCGAGGAGTTCGAGCGATTCGACGAATTCGTCAAGACGCTGAGCCCGGACGATTTCTAAGGCGGCCGCAGGGCGGATGGGGCCGAAGCCCTTCTATCTGCCGCACCCGGGTTCGGGTTTCACCCAGCGAATCCGGGTGTGGATTTCGCCTTTTCCCACCTGAATTCCGGATTTCTCTCCTCCGTCACATCTGGGTTTGGATTTTGTCCGACGACCAAACTTCGGCTCACCTTTTCACATGCGACTAGATAGGGCTCGGATTCGGAACTCCTTTGCCCAAACAGGGTTCGGGTTTTGTCCGTTCAGCTAAACAAGGGTTCGTATTTGGGACATCGACGAAAATCGGGTTCGTCCCTCGTCCATCCAGAGGCAAAAAACAGCCTCAGATGGACAGGGGACGAACCCGATTTTCATCAACGGCCAAAAGCCGAACCCTGGCTTGATGGATGGCCCGAAGACGAACCCGGGTTTGCTGGATGACCAAAAGCCGAACCCGGGTTTGTCGGCTCGCGACATGCGAGTCTTACGCAACAAGGCGGATGCACGTCGCACGCGCACCCGCCTTGCTCATCGCTTTGTCAGGCAATCTTGCTGGCAACGCCTCGCACGCCTGCGCGAGCAGCAGACCGCCCCGCCGCCGGCGTTCCGGATGACAGGCAGCCGACCGCCCATCCCCGACGCTCAGTTCCCGGCACTCGCCAACTCAGGAGATAGACAGCCGCCCACCCCGTCC
>CABRIF010000157.1 GCA_902470925.1 uncultured Collinsella sp. | reverse complement strand
GTATAAGAGACAGGGGCCATGATCTCGGCTACGCCGGCCTTGTCGTCGGCTCCCAGCAAGGTGGTGCCGTCGGTGCACACCAGGTCCTCGCCCGCAAGGTCGAGCAGGGCGGGCAGCTGTGCGGGGGAGATGGACACCGGCGCGCCGTCGACCTCGCCGCACACCAAGTCGCCGCCCTCGTAGTGCACGATATGCGGCTTCACGCCATATCCGGGGGCCTGCTCGGTGGTGTCGAGGTGCGCGATGAGGCCCAGGCGCGGCTTGTCCTCGGATCCGGCACTGGCGGGAATCCAGGCGGTCACATAGGCGTGCTCGCTTACGGCAACGTCGCGCGCGCCGAGCTCGCGCAGCTCATCGGCGAGCAGCCGCGCCAGGTCGAACTGGATGTCGGTCGAGGGCACGCGGTCGCAGTGCTCGTCGGCCGACTGCGTGTCAACCTGCACGTAGCGTAGGAATCGTTCAAGTACATCGGGCTGGTCCATGAGGCCTCCTTGGGTTGTTGCGAACAGCTCTACTGTAGCGTGTTTGGGCGCCCGTGCCGCCCCGCATCGGGAGCCCCGCGCCCTCCCGCCGCTTTGCATCGCGTGTCCGCGCCCTCCCAGCTCCGCCGCCCGTGCGCTGCCTGTCGACGCCCCGCTTCCCAGCGGGAGCCCGCGCATTGCCCGCAGCCGCGTCGGCACATGTCGCCGCGCCGCTTAGCCCATGCCGATAGGTCCTTGCTCGCATGCGACCCCTTGGCCGCCCGTCGCGGCCAGGCGCCCGCTCCTTGCGCTTGTATCCTTGCGTCCGGCGTTGTTCGGCGCGCCCGCGGTTGACGCTATCATGCACCGATGGGGTAGAATCAGCTCAAAGGTTAGAGAAGGGAAACCCTATGAACGCAGAAGAAAGCGCCCGTGAGCCCCACCTCACGATGGCGAACGAGGATTATCTGGAGTGTATCGTCCGCATCGAGCGCGAGGGCGGCGAGGAGACTGGCATCCGTTCCGTGGACATCGCCCAGCGTCTCAACGTCTCCAAGGCGTCGGTCAACAAGGCCATCACCGCGCTGAAGGCGCAGGGCATGGTCGAGCAGCCGCATTACGGCAAGGTCATGCTCACCGAGGCGGGCCGCGAGATCGGATCGGCCGTGTGGGGTCGCCACCGGATGCTGCGCGCGTTTCTCACCAAGGAGCTCGGCGTTGCGTTCGAGCGCGCCGACGAGGAGGCGTGCCAGATGGAGCATGCGCTGTCCGAGGACACCATGATGCGGTGGCTCGACTACCTGGAGCAACAGGGCATCTCGAACATCGACGAATAGCGCTTGAGGGGCGCGCGCCACATGCATCCGGCGCGCGCCCTTTTTCGTGCACAGGGAATATCCACACCCCTGTGAGAGTGATGAAGGGTGCTACATGCGGGGAGCATGGGGTATACCTCAACGTTGGAGACAACCGACCACGAACACCGCAAGGGGTGTAGGTGCGCATGGGCGCAATGATTGATTTTGATACAGACGGATGGCGGGCCCGCCTCGACGGCGATTTCACCGAAGAGAATGTCGTGCGCATCGCGGCAGCGGCAGCAGAGGTGTGGTCGCATCAGGCGCCGGAAGCTGTGGTATACGTGGGCTACGATGCTCGTCCTGCGGCGGAGCGCACCGCATGGCTGGCGGGCCGGGTGCTCGCCTCCTATGGCCTGTCTGTCAAGGTTGCCGATCGCGTCTCGCCCACGCCGGCGGTGTCGTGGGCGGTGGCTTCCGACGCCCGTGCATGCGGCGGCGTGATTGTGACCGGCGGTAATAGCCCGAACGACTACCTGGGCATGAAGGTGCGCGTGGCCGACGGCGGCGTGGGGACGCAGGAGTTTTACGAGGAGCTTGCCCAGGCCATCGACCAAGACCCAACCGATGCGCGCGGCCCCATCTCCTCGTGCGACTTCGTCACGCCTTATCTCGACCACCTGGTGAATTTGGTCGACGGTGAGCGCATCGCCGCCGCCCGCTTGAAGCTGGTCTGCGACTCCATGTACGGTGCCGCCCGCGGGTACCTGGCGAACGTGCTGCGCGTGATGGGCGTCGAGGCGGCCGAGATTCACGGACGCGATGACGAGGCGACCGACGGCATACACCCCGAGCCCATCGAGCCGTGGGTGGATGAGTGCGAGCAGATCGTGGTTGCCACGGGCGCCCAGGCGGGCATGGTGGTGGACGGCGACGGGTCGTGCGCCGCCGCCATCGACGAGCGCGGTCGCTATATCTGCTCTCAGAAGATCGCGGCCCTGCTTATGGGCCATCTGGTGCGGAATCGCGGCATGGAGGGCCGTGTGGTGCTCAATCCCTCGGCATCGGTCGTGACGCTTCGCGCCGTTGAGGAGCTGGGGTGTCGGGTGGCGGTGAAGCCGGCCGGGAGCGGCGTGCTCTATAGGGAGATGCGAAAAGGCGATGTGCTGCTGGGGGCAGAGGAAGCGGGCGGTATCGGCTTGCCCTGGGATGCGCCCGCCTGCGATGGCATGTTGGTGAACCTGCTGCTCTGCGAGCTGATGGCGTATGCCGGAAAGCCGCTCGGCGTGCTGGTTGACGAGCTGGAAGAAGCGTACGGCACGTTCTACTACGCCGCGCGAGACGTGCGCCTGGAAGGGGAGGTCGTCGAGATGCTGCGTACGCTGCTTCCCGGTCTGAACCCCCCGGTGGTGGCCGATATGGTTCCGGTGGCGGTAAGCCACCTCGACGGGCTTCGCCTGGGTTTTGCCGATTCCTCGTGGCTGCTCGTGCGGCCGGATCAGTCGGCCCCGCATGTATGTATACGTGCGGAAGCGACGTCACCCGCCCTGCGAGATGCCCTCCTGGCCGCCGGCCGCTCCCTCTCCCGCGGCGGCGGCCCCTCCGCCTCAGATGTGTAGACCCCTGTCTCTTATACACATCTGACGCTGCCGACGATACTCCTTGTGTAGA
>CABRIF010000156.1 GCA_902470925.1 uncultured Collinsella sp. | reverse complement strand
ATCTACACAAGGGGTATCGTCGGCAGCGTCAGATGTGTATAAGAGACAGACGCGGGGCGGCACCGGGTGCCGGCGTCTGCGGGGCTGCCTGTTCGTCTCCGGGAGTACGGAAGTGGTTACCCACTGGAGCTCCTTAGAGTCGTACATTTCAACTACAAGTACGGCAGGTATTGTACCAACTCGGGCAATCCCCCGCCCAAGGAGCATCGAAGCTGCACACAAACGTAGGTGTCGTGCGCCGCAAAACCGGTGTCGCACGCGGCCGGGACGCACGCCGGCGGCATCCGGCGCCGCAGCATCCGCATCCGTTCGACCAACCGGCAAACGGCGCGCTGTGGCATCTGCGTCCTCACGGCCACCGGGCAGGCGACGCGCCGCCGGCAACCGGCAAGGCCCGGCTCCTCACCAGGGGGAACCGGGCCTTTATACCCGTCGCACCGTGCCGCAGCCGCCTACCGGCCCAGCACCTCGCGCGCCTTCGCGGCGATCCCGGCGGCGTCAAGCCCGTAGTGGGCCAACAGCTCGGCCGCCGTGCCCGACTGGCCGAAGCCCGTCATGCCCAGACGGCTCACGCGCACCGGCGCGCGCTCGGCCAAAAACTCGGCCACCGCCGAACCCATGCCGCCGTACACGCTGTGCTCCTCGACGGTGAGCACGCGGCCGGTCTTGGCAGCCGACGCCGCGATCGTCTCCTCGTCGAGCGGCTTTACGCTCATCACATCCACGACCTCGGCGGAGATGCCCTCCTCGGCCAGGGCCGCGGCCGCCTTAAGCGCAATGCCCACCTCGACGCCGCAGGCCATGATCGAGATGTCCGTGCCGGCGCGCAGCACGCGGGCGAAGGCCGGGCGGTCCAGCTCGAAGGGCTCATCGTACACGGCGAGCGGGGTCTCGCGGCCCAGGCGAACGTACACCGGCCCCGGCGTGGCCGCTGCGAAGCGCAGAGCGGCGCGGGCGGCCTCGTAGTCGGCCGGCACCAGCACGCGCATGTGGGGCAGCACGCGCATGAGCGCGATGTCCTCGAGCGCCTGATGCGTCTCGCCGTCCGGGCCCACGGTGATGCCGGCGTGCGTGGGGCACACCTTCACATCGAGGTTCGACACGCACACGGTGTTGCGGATCTGCTCCCAGCAGCGACCGGATCCGAATACCGCGAACGAGCCGGTGAAGACCGTCTTGCCCGCCAGCGCCAGACCGGACGCCACGCCGATCATATTCTGCTCGGCGATGCCCACGTCCACGAAGCGGTCCGGGAATGCCGCGCCGAACTTGCCCAGCGTGGTGGAGCCCGCCAGGTCGGCGTCGACCGCCATAATGTCCTGCCCCTGCTCCACCAGCTCAATCAGCGTCTCGCCGAACGCGGCACGCGTTGCCTTCGCCATCCTCTACTCCCCCTTCACCGCAGCGGCGAGCCGCTCGCCTACCGCATCGATCTCGGCCAGCGCCGCCTGCGCCTGCTCATGGCTCGGCGCGTTGCCGTGCCAGCTCGCCTGGTCCTCCATGAACGACACGCCCTTGCCCTTGACGGTGGTGCAGATGATCGCCGTGGGCGCGCCCGTGTGCGCCACTGCCGTCTCGAGGGCGGAGCGCACCGCCGGGATGCTGTGGCCGTCGGCGAGCAGCACGTTCCAGCCGAACGCCTCGAACTTGGCGTCGAGCGGCTGCACGGCGTTGACGTCGCTCACGTGCCCGTCGATCTGCAGGTTGTTGGAATCCACCAGGACGGTGAGGTTGTCCAGGCCCTGGTGGGCGGCGAACATGAGGGCCTCCCAGTTCTGGCCCTCCTGCAGCTCGCCGTCGCCGGTGAGCGCGAACACGCGCTGCAGAGGCGCGCCGGATGCCGCGGCCCCACGGCGCAAGCCGAGCGCCAGGCCCGAGGCGATCGAGACGCCCTGGCCCAGCGAGCCGGTGCAGACCTCCACGCCCGGGCAGAGGTTGGAATCGGGATGGCCCTGCAGGCGGCTGCCGAACTTCCGCAGCGTGAGCAGCTCCTCGGCGTCCAGGTAGCCCACCTCATGCAGCACCGCGTAGAGCGCCGGGGCGATATGGCCCTTGGAGAGCACGAAGCGGTCGCGCGCGGGGTTGCCCGGGTCCGCCGGATCGGTGCCCATCACGCCCGAGAAGAAGAGCGTCGCCATGATGTCGGCGGAGGAAAGCGAGCCGCCGGGATGTCCGGTGCCGGCCGCCTCGAGCATGGTGATGATGTTGTGCCGCATGCGGTTCGCGATGAGGGCGATCTCATCGGATGCGCGCGCACATGAGCTCCTGAGCGAATCTGTGCCCATAGCCGTCCTTTCGGGTGCAGACGAATCGGTAACGGGACTCACTATACCAGCGCCGCGGCCGCATTCAGCAAAAGATTTCGCAGGTCACAAGCATGATAAAATGATAAAACGCTTCATCTGGAAGAACGATGGGAGGCGCGTGCGGGCCGCTACCCGCCAGCCGAGCGGGCAAAGGCATAGGCCCCAACGCAGGCGGGCCCCGTTTCCGGAGCCCGCGTGAACCTTATGCCTCGGAGGCGTCGGCGGCCTCGGTGGCCCACCGGTGATAGCCGATGATGAACGGGTCCAGGTCGCCGTCCTCCAGCACCGACTCGACGTTACCCGTCTCCACGCCGGTGCGGACGTCCTTCACCAGCTCGTAGGGGTACAGGACGTAGTTGCGAATCTGGTTGCCGAAGCCGATGTCGTGCTTGGGGCCGCGGATCTCGTCCAGGGCCTCCTCGCGCTTCTGCAGCTCCAGCTCGTACAGGCGCGCCTTCAGAATCTCCATGCAGGCAGCCTTGTTCTGGATCTGGCTTCGCTCGTTTTGGCAGGTCACCACGATGCCCGTGGGCAGATGCGTGACGCGGACCGCCGAATCGGTGGTGTTGACGCCCTGGCCGCCCGGGCCGCTGGCATGGTAGCTGTCTCTTATACACATCTGACGCTGCCGACGATACTCCTTGTGTA
>CABRIF010000155.1 GCA_902470925.1 uncultured Collinsella sp. | reverse complement strand
GGCCTGCCGCGGCGGGGGCCCGATCGCCGGTGCCGCCGCGGCGGCCCTACGGCCGGCACCGCCACGGCTCTGCGGCCAGCGTCGGCTTCGCCACCGTTACAGCCAGCTGCCGTACCGGCGCACGTACAGGCGCTTTACCACACTCATGAGCAGCGCGTAGATGCACACCGCCGCGGCCACGGCCGGCACATACCACACCGGCAGCAGGTCGACCAAACCGAACGGGGCGCCGAGCGGCGTGGCGGGCAGCACGGTCATGAGGAGCACCCCGGCCGCACCCGCCGCCAGCAGCACCGGCGCGGGGCGGCTCTGCACGAACGGCACCTTGGCCGTGCGCACCAGGTGCACCACGAAGGTCTGCGTCCACATGGACTCAATGCACCAGCCGGTTTGGAACACGAGCGCGAACAGCGCCCGACCCGCGTCGTCGAGCGCGGCAAAGGGCGCGCCGAGGACCAGCGGGCACACCGCGAAGTAGAGCAGCGCGAACGTCGCGATATCCAGAAGCGAGCTCACCGGGCCCACCCACACCATGAAGCGCACCACGCCACGCGCGTCCCAGCGGGCCGGGGCGGCGAGCATCTCGTCATCCACGCGGTCCCACGGGATGGCGAAGCACGTCACGCTGTACACCAAATCGAGCAGGATGAGCTGCAGCGAGGCCATGGGCAGAAACGGCAGCAGCGCGGAGGCCACCAGCATCGACAGCATGTTGCCGAAGTTCGAGCTCGCGGTCATCTTCAGGTACTTGATCATGTTGGCGTAGGTGCGCCGCCCCTCCACGATGCCGTCCTCTAGCACGCCGAGGTCCTTTTCCAGCAGGATCACCGAGGCCGTCTCCTTGGCGATGTCCACCGCCGTGTCCACCGAGATGCCCGCGTCGGCCACCTTGAGCGCCGCGGCGTCGTTGATGCCGTCGCCCATGAAGCCCACCGCGTGGCCGCCCTCGCGCAGGGCCCGCACCACGCGCGCCTTCTGCGAAGGGCTGAGCTTGGCGAACACGCGCTCGCGCTCGGCCGCCGCGCGCAGCTGCGCGTCGTCCATGGCGTCCACCTCGGCGCCCGTCACCGCGTGCGCGGCGTCGATGCCCACCTGCCGGCACACCGACAGCGCCACCGCCGCGTTGTCGCCGGTGAGCACCTTGCAGGTCACCCCGTGGGATGCCAGCGCCGCGATGGCCGGGGCGGCGCTGGCCTTGGGCGGATCGAGGAAGGCGAGGTAGCCGATGAGCACCATCTCGGCCTCGTCGGCCACCGTGAGCTCGCCGGCTGCCGCGCCGGTCTTCTGCGCCACGGCCAGCACCCGCATGCCATCGGCGTTCAGGCGCTGCGCGGCGGCGCGCACGTGCTCGCGCATCTCGGCGGTCATCGGCACCACCCGGTCGCCCCACTCGGCGAAAGCGCAGCAGCCCAGCACCTCCTCGACGGCGCCTTTGGTCACGAGCTGCTCCTTGCCGGAGCCATCGCGCACCAGCACCGACATCCGGCGGCGGTCGAAGTCGAAGGGGATCTCGTCCACCTTCTCGTAGGCGTCCTCGAAGCGCAGCGCGCCGTCGCGGGCCAGGACCTCGGTGGCACGGGCGATGATAGCGCGGTCCATGAGGTTCTTGAGGCCGGTCTGATAGCGGCTGTTCAGCCAGGCGTGGCGCAAGATCCGCTCGTCGTCGTCGCCCGCCACGTTGAGATAGCGCTCGAGCACCACGCGGTCGACGGTGAGCGTGCCGGTCTTGTCGGTGCACAGCACGTCGATCGAGCCGAGGTTCTGCATGGCGTCCAGGCTCTTGATGATGACCTTCTTGCGGCTCATCACCTGCGCGCCGCGCGCCAGGCAGGTCGTGACGATGGTGGGCAGCATCTCGGGGGTGAGCCCCACCGCCACCGACAGGGCGAACACGAACGCGCCCACCCAGCTGCCCTTGGTGAGGCCCGACAGGATGAACACCACCGGCACCATGACGAGCATGAAGCCCAGCAGCACCCGCGAGACACCCTCGACGCCCTTCTCGAACGAGGTCTTGGGCGGGCGGGCCGAGATGTCTTTGGCCATGGAGCCCAGCAGGGTGCCGTTGCCGGTGAGACACACGATGCCCATGGCGGCCCCCGACACGACCGTCGAGCCCATCCGGGCCATGTCGCCGCGGGCGCTCACCAGCTCGCGCGGCTCGGACTCGCCGGTGAGCGAGGCCTCGTTCACGAACAGGTCCTTCGACTCGATCAGGCGCAGGTCGGCCGGGACCAGGTCGCCGGCGGCGAGGCGGACGATGTCGCCGCACACCAGCTCGGAGAACGGCACCTCGCGCTCGCCGTCCGGCTGGCGGATCACCGCGCAGGTGCTGCCCACCAGCGACAGCAGGCGCGCCGCCGAGGCGGCCGAGCGCGACTCCTGCAGCACGTGCATGACCACCGACCATACCACCATGACGCCCAAAATGACGATTTTGGTGTAGTCGGGCTGGTCGGCCAGGCGCACGTCGGTCAGCCAGGACAGCGCCATGAGCAGCACGAGGATGAGGATGAACGGGTTGGCGACGGCGCGGCGCACGCGCCAGGCGAGGGTGTCCTGGTTGCGCGAGGACACCACGTTCTCGCCGAACTCCTCGCGCGCGGCGGCGACCTGCTCGGGCGTCAGGCCGCCCTCGCCGGTGCCGAAGCGGATGCGGATGTCCTCGATCGCGGCGGTGCGGACGAACTCCGCCAGCTGGTTGCGCACCCGGGGCGCGCGGGAAATCATCGTACGGGTCAGCATGGTCATGCGACTCACCCCTCTCACGCGGAACGGGGGCGAGCCCCCTTCCGGGTCGAATCTGCGGACCGGGTTCGTGCGGCGCGGTGAAGGCGGCGCGACGGAGGTCCGAGCAAGATGGCGGCAGGCGGCCGAGCGGGGCCGGATGCCATTCCGGGTTGTGAGGGTCCATGCGAAGAGCGGGCGTCTGGCGCAGGGCGGGCTGCGGGTCGGCGGGCTGCGGGTGTGCGG
>CABRIF010000154.1 GCA_902470925.1 uncultured Collinsella sp. | reverse complement strand
ACACAAGGAGTATCGTCGGCAGCGTCAGATGTGTATAAGAGACAGTCCCCACCCTCATCGACGCCTGCTGCGCCGGCGGCGGCATCGCTCTCGAAGCCGCGCAGATCCTCGCGCAGCGTGCGCCGGGCCTCGACCGCGAGCGCTGGGGCTTCCGCGGATGGGCCTTCTTTGACGAGCAAGCCTGGCAAGACCAGCTTGCCGAGGCGCGCACCCGCGCTGAACAGGCCAGTGCGCGCGCAGGTCGCATCATCGCCACCGATGTCTCCGGCGACGCCGTGGCTTGCGCACGCCGCGTCATCCGTGCCGCCGGCCTCGCCAACCGCGTCATATTCGTCCAGCCTTCCGCCGAGGCGATTGCCCGCAAGCTTCCCCGGCCCAGCTCGCACGCGCACATCGTCGGCGCGTGCACCGTCGACACCACCGAGGTCGCGCTTGCGCGCCTGCCGCGCGTGCTCGGCCTTGTCGCCGACCTGCGCCGCACCGACGCCGAACTCGATGGCTCCGACGGCGCGGCGGCGTCCATGCCGCTGGTAGCCCTCACGCGCGACAGCATCATCGAACGCACCTTCGCGCCCGCAGCCAACATCCTCGCCATCAAGCCGAACAACGAGGATGCCCAGCTCATCAGCTTCCCCGCACCCAACGACCCAGCCTGCCAGGCGCCGGAAGCAACCGCCGATGCGAGCGCACCCGCGCCCCGTGAGGACGCGGCCCACGCCCGTACAAGAGCCCGCGCAACTATCCGCACAGGCGAAAACGCCTCCGCCCCCGCGCAAGCAGACATGGCGAACGCCACAGTCGCTGCCCCCACAGGCGCGGCGTCTGCGGCGCGAACCGCAACGATTCATCCGGCAGCGGCGCGCGACGAGGCCCCACACGCGGAAACGCCTCGTAACGAAACCCAGTCAACTCTCGCAAACGCAGGCAAGCGGACAGACCACACCGGCGCCGCCGCGCCCGCCGACCACGCCGCATCCCAACGCGGCCGCCGGGGCACCGGCCCTGCGCACCCGCACGCTGCCCCGCCCACCTTCCTCGACATGGGCAACGGCGAGCCGCTGCCCATCCTAGTTCCCGAGTCGGAACAGTTCGCCAACCGCCTGCGCAAGGTTGCCAAGCAGCGCCGCAAATGGGCGGTACGCACCGGCGTCACCTGCTATCGCGTCTACGACGCCGACCTGCCCGACTACTCCGCAGCCATCGACCTGTACGAGGGCAGCGCCTCCACCCCGGGCCGCTGGCTGGTGATTGCCGAATACGCCGCGCCCGCCTCGGTCGACGCCGGCCTGGCGCAGGCCCGCTTCCTCGACATCCTCGCCATCGCCCCGCGCATCCTGCAGGTCGACCCCGAGCGCGTCTACGCCAAGGCGCGCATGCGCTCCCGCGGCGGCTCGCAGTACGCCCAGCGCGCCGGTCGCACCGGCAAGGGGACACAGACCGCGAGCACCGGCTGCACGCATCCCGGCAGCACAGGCGGCGCGTCCGGCTCCCATCCGTCCCGCCCCGGCAACCAGCGCGGCCCGGTGCGCGCGAATGGCACCGGCGCGCACGGCCCAAGCGCCCCCGAGCGCGTTTTGCCCCTCATCGAGGAGGGCGGCCTCACCTTCGCCGTCAACTTCGACGACTACCTGGACACCGGCATCTTCCTGGACCACCGTCTCACGCGCGACCTGGTGCGCGAGCACGCCCGCTCCCGGCGCTACTTCCTCAACCTGTTCGCCTACACCGGCACCGCCACCTGCTACGCCGCCGACGCCGGTGTGGAGGAAACCGTCACCGTCGACCTCTCCAACACCTACCTGGACTGGGCCGAGCGCAACATGCGCCAGAACGGCTTCACCGGCCGCGAGCACCACTACGTCCGCGCCGACGTCATGAGCTGGATCTCGGAGATGCGCCAAACCCGCAACCGCTGGGACCTCATCTTCTGCGACCCGCCCACCTTCTCCAACTCCTCGAAGATGGGTCGACGCACCTGGGACGTGCAGCGCGACCACGTGGAGCTGCTCATCGGCCTGTCGCGCCTGCTCACCCGCGACGGCGAGGCGATCTTCAGCTGCAATCTGCGCACGTTCCGGCCGGATGTCGAGGCGTTGGCGCGCGCCGGCGTGGTCCTGGAGGACATCTCGGCCCAGACCATCCCGGAGGATTTCGCCCGCAACCCACGTATCCATCGCTGCTACCTGGTTTGCCGCCGTACGCCGGAAGAGGCCATGCGCCTGATCGGCAAATCCAAGGCCGAGATTCGGGAACGCTCCCGCGAGCTGCGGGAATCCGCCCGCCGCGGGCGCCGGTAGCAGCGCCGGGCGAAAGTGCGGGGCCGTCCGTTTCGGCCCCAAACGGACGAAGCGCGAACCCGGGATGCGGCGATGGACGAAGCGCGAACCCGGGACGCACCGTTGGACGAAGCGCGAACCCGGGATGTGCCGATGGCTGAAATCCGAACCCGGGCTGCATTGACAGTCGAAGCGCGAAGCCGGGACGGGGAGGCCCCGTCCGCCCCTCGAATCTCGGGTGCGGATTCCGTCCATCTGAGGAAACAGGGTTCGCGCCGTGTCCATCCGGAGCGGTTTTTCGCCCCCAGACGGACGAAGCACGAACCCGCGTTGCGCCGATGGCCGGAATCCGAACCCGGGTTGCATCGACGGTCGAAGCGCGCACCCGAGATGGGACGGCCCTGCACGTTTCTCGAATCTCGGGTGCGGTTTTCATCCATCTGAGAAAACAGGGTTCGCGCCGTGTCCATCCGGAGCGGTTTTTCGGCCCCAAACGGACGAAGCGCGAACCCTCGTTGCGCCGATGGCCGGAATCCGAACCCGGGATGCGCCGATGGCCGGAATCCGAACCCGGGATGCGGCGCCGGACGAAAGCGCGAGGCCGCCCGAACACCCCTCCCGGCATGGCGAAGACCCGCCGGGAGGGGGGTGCAGCCCGGATGCGCTGCCCGTCTCGACGGCGGCGCTGCCCGCCGCCCCGTGCGCCGAGCAGACCCGCACCGCCCGCCGCCCAGCACCTGTCTCTTATACACATCTCCGAGCCCACGAGACGTAGAGGAAT
>CABRIF010000153.1 GCA_902470925.1 uncultured Collinsella sp. | reverse complement strand
TTCTTTTTCTGTTCTTTTCGAAGTGTCTTTTTGGCTACCGGGCGGTCTGTCTTTTTCCAGCGCTCTTTTTTCTTCGGTTCCTGCGGTGCCGGCTGCTTTTGTTTTGCCTCTCTTTTGGCATTTTCCGCCTCGATGGACAAAGGACGAACCCTAGATCTCCAGATGGACGAAAGGCGAACCCGCGACGAGGGCGCCGTTGGCAGCCGCGCTCGCCTTTCTGCACCGGCACCTGCAGCATCCGCAGCGCCGGGGCCATCGGCAGCGCCGACAGCACTCGCGGCACCAGCGCCATCGGCTTCAGCGGCACTAGCCTTCCGCGCCGCCATCCGCCGTAGCGCCATCCGCAGCGGCGCCGTCCGCCGCGCCAGACTCGGCACCGTCGGCATCGGTGCTCGCCTGGGCGGCGGCGTAGGCTGCGGCCTCGGCGGCGATCTCCTCGTCGCTTTGACGGGGACGACGCCCAGACGCACGCCCGGCCTCGCCAGCCGCCGAACCGTCACCGGCCGCGGCGCCGCCCTTGCCCTCATCGCCAGCGCCCCCGTCCGCGCCCTCGCGCTCGAGGTAGGCGTCCCATTCGTTGTCGAGCAGGGCAACCACGGCGTCGCCTTCAACGGTCTCGCGCTCCAGCAGCACCTTGGCCATCAGGTCGAGCTGGTCGCGGCGGGCGGCCAGGATCTGCTCGGCGCGCTCGTGGGCCTCGCGCATGATGCGCTGCACCTCGACGTCGATGCGGCGCGCCGTCTCCTCGGAATAATCCTGATGATCGGCATAGTCGCGACCCAGGAACACCTGATGCTGCGCCTCGCCGAACACCTGGGTGCCCAGCTCCTTGCTCATGCCCAGGCGCGTGACCATCTCGCGCGCCATCTTGGTTGCCCGCTCCAGATCGTTGCTCGCGCCCGACGTGATGTCGCTGCACATGAGCTCCTCGGCCACGCGACCGCCCAAAAACACCGCCAGCTCGTCGAGCATCTCGCCGCGCGTCTTGAGGAAGTGGTCCTCGGCCGGCAGCTGCATGGTGTAGCCGAGCGCCTGCCCACGGCTGATGATCGAAATCTTGTGCACCGGGTCGGCGTTGTCGAGCACATGGCCCACCAGGGCGTGCCCGCTCTCGTGATACGCGATCGTCGTGCGCTCCGCCTCGCTCATCACGCGGCTCTTGCGCTGCGGACCGGCGATCACGCGCTCCATGGACTCCTCGATCTCGGCGTTGGAGATATGGGTGCGCCCGCGCCGCGCCGTGAGCAGCGCCGCCTCGTTCAGCAGGTTCGCCAGATCGGCTCCGGTGAAGCCCACGGTGAGCTGGGCGAGCTTCTCGAACTTCACATCCGCATCCAGCGGCTTGTTCTCGGCATGCACGCGCAAGATCTGCTCGCGGCCGCGCACGTCGGGCCTGTCGACCGTGATCTGGCGATCGAAGCGGCCCGGGCGCAGCAGGGCCGGATCCAGGATGTCGGGGCGGTTGGTGGCGGCGATCAGGATGACGCTCTCGGAGTCCTCGAAGCCGTCCATCTCAACCAACAGCTGATTGAGCGTCTGCTCGCGCTCGTCGTGACCGCCGCCCACGCCGGCGCCGCGCTGACGGCCCACAGCGTCGATCTCGTCGATGAAGATGATCGACGGGGCCTGCTCCTTGGCGTCCTTGAACAGGTCGCGCACGCGCGAGGCGCCCACGCCCACGAACATCTCCACGAAGTCCGAGCCCGAGATGGAGAAGAACGGCACGCCCGCCTCGCCGGCAACCGCCTTGGCGAGCAGGGTCTTGCCGGTACCCGGAGGACCCACCAGCAGCACGCCGCGCGGGATCTTGGCGCCCAGTTTGCGGAACCGCTCGGGCTCGGCCAAGAAGTCGCGGACCTCTTCGAGCTCCTCGACCGCCTCGTCGATACCCGCCACGTCGGCGAACTTCACCTTGGGACGCGTGGCGGCGTTGGTCTTGGCGTTGGTCTTGCCGAACTGCATCGCCTTGCTGTTGGCCCCCATCATCTGACGCAGGAAGTAGACCATCACGGCGATCAGGGCCACGGTGGGGATCACGTTCACCAGCACGTCGACCAGAAAGTTCGGGTCATCGGTATCCACCACGTACTTGGTTTTGGGGAAGCGCGCCATGAGCTCGGCGAGCGAATCGCTGCCCACGTAGGTGGAGGTGAACGGGATGAGCTTGTCCTTGTCGCCCTCGTCCTTGTCGCTTTTCCAGTAGCTGCCCTTCACCGAGCCGTCGGTCACGGTGTAGGTGACCTCGCTCACGCGGCCGTCCTTCACCGCCGTGACGAACTCGTTGGTGGCCAGCTTGACCGGCTGCGTGCCGGCCGTGAGCGTGGTGCCCGCGCTGTAGAGGAGATAGGCCACCAGCATGATGGCAAGGCCCAGGTAGATCAGCCCCAGGCGCGAGGGCCCCGGTCCGCCCGCGGGCTTTTTGGAAGGTCCGGGCACAAAGCCGCGCGAGGGGCGGCGGCGCTCCGGCTCCTTGTTGCCGTCGTCGGACTCAGCGAGCAGGACGGCGACCTCGGTACGGTTGGCAGGAACGGTCATGACTACGAGTAAACCTCCGGCTTGAGAACGCCCACGTAGGGCAGGTTGCGATAGTGCTCGGCGAAGTCCAGGCCATAGCCGACCACGAACTCATCGGGGCAGTGGGTGCCCACGTACTTGGGCTCGATGGCGGCCTGCTTGCCCTCGACGTCCTTCCACAGGAAGGTGGCGACCTCCAGCGAAGCGGGATGGCGGCTGGAGAGGTTCTTCATGAGGTACTTCAGGGTGAGGCCCGAATCCAGGATGTCCTCGACGATCAGGACGTCGCGGCCGTTGATGTCGATATCCAGGTCCTTGATGATGCGCACGATGCCCGAGGACTTCACCCCGTTACCGTAGCTGGACACCGCCATGAAGTCGATGGCGCACTTCGTGTCGATGGCGCGCATCAGGTCGCCCATGAACACGACGGCACCGCGCAGCACGGCGATCAGGACCAGGTCCTTGCCCGCGTAGTCCTTCGAGATCTGCGCACCCATGCGCTGCACGATCTCGGCGATCTGGTCCTTGTCGAACAAGACGGTCTCGACATCGGGGTGGATTGCTTCCATGACGGCCCTTTCTTGGCTAGCGGTTTGGATGGTTGCAGCATACCCCCAAAGAGCGGGCCGCACCATCGAGATACAGGGAATCGTTAATTTTAGCAGGTGCGCGCGGAGCGCGGGCGAGCGATGAGGCTGGCACGGGGGCGGCACCTGCGGG
>CABRIF010000152.1 GCA_902470925.1 uncultured Collinsella sp. | reverse complement strand
GATTCCTCTACGTCTCGTGGGCTCGGAGATGTGTATAAGAGACAGATATTTACGCTGTGCACACCGTAAAACGCCCGCATCAGAATCGAGAGGTTTTGCCGATGCGTATTTGGAAAAACGATGCCGGGGACCTGCTCACGGACGAGCAGGTCCTCCGCCACATTGCAACATTCGGCTCGCTCCTTGAAGCGGCGAAATATGAAGGCATCACGCTCATTTCCAACCGCGACCCCATCAGACCGGCGCGCAGCCTGTCGCGCGGAAATTCAAAATCATCTCCAAAACTCGCCGACTACCTCGAAAAGGAGTTCTGATGGCGAAGCTAAAGAGTTGCGCCGAAATCTACTTCGAAATAGCCGACTGGTGGAAGTCCTTGGACGAAGCAGAGCGGGAGCTATACCTTACAGAATCATTCCCTCCGCTCTTCTCCTATCATTCGGGAAAAATCGAGAACAGCGAAATCACGTATCACGATACAAGGCAGATCTTCGACAACGGCCGTATTGTCGGGTATACCGGCGACGTGCGAACTGTTTACGAGATCAACAACCTCAAGGCATCGTGGGAAACGGCCTTGTCGCTCATCGCAGACCGCCGCGCCGTCGACACAGACACGCTCCTCAGGCTGCATGAAACCTTAACCTTCGGAACATATGATGAAGACCGATGGGCCGGCGGGGAGCGCCCCGGAACGTTCAAAAAGGGGGATTACGGCGTTGCAGATGATGTTGGATACTCCCCAGCGGAATCGCCCACAGCCGTCACGGAGCTCCTCGATGAGCTTCAGCCTGTTTTCGCTGGTGCCTACTCCCCCTCCCCGCACAACGCACTCGTGAGCTCATGCTATGCCCATGCGAAGCTTGTCGAGATTCACCCGTTCTCGGATGGCAATGGACGCACCGCCCGCCTGCTTCAAAACATTTGCCTCATCGCATCAGATCTTCCACCAGTCGTCTTCCGCGAGCCGAACCGACTTGCATACTTTGGGGCTCTTGACCAATTCCACGAAGACGCCGATCTCAACGGGCTCCTTGACCTCACGCAGGCAGAATCTATCCATGTGTGGCAACGCCATGCTTGCGTCCCACTACATGCCGAGACCGACGGGCCTTCAGTCCGCGAACTCTGAGCCCGCATGCGCGGACTATAAATGCTGGGAGCATGCGCAGCCCCTCGCGCAACCCCTACGTCGACTGCCCGCTTCGACGTTGCAACCCAAGGTCCCAAGGCGTACCATGGCAATAGTTAGCCATAGTGAACTGCTTAGGAGGACCATATGGCGCAAGACACCATGCAGCTCGTGCTGATCAGGCACGGCGAAAGCGAATGGAACAAGCTCAACCTCTTCACCGGCTGGACCGACGTCGACCTCACCGACACCGGGCGCTCCGAGGCCGCAGCCGGCGGCAAGGCGCTCGCCGCCGAGGGCTTCGACTTCGATGTGTGCTACACCTCGCAGCTCAAGCGGGCCATCCACACGCTCAACATCGTGCTGGAGCAGATGGACCGCGAGTGGCTGCCCGTTCACAAAAGCTGGAAGCTCAACGAGCGCCACTACGGCGCGCTGCAGGGCCTCAACAAGGCCGACGCCGCGCGCGAGCACGGCGATGAGCAGGTGAAGATCTGGCGCCGCAGCTTCGACGTGCAGCCGCCCGCGCTCGAGCCCGGCGACGAGCGCGACCCGCACGCCCAGGCGATGTACCGCGACATCCCCGCGGACATGCTCCCCTACACCGAGTGCCTGAAGGACTGCATCGCCCGCACCTGGCCGTACTTCGAGGAGACGATTCTGCCGCAGATGCGCGCCGGCAAGCGCGTGCTCATCGCCGCGCACGGCAACTCGCTGCGCGCACTCGTCATGAAGCTCGAGCGCCTGACCCCCGCCGAGATCCTCGAGGTCAACATTCCCACAGGCGTGCCGCTGGTCTACACCTTCGACGCGGACCTCAACGTGGTCGGCAAGCGCTACATCGGCGACGCGGACACCATCGCCGCCAAGATCGATGCGGTGGCGAACCAGGGCAAGGCGAAGTAGCCGCAAAGGTGCTCGCACCGGCGCTGAACATGGCCGGCGCCTCTCCTCGAAGCGGTTGTGCCCGCATCCCCACGCGACGGACACCCCGCCGCCTATGTAGACGCCGCAGGATCGGGCAGCAGTCCGGACCTGCGGCGTCTTTTTTGCTCAGCACGTAGCGGCCGGCGGGCGGGGCCGAGGCACCCCAGGCGCCCCAGCCCGCCGGGCCGCACGGTGCGCGTTGCCCTACAGGCGCTCGGCGAGCTCCAGCACCAGCTGCTCGGTCTTTTCCCACCCAATGCACGGGTCGGTGATCGACTTGCCGAACACCCCGCCGTCCACGGGCTGGTTGCCGTCCTCCAGGTAGCTCTCCACCATGAAACCGCGCACCAGCGCGCCGATCGCCTCGCTGCGACGGCAGGAATCGAGCACCTCCTTGACGATGCGCAGCTGCTCGAAGGGGCGCTTGCCGGAGTTGTCGTGGTTGCAGTCGACCACCACGGCCGGGTTGGCGTAACCCGCCTCGACCGTGTAGCGCTCGGCCAGCCGCTCGAGGTGCTCGTAGTGGTAGTTGGGGTAGGTCCGGCCGTCGAGGCCGATGTAGCCGCGCAGCACCGCATGCGCCAGCGGGTTGCCGGCGGTCTCGACCTCCCAGTTGCGGTAGATGAAGCCCTGCTCGGCCTGGGCGGCGAAGATGGAGTTGAGCATCACGCTCGTGGAGCCGGCGGTGGGGTTCTTCATGCCCACCGGCACCGAGATGCCCGAGGCCACCAGGCGGTGCTCCTGGTTCTCCACCGAGCGGGCACCCACCGCCACATAGGACAGCAAATCCACCAGGTACTGGTAGTTGCCCGGGTAGAGCATCTCGTCGGCGGTGAAGAATCCCGTTTCCTCGATCACGCGCAGATGCATGCGGCGGATGGCCTTGACGCCCTCGAGCAGGTCGTCGCCGGCATTAGGGTCGGGGTTGTGCAGCAGGCCCTTGTAACCGGTGCCCTTGGTGCGCGGCTTGTTGGTGTAGACGCGCGGGACGATGACGAGGCGGTCGCGCACGCGCTCGGCAAGGCCCGCAAGGCGGTCCATGTAGGCGAGCACGGAGTCCTCGCGGTCGGCCGAGCACGGGCCGATGACGAGCACGCGGCGGGGATCGGTGCCGGCAAAGATCGCCGCAACCTCGGCATCGAAGGCACGCTTGGCGCGGGCGAGGTCATCGCGCAACGGCATCTGCTCGCGGATGTCCTTCGGAATGGGCAGCAAGCGCTTGAACTGCATCGACATGGGCGGCTCTCCTTGCGGGTCTCGGTAACCGTACGGGTCTCGGTGCACACGGCACCTGTAGGACCCGATTGTCCCCGAGCATCCGTCGCCGTGACCGGACGAGGTGCCGCATGCGACAAGATTTAACAGGGCGCGACGGGCTGAGGGCGACGAGGGCACGCGGGCGGGCGCGGCG
>CABRIF010000151.1 GCA_902470925.1 uncultured Collinsella sp. | reverse complement strand
TCGTCGGCAGCGTCAGATGTGTATAAGAGACAGCGTATCACTTGCGGTGTGTTCAGGGTTAGCTGACGGTTGCATGGTTGAGGACGAGCCGATCCTTATGGTTTGGGAGAGGGAGTTTCGGACGGCCGGGGACGGACGGCCGGGGACGGGGTCGTTTCGTATTGCCGGCGATGTGCTCGCTGCGCTTTGGGAATGAGGGGATGGGGTTGTTTGCGCCGCAGCGGGCTGCGACGAACGAAACGACCCCGTCCCCAAACTGCGCGCGACGAACGAAATGACCCCGTCCCCAAACTGCGCGCGACGAACGAAATGACCCCGTCCCCAAACTGCACCCAAACTGCGGTTAGCTGTTGAAGGTCGCCCAGACGCGCTCTAGGCCGTCGATGAAGGCGTCGATGTCGTGCTTGTCGTTGTAGAAGGCCAAGCTCATGCGACAGCAGGCGAGATTCTCCACGCCGAGCCACGTGAGCAGCGGCTGGGCGCAGTGGTGTCCCGCGCGGATGCACACGCCGTCCATGTCCAGAATGCTGGCGACATCGTGCGGGTGGATGCCGCGGACGTTGAAGCTGATGGCGCCGTGGTGCTGGTCCCAGTAGATGGAACCGATGATATCCACAAAGGGTAGCTCGACCAGGCGCGTCATGGCGTAGTGCACCAGCGCGGCTTCACGGGCCTGGATCGCCGGATAGCCCACGGTGTTCACCAGGTAGTCCAGCGCCACGCCCGTAGCGTAGATGCCCGCCGCGTCCTGGGTACCCGCCTCGAACTTCTCGGGCACCGGCGCCCACACCGCGCCCTGCTCGGTGACCGAATCGATCATCTCGCCGCCGGTGAGCATGGGGTCGGTGCGCTCCAGCAGCTCCGCACGCCCCCACAGCACGCCGACGCCCATGGGACCCAAGGCCTTATGGGCGGAAAACGCAAGGAAATCGGCTCCGAGCCGAGCGACATCGAGCGGCATGTGCGGCACGGACTGCGCCGCATCGACCACCATATAGGCCCCATGGGCATGTGCGGCCGCGGCCAGGCGCGCGATGGGCAGCTCGACGCCCAGGACGTTGGAGACGTGCGCGGCGGCGACGATCTTGGTCCTGGGGCCGATCTTCGCGCTGATCTCGGCATCGGTCAGCTGGCCGGTGGGCGTGGGGTAGAGGTAGACGAGCTTCGCTCCGGCCGCGGCACAGGCCTGCTGCCAGGGGATTAGATTGGAGTGGTGCTCCATGATGGTGATGGCCACCTCGTCGCCGGCCTGCAGCACGTGGGGCGCGAAGCTTTTGGCCACCAGGTTCAGCGACTCGCTCGTGTTGCGGGTGAACACCACTTCGGATGCCGAGGAGGCGCCGATAAGCTCGGCGATCTGGGTGCGCACCCGGGCGATGGCCTCGGTGGCTTCAACCGAGAGCGAGTACAGGCCGCGCAGGGGGTTGGCGTTCATCGTCTCGTAGAAGCGCCGCTGCACGTCGAGCACGCAGGCGGGGCGCTGCGCGGTGGCGCCGCTGTCCAAAAACGCGATCTGGGGGTGTGCGGCGAACAGCGGGAACTGCCCCTTGTAGGGGTTCGTCTCGATGTCGACGCGCGGCCAGGCACGCGAGGCGGCGTCGGAGGCGTCGAGTACGGGTGCGGATGGGGCGGTGCAGGTGTCGCAGGATGCGCGCTCGGTGTCGATCATGCGAGTTCCTCCTCGAAATCGGGAATGCGGGTCCGGGCCAGGCGCGCCACGGCGGCGCGCGCGGCATCGGTGGGTGCGCTCATCCAGGCGTCCTCGAATTTGGAGCGCATGAACAGCGCCTCGGTCTGCTCGGCGGAAAGGCCGCGGCAGGCGGCATAGAACAGCTGCTCAGGGCGGACGTGGCCGATGGTGGCGCCGTGGTTGCCGGCCACGTCGTCCTCGTCGCACAGGATGGTGGGCACGGTCTTGTTGTCCACGCCCTCGCTTGCCAGAAGCACCGTCTCACGCTCGTTGCCCTCGGCGCCCTTCGCACCGTGGATGAGCTCGATGGTGCCGCGCAGGCACTTGCGGGCCTGGCCGGCGAGCACCCCGTTGGCGTCCATGTTCGAGATCGTTTTACGCCCGCGATGGCGGATGACGTAGTTGAAGTCGCGCTGCTCGCTGCCGGCGGCCACATAGCGGGTGTCGATATCGATGCGGGAGCGATCGCCGCGCAGGTCGGCGGCAAGGCCGGTGATGCTCACCTGGCCGGCCAGCACCACGTGCCGCACGCGCACGCGGGCGTCTTCGGCCAGCACCAGGCCGGCGTCCTCGATGACCGTGGTCTGCGGGCCGGCGCAGACGTAGACGGTGATATCCACGCTCGCGCGCTCGCCGGCGAACACCCGCATGGTGGAGCCGGCCAGCGCCGCGGCGTCCGTGTCGGCATCGATGGTGAGGTCGAGTTCGATGGCGGAGCCGGCTGCGGCCACAACGTCCAAACAGGCCGACGACGCGGTGCCCGCTGCCGCCTCGACGCGCACGGAGGCGGCAGCTTTCGCGTTCGGCTCGCTGGCGAGCACGGCGGCACCGCCTGCGAGGAAGGTGAGGTAGGAGCGCGCGTCGGTGCCCACGCCGCCGGCGAAGTCGGCGCCGACGTTGCCGGCGAGCTCGCTGAGGACGGCGCGGCGCTCGTAGGCGGACAGGGCCGGGATATCGAGCTCGGTGGCCCCGTCGTCGGCCCCGGTTGCCGCCAGCGTCACGGCGCGGCCATCATCTGCTGCCGTGCGCGGACCCAGCTCCAGGTGCTCTGAGAGCGCCTCGACGGCCCCCTCGAAGCTTGCGTTGGTTTCCAGCAGATCATCTCCCGCCTCGATCTGGACTTGGCAGCGGCGTTCGAGGCCGTCTGGGATCCGGATGTCGGTATCGTTCATCTTCAGCCAGCTCCACGTGGGCGCCGGCATGGCGTTTGCGTGCCGTATCGTTAAGGCTTCCATGTGCATCTCCATCAGCATTCCGGTTCATGCGGATCGCGACTCAGGTTCAAACAAGGGGTGTGGGTGCCCGCGGCGTCTGCGGCGCCTCGGATCGCCATGAAGGGGACCGCGCCCCTTCGCGTACGGCGGCGACCGAAGCTCGAGCGCTGTGAGGAGCGCTGCGCGCAACCGCGGTGATTCATTACCCTATGGCCCCTTCCATCTCGAGCTTGATCAGGTTGTTCATCTCGACCGCGTACTCGAGCGGCAGCTCCTTGGAGACGGGGTTCGCAAAACCGTTCACGATCATGGTGCGGGCCTCCTCCTCGGAGATGCCGCGGCTCATGAGGTAGAAGATCTTGTCGTCGCCGATGCGGCCGATGGTGGCCTCGTGCCCGATGTCGACGTTCTTGGCACGGATGTCCATGGCCGGGATGGTGTCGGAGCGGGAGCTGTCGTCGAGCATGAGCGACTGGCACGAAACGCTCGCCGCCGAGCCCTCCGCGTTCGGCGTGGCCACGATGGAGCTGCGAAACGTCGAGATGCCGCCGCCCTTGGAGATGGACTTGGTC
>CABRIF010000150.1 GCA_902470925.1 uncultured Collinsella sp. | reverse complement strand
TGCCCGGCTTAGGCGGGGCACCGATTATCTCGCATTATAGCACGCACCCGAATGTTGCTCCAGCAACGTCACGGGAGCGTTCATCAATCCGGCATCTTGGCGAAGAACTCCTTCAAGGTCATTCCGTATCCGGCTGCTATCTTCGCAAGGCTCCTCACCGTCGGGTTGCGCTTCCCCAATTCGATGTCGCCCAGGTACGTCTTGTTCATTCCGATCACCAGACCGAATTCGCGCAGCGACCAACCGCGATCCTCGCGGAGGTCTTTCAGCAACTGCCCTATCTGCACGTTCAAATCGTCGTAATCCATGCCCACAACGCTATGCGAGCATGTAAACTGATTCACCGTATATCAGTTTACGATCCCGACGCGAAGGGGCGACGTTCATGGATGGTTACCAGGAGCTTTTGCAAGCTATCGCGGATGCCGCTGCGGCGATATTCGCAGAAGCGAAGACAGAGACCGAGGTTTGCGAGCTGGAACAGGCGATCTACGAGGAAATAAACCAGGTAGCCGCCACCAGGATCTCCGAACTGTCCTGAAACAAGAAGTGCGCCGGGGGATGCCCCGGCGCACAACGCTAGTAGCCGAGCTGCACGTTTTACCGCTCGGGATCCCGAGCGGTAAAACGTGCAATTATCCGTCCCGCCTATCCCATGGCCACCGCCAACGGCGGTTATCCTTCTGCTCGCTGCTCTCCAACACCGCTTGCTGCACGTTGGCCGCATGCAGCGCCTGGGCGGCCTTGGCCGTCTCCTGCGCCGCTTCCAGCGCGCGCCCCAAGCTCGCTATCTGGCCGTCCTTCACCGCGAGCTGTTCCGTGAGCGCGGCCACCGTCTGCGCCCACCCTTCACCGGCGCGCTCGGTGTCTGGCAAGCGTATGGCATCGTGTATGGCACCCTCGATCACCTCGGTCGCCGACTTCCCGCTATCAGCGCAGAGTTTTTCCAGCTCGTTTATCGTTTCTTGTTCGAGGCGGTACGTCTTTTTTACCTTCACGACTGTATGGCTCCCGTCTGGCAATCCGTATGGCAGCCATCGTCACCGCGCTCCGCGCGCAGCGCGTCTCGATCCGCTTGCGTGACCACCTGCGCCGCGCGGAAGCTCCTCATGTAGTGCTCGATGGCGTAGCAGCACGAATCGTCCAGGAGCCGCGACCACTCGTCGTTGTGCTCGTCGCACCAGTCCCAGAACAGGTAGAAGTCCACGACGTTGTTCTCCCGGATGAACGCGCGCATCTCGCGCAGCGCCAGGTGCTTGTCCGAGGTCGTGGCGCACAGGTCCCGCCAGTCCGCGCCGCCGAACTCGCAAACGCCCTCGGGGTCGTACTGGGCTTTGTCGGGACTGTCCATGTGCGTGAGGTAGCGAGCCATCGCGGGTAGGCTCTTGACGTACTTCACGTTCTTCGACTTCAGGAACGCGAAGTCCTTGACCACCTGATCGTACGAGACGGGGTTGTCATACATCGCCAGCAGGTGCCTATGCGGCTCCTTCAACGTGCCCGCTTTGTGCTTGGGGTTCTTCTTCTCGTCGCGCGCCGTCCACTCGTCGGCATCGTGGGAAGGGGACACCACCGTCCGAAGTCCCAGCTCGTCAAGCTCCTCGCGCCATTCGGGGCACCGATCCTCGTAGAACACGAGCATCCAGTTCGTGCGACGTTCTGCACGTTTTCCCTGTTCGTATCGTCGTTGTGCTTCGCGATGCTTCTCCGGGTCTGCGTACGGCATAAAAAAACCTCCTGGTGTCGGAGGCAGCTCGTTTTCGTGGATGGTGTGAACCTACCATGGCAGCACTTCCCTCGTTCGTGGTATAATTCGAGGTGGTGCTGGGTTCGAGCTGCGAACTCGTTTCCGGCGTCGTTTGAGGTGCGAACTCAAACGGCCTGCGGCCATTCTAACATGACCCGCCCGCTTGCCGCCGGCGGGTTTTTTGTTGCCCTGGCTCCTGCGGAACCTTTCCTGGGAAAATGCAAATTTTTTCTGAACCTTCTGACCTGGGAAAACTCGGTTTTTCGCTTCTAAAACCCCAGGTCAACAGGGTTCAGGGTTCGGGGTTCGGCATCCCCCGGGGTGGGGGTCGCAGAAAGCCCCACCCCGGATCCACCTGAAAAGACCAGGTCAAAAACCCGCAGTGAAGGACGAGGGAGGCTCACCGGGAATGATCGTCAAAGCGACGGAGGCCGTCCGCACGGCCTCCGATTCCATCTCAACCGACTTCGCCTCATGCGAGGGCGAAACCCGGCCTTAAAACGGCTCTCCTTGCCCCCGATGCGGCTTTGAGTACCTTCCTGAAGACTTCAGAACGCCACTTCGGGAATTTCCTCGATCATCTCCTCGTCCGCAGCGCTGCGCATCGCATTAAGGCGCCCCAGGACTTCCGGCGACCCCGACGCTTCAACGCCCCTCCTCCACGAGCTCGCCGCCTCCTCCCTGCGCGCCTCCGCTGCCGTCGCGACAACCCCCATCTCCCAGTCGATCATTTCCTCCGACTTCGCATTCATGCCCTCGGGATCGTTCTCCATCAGCCATCTATGCAAGGCTGACGCCACCGGATCTGAACGCCACCTGCTGATAGAGATCTCCCAACCAACGAATTCCCCTCCCAGGCCGCTTTCGTCGGCTTCCGCGACCAGCTTTTCATACAGCACCCGGTAGTCCATCTGCCGCCCCCATCATCCGAACGTCCATCGCTTCCTCCATTATGCGGCTTGAACGCGGCAGGAAGTTTAATGGGTTAGCAAGAGACGCACGTTGTAACACAAAATAAATTTTGCGCTACAACGTGCAGCGGGGCTACCGCCCCGAACCCTGGAACGCGCCGCGCGCGGCGCGTAAGCCGGAGGCGAGCCTCCGATCCGTGCAGGCACGGGCCGGCTACGCCGGCGGGCGGCCCCGGGCCGCCCCTCGCTGCTGCTCGCTCGCTGCGCTCGAGCATTTTCAAAACCATGTGGAGCATGGTTGCGAGAGCCGCATGGCGTTGGCGATTGTTACCAATCTCCAACGCCATGCCGGATGCCGCGCATCCGTCTCGGTCGCCAGGCTTGCGGCCTGGACGACGTCCCCGCTTGCGGCGGGGAGGCCATCGAACCAAACTGCATCCGTCCTTTCGCCACTGCAAAAAACAAAACCTCCGTGCGAACTCCAAGCTCCAATTGCCTGGTTCATTCCGAAGGTTTTGCCTCCTCATCATACCACCAACACCCGCGCCTATCCCAGGTCATAGCTCATGATAGAATCGTCGGCGGTGCTCCGTCATGTCCTGGGCAGCATCCGAAAGGAGAAGCTCATGGACACACAGACAGTCATAGCCGTGTGCGAGTTGTTGTTGGTGGTCATCGGAATCGTCAGCCTGGCGAGGAAGGATGAGTGACGGACGGCGTTGGAAATGAAAAAGCCGGTCGCCCCTGCAAGGTAAACCGGCTCCACTAGTAACCGATGCTGCCCGGCTTAGGCGGGGCACCGATTATCTCGCATTATAGCACGCACCCGAATGT
>CABRIF010000149.1 GCA_902470925.1 uncultured Collinsella sp. | reverse complement strand
CCACGGCACCCACCACGTCGGCCGCGATGCCCGCCGCAACACGCGAGCCGGCCATTGAGACCCTCGCCATCGACGACGCCTTCGTGCCCACGCCCACCCATCTGTTCTGGCTTCTCGACGCGCTCAGCGCAGGCGTGTTCGGCCACGTCGTGCGCGCAAAAGGCACGGTCGCCTACGCCGGCGCCGAGGTCGAGCAGCTTCGCTTCGATGTCGTCGACCGCGCATGGGCGGTCACCGGTGCCGAGACAGCCGAAGGGGACCTGCCGCAAGCCGTGTTCATCGGGACCGACATCAAGCGCGCCTGGCTGCTCGAGGCCTTCTCCCCCAGCCACGCCGATTCGGGCCACGCAGCAGCAGGAATCCGCCTGCGACAGGCCCTCGACCGCGCCGGCAGCAGCCGATCGAGGCCGGCGCGCAGACTGGAGCCTTAGCAGATCTTGTAGACCCAACCGTGCTGGTCGGCCACCGCGCCGTCCTGGATGCCCGTCAGGGTCTCGCGCAGCTTCGTCATCACCGGGCCCATCTCGTCGTGCCCGGCCGAGAAGCACACCACCTTATCGCCGTCGTGGATCTCGCCCACCGGGCTGATCACCGCCGCGGTGCCGCACAGACCGCACTCCACGAACGTGCCCTGCTTGACCTCGTCCCACTTCACGGGACGCTCCACTACCGTCATGCCCAGGTCCTGCGCCACCTGCATGAGCGACCGGCGCGTGATGGAGGGCAGAATCGAATCCGTATGGGACTGCGGAACCACCAGCGTGCCATCTGCCGTCACGAACAGCACGTTCGCCCCGCCGGTCTCCTCCACGAACGTGCGGCTCTCGGAATCCAGGTAGAGGTTCTCGGCAAAGCCGGCCGCGTGCGCGTCCATGCCCGCCTTCAGGCTCATGGCGTAGTTCAGGCCGGCCTTGATGTTGCCGGTACCGCGCGGAGCCGCGCGATCGTAATCGGAAATGCGCAGCTTGATGGGCTTGAGGCCGCCCTTGAAGTACGGGCCCACCGGCGTCACGAGGATGCGGAACTGGTAGCTATCCGCCGGCTTCACGCCGATGACATCGCCCGTGGCGAACATGAGCGGGCGCACGTAGAGGGTGGCGCCGGAGCCGAACGGGGGAACCCAGGCCGCGTTGGCCTCGACAACCTGCTTGACCGCCTCCACGAAGCGGTCCTCAGGGAACTCCGGCATCACCAGGCGACGCGCGGAATCGGCCATGCGGCTGGCGTTGAGGTCGGGGCGGAAGCACACGATCGAGCCGTCGGCGGTCGTGTAGGCCTTGAGCCCCTCGAACACCTCCTGGCAGTAGTGGAGGATGCCAGCGCATTCGGAAAGCCGCACCGTATGGTCGCTCGTCAGCTCACCCGCACCCCATTGGCCGTTCTCGTAGTTGCATACGTAGCTGTAGTCGGTCTTGCGATAGCTGAAATCAAGGTTGCCCCAGTCCAGATCCTTTTTCTCGACAGCCATGGCGCCCTTCCTCTCACGTTGCGGCTGCGCCGGAGCGCGCAGCACGTCGACGGCCGGCGGCGGTGCGTCCGACCGAATATGTCCTTGAATTGATTGTACTCCGTCACACTGGAGCGCCCGCACAAGTTAACGCGCGGGAAACGGAAGCGGGCACGGGGTGGCGGCGACGTCCCGTCCTACGCCGCGGCGCGCCTCCTGTTGAGTCGGGCGCGCACCAGACCCGCCACCGTGGGGATAATCGACACCAGCACGATGCCCACGATCAGCAGCTCGAAGTGGTCCTGTACCACCGGAATGCCGCCGAAGAAAAAGCCCAGCATGGTGAAGGCCGTGGACCAGGTGATGCCGCCCAGCACGTTGAACACCACGAAGGAATGCCATTTCATGCCGCCGACGCCGGCCAGAAACGGCACAAACGTCCGGATGAACGGGAAGAAGCGGCCCAGGAAGATCGCCAGATGACCCCACTTGTCCAGAAACGCCTCGCTCTTCTCGATGCGCTCCGGCGTCATCGCGCGAATCTTGCCCGAGGCGATGATGCGGCGGCCGAAGAAGTGACCGATCATGAAGTTGCACTGGTCGCCGATAATCGCGGCGACCCACACAACCGCCAGCAGCGTGAAGATGTCAAGCGAGCCCATATGGGCGAAGAACCCGGATGCGAACAGCAGCGAATCGCCCGGCAGAAACGGCATGAACACCACGCCGGTCTCGATAAAGATGATTAGGAAGATGAAGCCGTAGGCCGTGAGCGGGCCGGCGGCGATCCAGCTGGCGATGGCCGTGCGCGGGTCTTGCAGCAGCTCGACGATGGCGTTGATGAAACCCATGGTGCTCCTCAGAAGACGGGCCGGGACCGCAAGCCCCAGCGGCGGCACAATTGTTGCAAGTGTAGTCGATAAGCCCGCCCGCAACATGAATTGCATAGAGCGAGAGTTTGGCACGGGGCCGCGCGGCGGGAGGGGTTCGGGACTCGCCCTCGCCACATCGCCTTCCCGCTTGCTCCCGTGTAAATCCTAGTAGCTCTCTCGACATTACCCGCGCCGAGTTCTACCATGCTGTCTATCACCTGCGCCAACAACGCCAACCCGACCGATAGGAGACCGATGGGATTTCTCGCAACCGTGCGCGAGGACATCCGCACCGTGCAGGAGCACGACCCGGCAGCGCAAAGCGCGCTGGTCATCTTCCTGTCCTACCCCGGCCTGCACGCCAAGTGGATGCACACGCCCGAGCACTGGCTATGGGAGCACAACCTGCATGGACCGGCGCGCGTGCTCTCGCAGATCACGCGCCATTTCACCGGCGTCGAGATCCACCCGGCTGCGCAGATCGGCCGCAGGCTGTTCATCGACCACGCCATGGGCGTCATCATCGGCGAAACCACCATCCTGGGCGACGACTGCGTGCTCTACCAGGGCGTAACGCTGGGCGGCACGGGCAAGGAATGCGGCAAGCGCCACCCCACGCTCGGCCGCGGCGTCGTGGTGGGAGCCGGGGCGAAGGTGCTGGGCAACATCCATATCGGCGACGGCACCAAGATCGGGGGCAACTCCGTGGTGGTGAAGGACGTACCGGAGCAGTGCACCGTGGTGGGCGTGCCCGGGCGCATCGTGCGGCGCAACGGTTGCCGGGTAACCGAGGAGCAGTTCGACGCCAAGCAGCATCGAGAGAGCATGCCCGACCCAGTCCAGGAGGCGTCGCTCATGAACCGTGAGGGCATCGCCGACAACGCCCGCCGCATCGCCGAACTCGAAGCCCAGGTGGCCGAGCTCTCCGCGCTGGTGCAGCAGCTGAGCGGCCAGGGGCGCTAAGGGATCCGGCGGGCGACAGGCGGCGGCAAGCCGGCGGGCGGGCCTCCCACGTAACGGGCGGATGGCGGCCAGCCGGCAGGCGGACCTCCCGCGCAACGGGCATCCGACGGCCAGCCGGCGGGCGCCCCCGCTCAACGGGCATCCGGCGGCCAGCCGGCAGGCGGCTTTCTGCTCAACAGGCAGACGGCGGTTAGATCATCCACATAACGAGTGGCCGACAGCCAGGTCTCCCGCACAAACCACTGTCAGCTGTGTGCCACTGTCAGATATGTACGACTGTCAGCTGTGTCAAATCG
>CABRIF010000148.1 GCA_902470925.1 uncultured Collinsella sp. | reverse complement strand
CCCCTGCGTTTCGGTTGCATGAACAAAAAATGTTGCCCACGGGCGCGGTGGGGGAGTAGTACACTGAAGACCCGTCAGAGACAGATACCTTCGACGGGAAAGCGCAGGAACTCAATATGACCAAGCACGTGTTCGTAACCGGTGGCGTGGTAAGCTCGCTGGGCAAGGGCATCACGGCGGCCTCCCTCGGCCGTTTGCTCAAGGCGCGCGGCTACAAGGTGACCATGCAGAAGGCGGACCCGTACCTGAACGTGGACCCCGGCACCATGAGCCCGTTCCAGCACGGCGAGGTCTTTGTGACCGAGGACGGCTACGAGAGCGACCTGGACCTGGGGCACTACGAGCGCTTCATCGACGAGAACCTCACGCGCGATTCCAACTTCACCACCGGCGCCATCTACCAGAGCCTGATCGCCTCCGAGCGCCGCGGTGACTTTTTGGGCGGCACCGTGCAGGTGATTCCGCACGTCACCGGTGCGATCAAGGACAAGTTCCGCCGCGTCGAGGAGCAGACGGGCTCGGATGTGGTCATCACTGAGCTCGGCGGCACGATCGGCGACATCGAGAGCCAGCCGTTCGTCGAGGCCATCCGCCAGTACAAGAAGGACGCCGGCGCCGAGAACGTCTGCTACATCCACGTCTCGCTCGTGCCCTACATCGCGGCGGCCCATGAGGTCAAAACCAAGCCCACCCAGCATTCCGTGAAGGAGTTGCGCAGCTACGGCATCCAGCCCGACATCATCGTGCTGAGGAGCGACCACCACATCGACGACGCCATCCGCGCCAAGATCGCGAGCTTCACCGACGTCGACACCGATTGCGTATTCACCTGCGAGGACGCCTCCTCGATCTACGACGTGCCGCGGATGATGGCAGAGCAGGACTTCGACCTGCGCGTATGCGAGCGCCTGGGACTCGACCCGCGCGAGCGCGACCTGAGCCAGTGGAACGAGTTCTTGCGCAAGAAAGACCACGCCGAGGCCCATGCCGATCGGGTGAAGATCTGCATCGTGGGCAAGTACACCCAGCTGCCCGACGCCTACTTGTCCGTGATCGAGGCGATCCATCACGCCGGCGTGTTTTTCGATCGCCATGTGGACGTGGAGCTTGTCGATGGCGAGGCGCTTACGGCCGGCAACGTCGAGGACGTGCTGGGGGATGCTGCCGGCATCCTGGTGCCGGGCGGTTTCGGCAAGCGCGCGTTCGAGGGCAAGCTCGTGGCCGCCCGCTTCGCCCGTGAGCGCAAGATTCCCTACCTGGGTATCTGCCTGGGTATGCAGGTGGCGGTGGTCGAGTTCGCCCGCAACGTGCTGGGTCTTACGGACGCCAGCTCATCCGAGTTCGACCCGGACGGTGCGCATTCGGTGATTGACCTCATGGATTCGCAGGCCGATGTGACCGAGAAGGGCGGCACCATGCGCCTGGGCGCCTATCCGTGCAAGCTGGCCGACGACACCCTGGCGCGCGAGGCGTACGGCGAGCCGCTTGTCTACGAGCGCCATCGTCACCGCTATGAGTTCAACAACGCTTACCGCGACGAGCTGGTGCGCGCGGGTCTGCAGATCTCGGGCGTGAGCCCGGACGAGCGTCTGGTCGAGATGGTGGAGCTGGCACGCGAGGCGCATCCCTGGTATGTGGCCACGCAGGCGCACCCCGAGTTCAAGAGCCGCCCCACGCGTCCGCAGCCGCTGTTCCGCGAGTTCGTGCGCGCCGCCGTGGCCCAGCATGAGGGGTGCGACCGTCTCGCGGTAGCCCCGGCGGGAATCTAGGGTTCGAGCAGCGTGGGCGGGGCGGGTATAAGGCCTTAGAGGGCCTGGCGCCCGCGTGGCGCGGAGCGGTTCGGCGCTCCGCGGCGGGCTGGAGAGGGGGTGCACGGCAGATGGCGAGCGAGATGGAGCGCTGCTGCGCAGAGTTTTTGAACCAGCTCTACGTCGAGCGGGGGCTGTCGGACAACACCATCGCCGCCTATCGCCGTGACCTGCGCACCTACGTGGCCTTCTTGGCCGAACGCGGCATCGAGGAGCCGGGTGCGGTGGGGCGTCGCGACGTGGAGGACTTCGTGGCCGCCCGTCGCGATGCCGGCTACGCGGACGCCTCCGTGAACCGGGCGCTGTCGGCGGTGAAGAGCCTCCATCGCTTTTTGGTGCGCGAGCAGCTGTCGCCCACGCATCCCACCGCGGCCATCCGCCTGCCGCGGACCGGCGAGAATCTGCCCGATGTCATCAGCGTTGAGCAGGCCCGCGCCCTGCTGGAGCAGCCCTTTCCGGACACGCCGGCGGGCGTGCGCGACCGGGCGATCCTCGAGGTGCTCTACGGCTGCGGTCTGCGGGTCAGCGAGCTGTGCGGCCTGGATGTGTCCGCGCTGTTTGTGGACGAGGGCTTCATGCGGGTGAGGGGCAAGGGCGCGAAGGAACGCTTGGTGCCGATCGTGGGTTCGGCCCTGCGGGCGGTGCGCGCCTATCTCGAGGACGGCGCACGTGCGAGCCTGGCGTCCCATGCGCGCACGGGGGCTGCAACGACGGCGGTCTTTCTCAACATGCGGGGCAGTCGCCTGACGCGCCAGGGTGTGCACGGGATCGTCGAGCGTGCCGGCCGCACGGTGGGGCTCGACGGGCTGCATCCCCATACGCTGCGGCATTCTTTCGCCACGCATCTGCTGGCTGGCGGCGCCGACCTGCGCGTGCTGCAGGAGATCTTGGGGCATGCGGATATCTCGACCACCCAGATCTACACCCATCTCGACCTGTCGCACCTGCGGGAGGTGTACCTCGCGGCCCATCCCCGCGCATGAGGGGGCGATGCATGTGGTGAGCGCCTGCGCGTGAGGGCCCGGTGCGTGTGGTGGGCGGCGCTGGTGATGCATACGGCCGGTGGCGCGAACGGTGCCGACGGCGTGCCGCCGTCGATGGCGCGGTGCCCCGCGCGGCGGCAGCGACGCGCTGCTGCCGACGGTGTAGCGTCCCGCGCGGTGCTGGCGCTGCAACGTTACACGCGGTGCCGGCGCACAGGTACTCGGATTTCCTGGAGATTGTTTCGCAGGGGTTGAGCCGGGTTCCGTAGAGGTTGCACCGGGCTCGGTGCCCGGACATCCGGCAAATCCGGTTCGGACTGCGGCCGTTCGGGAAACCTGGGTGCGGATTCCGTCCATCCAGAACATCCGGGTTCGGTTCCTGTCCGTTCGGGGCCGTTTTTCGCCGCTCGATGGACATGCGCCGAACCCGCGTTTCACCGATGGACGGATTCCGAACCCTGTCCGCTCCGGATGGACACCGGCCGAACCCGGGATCGCACGGGCGCCCCCGGATGGACGAGAGCCGAACCCGGGATCGCGCGGGCGCTTCCGGACGGACGAAAACCGAACCCGAAAGCTCTGGCGGCACCGGCGGATGGACGAGAGCCGAACCCGGGATCGCCACCGCGCCCCCGGATGGACGAAAGCCGAACCCGGAATCGTTTCGGCGCCCCCGGAAGAGCACAGCCCGCATTCGGGGCCGTAAAAGGCACCCCAACAGCGCGGATTCGGAACCCGGAAGCTCCGGCGACACCTCGGTGGGGCGACCGGACACCAAGCCAATCGCCTGCCACATCCGCCGCAGGTGCGCATTTCTCCCAAAATGCACGGATTGTCCACGATATATAGACTGTCTCTTATACACATCTGACGCTGCCGACGATACTCCTT
>CABRIF010000147.1 GCA_902470925.1 uncultured Collinsella sp. | reverse complement strand
TCTTCACCGTGGCATCTTGCGCATTTCTTTGGTCGGTCTGGTTCGTGGAGACGCCGGGAGCAGATGGACCCACATTGCTCCCCCTCGCACAGGGAGACTTCATCGCCACGCAATCTGATGGCGACCCTCAGGCACCCACCATTAACCAGATATCTCACTTCCTTTGGAACCCGGACCATGTCAAAGAGCTTGAAATGGCACCAGGCGTCGAGCGCGTTGTTCTTCAAAAGCAAGAGCCTGTACCGATAACCCGAAGCGTTGAATATCTCGTTGTGGATGGGGTCAAAATTTGGTACGACGAAGACGAAGACCCCGTGAAGGGGCCGATTCTCGCGCGCGTGCTGCGGGACGCCGCCCGGATCGAGTGGGGCATGCTGTGGGACCGGGCGCTGGCGGGGACCGCGGCATGGGCGGCGGCGCTGGCCGCGATGCTCGGCCTCACCTGGCTGCTCCGGAGGAAGGGCACGCGCTCCAAACGAGTGACGGAACGGGAATGATTGCCGCGGGGAGCTGCATCAACCTCACCACAACGCAACGCACGGAGACGAAGCACGACGGGCGACGGGCCATCCCCCCGTCGCCAATCCCAGACGCGCTACTCCGCCTTTGGCTCCACGCGTGCCTGCACGTGCAGCGTGTCCTCGCCAGCCACCTCAACAACCGGCTTCGGCTTCGGCGCGCCGGCCACCCCCAGCTCGCGCAGCTTCGCCCGATACGCCGCCGCGATCACGTCCACGCAGCCCTCGCGCCCCAGCTTGGCGCGGTTGACCACCAGGTCCTTGCCGTCGGTCATCTTCCACTTGCCCGCCGAGTAACGCTTATAGAACGCCTCGCGCGCATGCTGCATCTCGCGCACCAGCTTGGCGCCCTTCTTCTTCGACAGCCCGCGCTTGGCGCGCACGATCTCCACGCGCTCGTCGAACGGAGCCGTCACCAGCACCGCCAGGTGATTCGGATTGCTGCGGAGCAGGTAATCGGACAGGCGCCCCTCGATGATGCAGCTCCGCGTTGCCGCCAGGTCCACGATCACCTGCGACATGCTGCGGAACAGCTTGTCCGACAGCGAGCGTGCATCCACCCGGTCGGGCAGAAACGCCATGAACTCGGCCGACATGCGCTCGTCGTAGGCGGCCGTTTTGTCGAGCGACTCCCCCGCGCGCGTGGCGGTGCGCACCAGCAGCTCGTTGTCATACAGCGGAATGCCCAGCTCAACCGAGAGCATCTTGCCGATCTCGTGCCCCTCGGCCCCGAAGTCGCGCGCGATGGTGATCACGACCGGCTGGCCCGCCTGCGGTTGGCCCGCGGCAGCCCGCTTGTCGAGAACCTGCTTGATAAAACCCATGAAAGCCTCCAAACTACGCCGCGACGACCCGATGCTGATAGGCGCGCACCAGCAGCGAGATGCCGAAGTTCAGCGCAAAGTACAGCGCGAACACGAACCCGTACAGCAACAGCACCTGATCGAGCGTCACCGCATGCGCCATGACCACGTTGGTGGTGTACATGAACTCGGCCACGTTGATGCCCGACAGGTACGAGCTGTCCTTGATCACCGTGGTGCACTGCGAGAACAGCGCCGGGATGATCGTCTTGAACGTCTGCGGCAGGATGATCTAGAACATCGTGGCGAAAAACCCGAAGCCCTGGCTGCGAGCGGCCTCGAACTGGCCGGTGGGCACCGCGTTCAGGCCGCCGCGCACGATCTCGGCCATGACGGCGCTTGTGAACAGGGTGAACGCCAGCGTGGAGATAAGCACGTCGATGCCCTGCACGGTGAAGTACACGAACAGGATCCACAGCAGGTTGGGCGTGCAGCGGAACAACTCGATGTAGGCGCTCGCCAGCATGCGCAGCGGGCGCGGCGCATAGCTTTTTACCAGCGCGAGCACCGTTCCCAGTATCAGCGAGCACACGATCGCAAGCACCGAGATCTCGATCGTCTTGACGAATCCGCCCAGGATATAGATAAGGTTGGTAGCGTTGAAAATCTCCATCGCCTACGCCTCCTTTCCTGTGGCGGCACCAGCCGACGCCGCAGCGGCACCGGCCCCGGCAGCAGCCCCAGCTGCCGCAGTCACCGGGCGGTCTGTGATGCCCGGGATGTGCTTGGCGCGCGGCCGCTCCTTGCTGCGGCGCTCGGCCCACTGCACCAGCAGCGCCAGCGGGAAGCAGATGATAAAGTACATGAAGCAGCAGATGATATAGCCCTGCAGGTACCCGTAGAGGCTCACGAAGTTGTCCGAGCGGTACATGAGGTCGCCGCCGGCCACCAACGCCAGCACCGAGGTGTTCTTCACCAGGTTGAGCGCCTGGTTGCACAGCGGCGGCAGGATGATCTTGAACGTCTGCGGCAGCACGATGTAGGCGTAGGCCTGGATGCGCGAGAAGCCCTGGCTCTGCGCCGCCTCCATCTGCCCGCGCGGCACCGCCTCGATGCCGGTGCGGATGACCTCCGAGATGTAGGCCGCATGGTAGAGGCCCACGCCGAGCGTGCCCAGCGCGAACGGCGCGATGCGCACCGGAGCCGCGGCACCCGTCATCATCTGCAGGACCTGCGGACCGGCCATGTACATGAACATGACCTGCACCGGCAGCGGCGTGTTCTGATAGAACTCCACGTACACGCGCGAGATGGCGCGCAGCACCCGGGAGCGGGAGCACGAGAAGATGCCGAGCACGCAGCCCAGCACCAGCGCCAGCGCCAAGCCGGCAACCACCACCTGCAGGGTCACGGCAAAGCCGGCCCAGAATGTATCCATATGTTCAAACGCAAGCGACCAGCGCTGCGGATCGAGCAATCCTTCGAGCATAGCGCTCCTTTCACCTTCACCTTTGTTGCGGCTCTACCGACCTTCGACCCCGGCGCGCATCCGCGCAGCCCCGGGCCTGTGCGTGTGCCGTGGCTACACCAGGCCCCACGTGTCGATTTCCTCATCGAGCCAGCCGCTTGCCTGGCAATCGAGCACCACCTGGTCCACCACGGCCGACAGGTCGCTGTCCTTCTTGGTGGCGATGCCGTAGTGCTGCTCGCCGAACTTCACCTCGGGCTCCAGCAGCTCGACGGTCTCGTTCATATAGCCCGACAGCGTGGAGCGGTCCATGGCGAAGCAGTCGATGTTGCCGGCGTCCAGCGAGCTCTTGATGATGGGATAGCCCGAGAACGCCAGGAATTCCGGCGTGGCGTCGATGTGCTCGTCTTTGAGCATCTGCTCGATATTGCCCTGCGTGGTGGCGCCCTGCGAGACGCCGATGATCTTGCCGTCCAGATCGGCGATGCGCGTGAAGCCGGCGCGCTTCTTCACCATAAGGCCCACGTAGTCGGTGCGATAGGGCTCGGAGAAATCCCAGGACTTCTCGCGGTCGGGGGTGATCGTGTAGGTTGCGCACACGATGTCGAGTTGGTCGTTGTCGATCAGCGGACCGCGCGTCTTGGGCGTCACATCGGTGAAGGCCACGAGGTCGCGCTCGCGGGCCTCATCGTAGCTCACGCCGAAGAGGGAGGCCGCCACCTGATAGCACAGATCGATCTCCATGCCCTCGTAGGTGCCGGTGGCCGGGTCGAAGTAGCCGTAGCCCGGCACGTCCTTCTTCACGCCGGCGTTGAGCTGGCCGCGCGCCTTGATGGCCGCCACCTTGGAACCCGCCTGCGCGCTGCCGGACGGCGCCGTGGATCCGCAGCCCGCCAGGGCACCGACACCGATGGCCGCCGCCGCGCCCGCAGCCGCGACACGCAGAAACGAGCGCCGGGTCAGGGCGGCGGGTGCCGGGG
>CABRIF010000146.1 GCA_902470925.1 uncultured Collinsella sp. | reverse complement strand
AGATTCCTCTACGTCTCGTGGGCTCGGAGATGTGTATAAGAGACAGGACATATGTCAAGGAAAACAACCCATTTAGTGGATTGGAATAAAAGGAGGCAGGGTGTCTCTTCGTTGCTGATGATGGGAAAATGTTACCTCTGACCTGCGGTATGTTTTGGTTTTTCGCCTTTGCGGCGGGGCGCGATGCCGTCGAGGGCTGCCATGTGAGAGGTCGACCGACGTCGAGGCGGGAGATCTTGATGGAACCGATGGAGAACGAGTGCTCAACAGGAAAGGGGCGCAGGCCGCTTGCGAGTTGCGGCCTGCGCCCCCTGCTCTGTACGGGATGCGTGTTGTGTGCGGTGCGGTGTGCGCTATCGTGCACGGTGGTCGAGGTAGGTGGCTGCGGCAAGCCCTGCTGCGGCCACGACGCTGCCTATGACCGTGATGCTGCCGAACAATGCCGCTGCGGTATCGCCGGCGGCTGCGCCCATCATGAGAATCATACTTGTATCCATGCTCGTCCACCTTCCACGTGATGCATACTGTCTACAAAAACGGGGCATATGCCCCGTCATTCGCCAAGCGCCTTTGGTGCGCTTGGTATAAGCCTACCCGTCTGTCGCATTCTCTACCAGGGCGGTTAACAATAAGGTTGTTCTGTACCCCGATGGCGTGAATTATCCATGTTGCTATTGCATGTTCTGGTTCGATGCCGTGCTCTGCCAGCGTGTTTGCCGCGATACCTGCAGGTCTCGTCGGTGCGTGCGGATAGGGGGCGATGCGGTCGCTGGGGGTGCATTGACGCATGTAGGGGCCCAAATCTCGCGCCCGTTCGGTTCGAGTTTCGATGCGTGCTGAGACAGGTCTCGCGTCCGTTCTGCCTGAGCTCCGATGCGTGTAGAGATGCGCGTAGTGACAAACCGTGCATCCGTCCCGCTTGGGGCCCGGCGCGCGCGGCGGTGCAGGCCCTGCGCCCGTTCGGTTCGGGTCCCGATGCGTGCAGCGCTCGGGCGTTCAGCGAATCCGGGTTCGGATTTCATCCGTCTGAGGCTGTTTTTCGGTCCCGTATGGACGGAATCCGAACCCGGAATATCGCCGGCATGCGAGTGGACGTGCGCTGCAAGGGCGTTGATTGGCCGCTCGGGTAGGGAGACCGACGGCAACGCTATGTCGACCTGCGGCGAGGCAGGGCTTTCTTCGAAAAATGGGACGTGGTAAGCTATTCGTCTACGTTCGCTGCGCAGGTTGCGCGCGGGCCGTACCTTGACAGGTCGAACGCTGCGGCGCCGGTGGGCGCTTTGGCTCGGCCGTCCTTCGGGGGCGACTGGTTTCGACGCGATAGTTCTGAGAGAGGAAGCAGGCCGTGGTCTCCTCGCCACGTTAAACAGGGGTACCGTCAAATTGAATTGACAAGAATTCTTCTTTTGAGCCTCAGCTGGCTCTCGCTGCTTAATTAAATAGCGGCGCGTCAATCTCGGGGTTTCCCCGACTCGAGGGCGACGTCATTGTAGGGGAATGCGCCTAAGCACGTAATCGGTATGGCTTGGGCTAAGACTGAACCGGTTAGGCCGCTGCGAGCGTGTTGCTGCGCGCAAGGCGGCCGAAGCTAAACCAGCAACTGAGCCTGGAGATGCCGATCAGGGAGCTGTCGTGGACCGGAGTTCGATTCTCCGCGCCTCCACCATGGGAGAATTGGTCGAACTATGCTCTTTGGGGCATAGTTCGACCTTTTGTTATCAGTGATTTTTATATGCATACAACGTGGGCTGCCTGCATACAACGGGCCTGCTTGCATGCAACGTGTGCTGCATGCGGGCAACGCGGGTTCGACTTTCGTCCATTTGCAGAAGTCGGGTTCGTGTTCCGTCCATCTGGGGCCATTTTTAGCCTCCAGATGGATAAAACACGAACCCACATTGTTTTTTCCAGCATGGATGGACGGAAGCCGAACCCGGGCTGACCTGGACGGATGGAAAAAAGTACCCGAATCGCTGCGGGTGAGCGAAGACACCCCCCGGATCGCTGCAAACGGACGGAGCGCGAGCCCAGGATGCTGCAAACGGACGGAACCCGAACCCAGGATGCTCCAAAGGGTCGCAACCCGAACCCAGGATGCTGCAGACGGGCGTAACCCGAACCCGCCTTGCTCCAAGCAGACGCAACCCGAACGCAGCTTGCCCGGACGGACGGCGTGCGAACCCCCCCGGGCTGCAGGGCGGGCATGGCGCCCGCATCCGCGACCGCCGCCGTTAGGCGTCGCCTTGCGGCATCTCCTCGGCGCGCTGGCATTCCTCACAGACGCCGTAAATCACGGTACGCGTTTGGTCGATGGTGAACCCGTGATGGTCGCGCACATGCTCGGCGAACGGCTGGAGCATGCTGCAGCCGAGCGGCAGCACGCGTCCGCAATGCGTGCACAGGAGCTGGCCGTGCCGTGCGGTTTCATCGTCGAGCAGGCGGTAGGCGGCTGCGTTGCCTCGGATCGCGGTTACCTTTGCCACGGCCCCTTCATGCGCGAGCCGCTCGAGCGTGCGGTAGACCGTGGTCCTGCCGACCTTCGCATCGGTGGCGTGCATGCCTTCGAAAACCTGGTCGATCGTCTGATAGCGATCGCTGGTGCGCTCCAGATATGCAAGCACCTGTCTGCGCTGGTCTGTGCGGTATGTCCGTGTGCCCATGACCGTGATACCTCCCGTGTGCGGCTTGCTGCCTATCGTAACGCAGGGACGGCTCGCCGGCGGGAATGATGGATGGCTCGGCGGGCAGCTGTTGCGCTCTTCTCCGTGCGGCCGCCTGTCGGCGCGCTGCGCGGCCGGAAGTGGGTAGAACGTGCCACAATGGATGCGATGGCGACGCGCGCACAGCTGGGCGCGTGAGTCCCCGGCGGCAGAGGAGGATACAATGGCAGATGGCGTGTTTTCGAAGGCAGCGGCGGTGCAAGCGGCCGGAAACGCGGGCAAGGTGGCCCTGGTGTTGGAGGGCGGCAGTTTCCGCGGCCAGTTCACCGCCGGCGTGCTCGACGTGTTCATGGAGCACGGCATCGAGGTGGCGGCGTGCTATGGCGTTTCGGCGGGTACGCTGAACGGGATGAACTACAAATCGCGTCAGATCGGACGGGCCAACCGTGTGAACCTGGCGTTCTGCAACGACCCGCGCTACATGGGCGCGCGATCGCTGGCCACGAGCGGCAGCATCGTGGGCTACGACTTCATGCTCAACGATGTCCAGGACACCCTCGATCCGTTCGACAACGATGCCTATCTGGCAAATCCCATGACGCTCGTGGCGACGGTGACCGACGTCGTGTTCGGCACGCCCGAGTACCTCGAGGTGAAAAACGCGGTCCTGGATATCGACGTGGTGCGCGCCTCCACGTCGCTGCCGCTGGTGACCCAGCCGGTCGAGATCGCCGGGCGGACCTATCTGGACGGCGGCGTGGCCGATTCGGTGCCGGTGGAGCATGTGCTGGAGCAGGCGGGGTTCGACCGCGCCGTGGTGGTGCTGACGCAGGACCGCGCCTACCGCAAGGAGCCCTACGAGCTGCTGCCGGCGGCACGGGCCGCCTATGCGGGCTATCCGTATCTGGTGGAGGCACTCGCCACGCGTCACGAGCGCTACAACGAGCAGCGCGAGCGCATCTGGGCCTACGAGGAGTCGGGCCGAGCGCTGGTGCTGGCGCCGGAGCGCCCGGTTGAGGTGGGGCATGTCGAGCACGACCCGGCCAAGCTGCTCGATCTGTATATTCAGGGTCGCCAGGTGGCGCTGGCGCAGCTCGAGGCGGTCCGCGCGTTCGTGGCTCGGTAGGGG
>CABRIF010000145.1 GCA_902470925.1 uncultured Collinsella sp. | reverse complement strand
GTGTATAAGAGACAGCGGCGATGCCGCCGGCCGCGCGGATGCGGCGGGCCGGTCCGCGCCGGACGCGCGTGCGGGCCGCGGGCGTCCCGTGCCGCTGGGCGGCTACACGCGCGTCGACTTGGGTGCGCAGGCTGCCGATCGCCTGCGCCAGGAAGGGCCACGCACGGCCGACGGTCGCCCGTCGGGCGCCGATCGGGGCCGCTCGGGCTCTCGAACACGTGAAAGGGGTCGCTATGACCGATAACCTCACCGTTGCCATCGCCGCCGGCGGCACTGCCGGCCATGTGAATCCCGCGCTCGCCGTAGCCGAGGAGCTGCGCGACCGCGGATGCGCCGTGCGCTTCTTCGGGCAGAGCCGGCGGCTCGAGGGCACGCTGGTGCCCCAGGCGGGCTTCGACTTCTTTCCGGTCGAGGTGAGCGGATTCGACCGCAGCCGCCCGTGGACGTTGGCCTCCGCGCTCTCGCATCTGGCCCATGAGCAGCGCCGCCTGGTGCGCGCGTTTCGCGCGGATCCGTCCCTGTACCCCGATGTCGCCATCGGCTTCGGCGCCTATGTGGAGCTGCCGCTCGTGCGGGCTGCCTCCAAGCTCGGGATTCCTGTCGCCCTGCACGAGCAGAATTCGGTGCCGGGCCTGGCCAACAAGCAGGCGGCCAAGCTGGCGCGCCTGATCGCGATCGCGCAGCCGAGCGTCGAGGAGATCTTCCGACGCCACTGCGGCGCGCAGACCGCCATCGAGCTCACCGGCAACCCCGTGCGCCGCTGCGTGCTGGCGGGCGACCGGGCGCGCGGGCGCGCGGCGTTTGCGGTGCCCGAGGGCGCGCGGCTACTGCTCGTGTTCGGCGGTTCGCTCGGCGCGCGCCACATCAACGAGCGCCTGGCCCAGCTCAAGCGCGATCTGCTCGGCATGGACGACCTGTACGTGGTCCACTCCACCGGCAAGGACGGCTATGAGGACACGCTCGCGGCGCTCGATTTGAGCGAGGAGGAGCGGCGTCGCTGGCAGGTGCGCCCCTATATCGAGAACATGGGGGATGCGCTGGCCGCCGCCGACGTGGTGCTGTCGCGCTCCGGCGCCTCCTCGGTGGCCGAGATCGCCGCGCTGGCCGTCCCGTCGGTGCTCGTGCCCTATCCGCACGCCACCGCCGACCATCAGACCACGAACGCCCGCTACCTGGTGGATGCCGGCGCCGCGGTGATGTGCGCCGACGACGCGATCGACGCGGACGCGTTCCGTGCCGACCTGCTCGACCTGCTGGCCTCTCCGTCGCGCCGTGCCGCCATGGCGCGCGCGGCGCGCGGCCTGGGCCAGGATCGGGCCGCCGCGGCGCTGGCCGACGCGCTCATCCGCATCGCGGGCGAGCGCCGCTGATACGAGGGCGGGTGCCGTCCGGGCGATGGCGTATACTAGACCGCATTGACTGAATACCTGCACCGAATGCTCGAGGAGACCTGATGTCGACCATAGCTGTACCCGAATCCACCATGGCGCCCACCTTCAAGCGGGCGCACTTCATCGGCATCGGCGGCGCCGGCATGAGCGGCATCGCGCTGGTGCTGCACGAGCGCGGCTTCACCGTCACCGGCTCCGACCTCAAGACCTCGCGCTACATCCGTCAGCTCACGCGCGCCGGCGTGTCCATCCATATCGGGCACGAGGCGTCCACGATCGACGCGGTGTCGCCTGACGTGGTGGTCGTCTCCACCGCCATCCCCGAGACCAACCCCGAGCTCATGCGCGCCCGCGAGCTCGGCATCCCGGTGTGGCCGCGCGCCAAGATGCTCTCGGCGCTGTCGTGGGGCTACACCACCGTGGCCGTGGCGGGCACGCACGGCAAGACCACGACCTCCAGCATGGTGGCCACCATGCTGGACCGCATGGAGCTCGATCCGAGCTTTCTGATCGGCGGCATCGTCGAGGGTTACGACACCAACGGCAAGAACGGCTCGGGCGCCTATTTCGTCGCCGAGGCCGACGAGTCGGACAGCTCGTTTCTGTTCCTCGACCCGAACGTGGTGGTGGTCACCAACGTCGAGGCCGACCATATGGACCATTACGATTCCCTCGAGCAGATCGAGGAGACGTTCTGCACCTTCATGGGCCTGGTGGGGCCAGACGGCACGGTGATCGTGTGCGGCGAGGACCCGCGCCTGGTCGAGCTCGCCCGCAGCACGGGCCGCACGGTGCTCACCTACGGGTTCTCGGATGCCTGCGACGTCACGGTTGCAGCCCGTCCCGCCCGCCATGCCATCGGCAGCACCTTCACCGTGACGCTGCCCGATCGAAGCGAGCACGAGGTCTCGATCAAGAGCAACCCCGGCGCGCACAACATGCTGAACGCCGCGGCCTCGCTGACGGCCGCCTTCGTGCTCGGGCTCGATACGGAGCGCGCCGCCGCGGCGCTGTCGAGCTTCGAGGGGGTGCGCCGCCGGTTCACGCACGTGGGCGACGCGCGCGGCGTGGCGGTCGTGGACGACTACGGCCATCACCCCACCGAGGTCAAGGCCACGCTCAAGGCGGCTTCCGCCCTGGACTTCGAGCATGTGGTCGTGGTGTTCCAGCCGCATCGCTATTCGCGTCTGCAGGCGCTCGCCGACGAGTTCGCCGAGGCGTTCGCCGATGCCGACACCGTGATCTTGATCGACGTGTTCCCGGCCGGCGAGATGCCCATCCCCGGGGTCACCTCCAAGATGCTTGCCGACCGTATCCGCCTGGCGCACCCGGGCAAGGCCGTCCGCTACGTGGCCGATCACCCCGCCCTCATGCGCCTGCTCGATGAGGAGGTGTCGGCGGGCGACCTGCTGATCACCATGGGCGCCGGCGATGTGACCACCGTGGGCCCGGAGTGGCTCGAGCACGTGGCCGAGATGGAGGCGCGCTAGGCCGTGAGTACCTTTAACGCCTTCATGGCGCTGTCGGGCCTGATCGACACCGACGTCACCGAGCAGGAGAAGCTCGCGCGCCATACGAGCTACCGCATCGGCGGGAAGGCGGAGCTGTTCATCACCTGCCACAGCTACCACTCGCTCAGGCGCACGGTCGATGCGCTCACGCGCGAGCGGGTGCCCTGGGTCATCATCGGCAAGGGGTCCAACCTGCTCGTGGCCGACGACGGCTATCCCGGCGCGGTCATCACGCTGGGGCGCGAGTTCGCGCGGTTCGTGGTGGCCGACGACGGCTGCACCCTCACCGTGGGCGCCGGCGCCATGCTCGCGCGCCTGGTGAACGAGGCGCTCTCGCGGGGGCTGTCCGGCCTGGAGTTCGCCGTCGGCATCCCGGGTACGGTGGGGGGCGCGATCTCCATGAACGCCGGCTCGCGCACCGAGTGGATCGGCTCGCTCGTGGCCGATGTGGTGACCTACAAGCCCGGCGAGGGGATTCGCCACTACGGCCAGGACGAGCTGGTGTGGTCCTATCGCAGCTGCAGCCTGCCGCGCGACGAGATCGTGCTCGAGGTCACCTTGCGCTTGAAGCCGGCGGCCAAAGACGACATCCGCGCCCGTATGGAGCGCTCGCTGGCGCGCCGCCGCCGCACCCAGCCGGTGGGGGTGCCGTCGTGCGGCTCGGTGTTCCGTAACCCGCCCGACCGCGCGGTGGGGGCCCTGATCGAGGAATGCGGATTGAAGGGTTTTTCGGTGGGAGGGGCCGAGGTGTCCTCGGTCCACGCTAACTTTATTGTCAACACGGGCACTGCCTCTGCGGCCGACGTGGTGGCGGTGATCAGGCACATTCACGACAGGGTTAAGGCTGTCTCTTATACACATCTCCGAGCCCACGAGACGTAGAGGAATCTC
>CABRIF010000144.1 GCA_902470925.1 uncultured Collinsella sp. | reverse complement strand
CGTCTCGTGGGCTCGGAGATGTGTATAAGAGACAGATGTAAAGTAGATAGGTGGGCTCGTTTTAGCGGGAATGCTTTCACGGCGCCGCCCCTCAGCCATTCGGTCATATACCCGAACGGTCCGATCAGGCCGCGACATGCTCGCATCACAGCGCTTCGATCTTGTGCCGAGCGCGCAGACAAGCCTGCAGGGTCATCAAACCAAAACGGGCGCAACCGTCTCAAGCGATGACGGCAGCGCCCGATACGATGCAGCGCATCCAATCGCGATGAACGCTGCGCTACAGCCACTCATACCCGATGATCAGCCCCGACTCCTCGGCGTAGTACGAGCACAGCCCTCCGCACGGCATGACGATGACCTCGGCGCTCGGCCAGGCCTCGCGAATGGCCGCGGCCAACGCCTCGGCACCTGCGGGGTTGGCCACATGATCGATGCAGGTCAGGCCACCCCGATAACCATCGGAGCGCATCGCGTCGACGATCTTGCGATACGTCTTCTTCTCGCCGCGCGTCGGCCCGACGATCTTGATGGTTCCCTGGTCGCTCGCCGTTCCCAGCATGCGGATGCTCAGCTTGCTGGCAATCGTGCCCGCAACGCGTGACATGCGGCCGTTTTTCACGAGGTTCTCGTAGCTGCTCAGCGAATAGAGCACCTGCGCGTGGTCCTCCAAGGTGGTGGCATAGTCGACAAGTTGCAAAAACGTGGGCGCATTATTCTTAAGGTACCTATCAATCAAGGTGACCATGACCTCGAGCTTGCCGCCGGCAGCCTTCGAATCGAGCACGAAGATGTTCTTGTCGGCAATAGACCCATCGTGCTCTCGCGCGTACTCGTCCATGACGATATTGCGCGCCATCTGCGCAGCCTCGTAGCTGCCGGAAAGATTCGAGGAGATGGTGATGGCGAGCACATTATCGGCCAGGCGGAACAGCTCGGCCCACTCCCCCGCACTGGGGCAGGAGCTCGAGGAGGCGGCGGACTCTTCAGCTACACGACGGTTCAGGGCGGCAACGTCGAGGTGCTCGTCATCGATGAACTCTTCGCCTCCCACATTGATTTTCAGCGGAGCGCAACGGTACAGGCAGGCAGGGGCCGTCGGCGTAAAGCCGCGCAGGTTGCAGCTGGAATCAGCGATGAGGGCCCAAGACATGGATCATCCTCTCGAACGTGGAGGCGAAGCGGGCAGACGGCCCCTTCGATAACAAGTGGTTCAACAGTGGTTCAACCTATGTGACAGTATAAACCAACGTACTGCCGAACTGGCCTGCCGGGCAGGTGCTACTGCACCTTGACGAGGCTGTAGAGCTCCTGGTTGCCCACCTCGGCAAGTGCGATCTGCGGATGCAGGAAGGCGAGCTCCATGATGCAGGCGTAGCCAACCAGCTCACCACCGATCTTGCCGATCAGCTTGCCGGTTGCCGCCGCGGTACCGCCGGTGGCCAGCAGGTCGTCGACGATCAGCACGCGGTCCCCCGCCTCGATCGCATCGCGATGGATCTCGAGGGTGTCCGTACCGTACTCGAGCTCGTAGCTGATCGAGTAGGTCTCGCGCGGCAGCTTACCGGGCTTGCGGGCCGGGATGAAGCCCGCACCGAGCTCCAGGGCAACCGGCACGCCGATCATGAAGCCGCGTGCTTCGGGCCCTACTACCTTGGTGATGCCGGCGGCACGGAAGTGATCGGCGATGTCGGTGACGGCGGCTTTCAGGGCAACCGGGTCGGCGAACAGCGGGGTGATGTCCTTGAAGATGACGCCGGGCTCGGGATAGTCCGGAATGCTGGCGATGCGGGACTCATAGTTGAAGGAGGGCATGGACAGATCGCTTTCTCTTGCGGCTTGCAGGGGGCTATTCGGCACCGGACACGCCGATGCGGATAGGCTGGGCGGCCAGCTCGCTGACATCGAGCGGCTCGATTGCGGAGGCGGCCGGATGCGCAGGGGTGCTCGCCGCCTGCGCGCGCGTGATCTCGTCATCGATCACGTCCACGTCGGCGTCCTCGACCACCGCGTTCAGCGACTCGAACACGCGGTTGCGCAGCAGCGCGGTGCGTACGCCGTCGGTCAAGTCGTGCAGGGTCTTGAAGGCGCGCTCGAGCTTGGCCTCGCGATCGTCGTCGGAATCGTCGGTGCCGAGCATACCGATGAGCACCTGCTCGAACATGGTGGACTCGCGATTGGCGGCGCTCACGTACTGACGCAGGTTGCGCGGTTCGATATGGAAGCGGGAGAGTTCGGAGCAATGGCGGATGATACCGAAGTCGCGCCCGTCGATCAGGTCGCGGTTCTGCGGGCTGCGCACGATGCGAATGAGGTCGTTATCGGCGAGCTGACGCAGAAACGCGATGTCGACCCCGAGCATATCGGGCACATCCTCGATGGGGTGGAGCTTCTGCTTGGTTTCCTTGGGCTCGGCCTTCATGGGGACGTCGGACAGCAGGCCCACCTCGTAGGCGAGCGTGGAGAGGTCCTCGGTAGCCTCGAGCTTCTGCTTGATGACGTTCAGCGGCATGTAGCGTGTCTTTTGGAGGTGCAAGATGACCTCCAAGCGATCGACATCCGCCTTGGAGTACTGCCGATAGCCCTTCGGGGTGCGATGCGGGGTGATGAGCCCTTCCTCCTCGAGGAACCTGATCTTGGAGTTCGAGAGGTCGGGGTATGTGCCGCGGAGCAGGTTCACCACCTGCCCGATGCTGAGATAGCTGCGCTCAGCCAAGCTACTCACCGGTTTCGATGCGCTCCACGGTGCTCTCGTGGTAGATCAAGGTGAAGGTACCGATCTGCACGGAGGACCCGTCGTGCAGCGGGGCGGAGTTTACGATCGCGCCGTCAACCCAGGTGCCGTTCAGCGAACCCAGGTCCTCGATGATCGCGCCGGCCTCGGAGCGAACGATCTTGGCATGGCTGCGCGAAACTGTCATGTCGTTCAAAAAGATGGTGTTCGCCGGGTCGCGGCCGATCGTGATCTCGGCGGCGGCGAGCTCGAAGTTGTTGCCGGTCTGCGGGCCCTTGATGATGGAGAGCACAGGCGCGGTGATCCGGGCGCTCGCCATGAGGTCGGGGGCGGTGGTATCGCTCGTGGGCATGCGGAACACGCAGGTGGCATCCGATTCGGTGCCCGGCGTGGTTGCGGTGTGCTCGAAATCTGCCATGAAAACTCCCTACTGAATGCACGGCACGAAGGCCGTCAAAGCTCGTATCTTTCTATTCTACCCTACGCGTCGCAGCCCGGGTGCCCTAGGCTTCCTCGCCCTCGATAATCTCTGGATTGAGAAAATCGGCCTCCTCCTCTTCGGGATGCTTGAGGGCGTGTTTGACCGCCATGGCGCCTTTTGCGGTGTAGATGAACGCGGTGGCGATGGAAAAGGCAACACCGAGGTAGACGAAGAAGATCCCGAGCGGGGCCGCCTGGCCGTTGAGGCCGGGGAACGCCTGCACGTGGGGGGCGAGGATGCTCAGCCCATCGACCACCGGCGCGCCCAGCAGCATGAGGGTGAAGCCGCTCATGAGCAGCGCCGTGGCGATCTTGCCGGGATAGACCACGTCGATCGGGCGCTTGTGGTAGCGCCGCACCACGAGGTTGCCGAAGAACAGGTACACATCGCGGCCGACGATCACCAGGCACACCCACCAGGGCAGCTCGCCGCGGGCCACGAGCCCGACCACGCCGGTGAACAGCAGCGCGCGATCAACCACCGGGTCGAGCATCTTGCCCAACCAGCTGACGGTTTTCGTCATGCGCGCGATCTGGCCGTCCAGCCAGTCGGTTGAGGCGGCGACGGCGTAGATGATCAGGGCGACGT
>CABRIF010000143.1 GCA_902470925.1 uncultured Collinsella sp. | reverse complement strand
ATGGGGTGTGGTCGGTTGAGCGGCTGTGAACCTGACTGCGCTGTGCACGGGGATTGAGGGATCGGGCGGCCCTCTGCGCTTGAAATTATGCTCATGGTGGGTCTGATAATAAGAAAAGGGGGTTATAAAAGAAAAGGCCTTTCTGATTGTGGTCGCAAATGGCATCTAATGGGTTTTTGGCTGTCCGAAAAACGTATGCAATGTGTCCCGTGCGCTTCGTTTGGCACGAAAAAGGGCGTTCGGACGGACTTTTGGACGGCAATTGCGATGGATTCCGTTGCGTAGGGCAGGTCTCGGTGTTCGCAAAGACCCATTAGATGCCATTTGCGACCAGAGAACCGACGACAAAACTCTAAATGACACCCTGTTGAAAAACACAATCCATAAAACAGAATCCTTTGTTGTAGAAATGCAAAACAATGAAATTGCAATGGGGACTGTTATTGGGTGAAGGCCAGCATTCGGTTTGCGGCCGAGGCGCCGCAAGGTCAGCCGGGGGCGCGGCGTGCTTCAGGGTCTGCAATCAACGGGTCCGGCGCGCATGCAAGAGCTTCTCACTCTCAGCGAGGGTCTGCGCCCCGTCCGCAGTGCAGCCTGCACCCTGCTCGCAGTGCGGCCCGTGGCCCGTCCATAGTGCAGTCTGTCCTGCCTGCAGCGCACAATCACGTGCGCAGATACTCCACCCTGCTAATGGACGCGTATAATCGAATCGCAAATTGTATACAGTTGGATAGGGAAGCGGTCAGAAGCTATATTGTATGCAGGTCATACCCATGCCTCTATCTCATCTCAACCCGGGTATAAACGATGCCTACAACCTTGTGATTTAACGTTCATCCCCAAAAACCAACCGTTCACCCGAGAGCTTGCAATTCGTTCTACCCAAGAGCGTGCGGTCGGGGTATATTGCATAAAGTGAAACAGCTGATGAATAATCAGTCCCTTCGAGGAAATGAGGTACACATGTCCAAGCCTTACGGCAAGCCCGACCGCATCGTCGTCGCCCTCGGCGGCAATGCGCTGGGCGACACCCCGGCCGAGCAGATCGAGAAGGTCAACCACGCCGCGCATGCGCTGCTGGGCCTGATCGAGCAGGGCAACGAGATCATCATCACCCACGGCAACGGCCCGCAGGTCGGTATGATCCAGAACGCCTTCGCCTCGGCGCACGACGCCATCGGCACCCCGGCCATGGATCTGCCCGAGTGCGGCGCCATGTCCCAGGGCTATATTGGCTACCACCTGCAGCAGGGCATCGGCCGCGAGATGCACAAGCGCTACAAGCGCTGGCATGCCGCCACCGTCGTCACCCAGATCGAGTGCGACCCCGACGACCCCGCGTTCGCGAACCCCACCAAGCCGATCGGCCCGTTCTACACCGAGGAGCAGGCCCGCGAGATCATGGCCGAGAACCCCGAGATGACCTTCGTCGAGGATTCCGGCCGCGGTTGGCGTCGCGTCGTTGCCTCCCCGGAGCCCAAGAAGATCGTCGAGGCGGATTCCATCCTGAACCTGCTCGACAACGAGTTCATCGTCATCGCCTGCGGTGGCGGCGGCATCCCCGTGGTCCGCGACTACGAGAACAAGGGTTGCTACAAGGGCGTTGCCGCGGTTATCGACAAGGACATGGGTGGCGAGCTGCTTGCTGAGGACTGCTCCGCCGACGTCCTGTTCCTGCTGACTGCCGTTGAGCACGTGGCTATCAACTTCGGCAAGCCCAACCAGGAGGAGCTCGAGGAGCTCACCGCCGACGAGGCCGAGAAGCTCGCCGACGAGGGCCAGTTCGGCAAGGGCTCCATGGAGCCCAAGGTCCGCGCTGCCATCAAGTTCGCGCGCTCCCGCAAGGGCCGCACCTGCATCATCGGCGCGCTGGACAAGGCCGCCGAGACCATGGCCGGGCTCTCCGGCACCCGCATTACGGGTTAGGTGTTCTTGCTCTAACGCAGCGGCGCGGGCTTCTCTCCTTTCATCCGCGCCGCCGTGTTGGCGGGAACGACCGTGCGTGGTTGTACGCAGCATCCTCTCTCCAAAGGCGTTCCGGTGCTTCGGCATCGGGACGCCTTTTGTTTTGAGCTTGGATGCATCTGGCGCGACATGCCGAGGGGCTGTGGGCAGGCACTGCGCTTTTGAAATGAGGACGATACTGGCCGACGAGCCCCATCAAAGCGCTTCGGCCTGCACAGATAAACGAATAAATTTGTACGAAATAATGAAAGCACCACTCAATAAGCCGTGAAAAAATGTCAACAATGTCTCTCAATGGACGGCTGCGAATGGACGGCCGCGCGCAAAGGGGTTGTGGCCGCAAACAGCCTCCTTGGAACGTGGGGCTAGTAACGCCGTGGCAATGCGCAGGGCTTCAACCAAGCAGGGGGTGCAGCCAGGCTGTAACCTTGCAAATCTCTTCGGATTCGCAAGGTTATCGTGATAACCTTGCGATAGAAAAGAACAAGCCAAGGTTATGTGAGTTCGGAGGGTGGTGCTCAGTGGGATTTTATGAAAAGAAGATTTGGGCGTCGACGATCTACGGTCGTCCCGATGGTGCATATTTTCCCTACACGCCGGAAAAGATCTTCGGGAAAAACCTGATTCTCAGCCCAGCGACCATTAACGCTATCAGCATAGCTACCGGGGCATTGGCGACGCTCGAGTCGAGTGGAGCTGTGTTGACCGCGACCGAGCCGCTCGCGCGCCTGTTGCTGCGCTCAGAGGCAATTGCTTCATCGCAAATCGAGGGCCTTAGCGTCAACTCAAAAAAGCTCATGGAGCGCGAAGCCCTCACCGAGCTCAACGTTTCGCAGCGCATAGATTCTACCGAGGCGTCTGTGCTGGCAAATATCCATGTCATGTACGAGAGCGTATCGAGCGTTTGCGCCGGTGACGTAATAACGTTGGAAGACCTTCAGGAGATTAACCGTGGCGTGCTTGCGGGAACTAACATGGAGCGCGAAGGTGGTAAAGTGCGCATGCAACAAAACTGGATTGGCGGTTCTTCTTGCGATCCGGTGGGCGCTGCATATGTTCCGCCGGTTCCCGAAAAGGTCCCAGAGCTGCTCGAAGATTTGTTTGACTTTATCAACGATGCCCGCGTTCCCGTGCTCGCGCGCGCCGCGCTTGGCCATGCGCAGTTTGAGAGCATCCATCCTTTTGCAGACGGCAACGGCAGGACCGGGCGTGCCCTCATGCTCATGATTCTGCGCTCTGGCGGTGTGGTCAGCCGCACCATTCCTCCTATTTCGCTTTCAATCGCTTCGGACAAGCAGAGGTACCTTTCCATACTCAATGCGTACCGCTCGGAGCTCCCGCTCGAGGAAACCGGGGTGATGGACGAGTTGGTTGCATATTTTTGCCAACGCTGTCTTGACGCATGCGGCTTGGCGACAATTTTCGAGAAGCGCATGGAGCTTTTGGTAGAAGATTGGAGGGTGCGCGCGCACGTGAGAGCAAACTCGGCCGCGAGCGAGCTGATACGCTTGCTGCCCGGCAATCCGGTGGTGAGCATCCAGTCGGTTGCAAGGCTGACGAGCAGAAGTAGGGAAGCCGCGCGCAATGCGATCAACTCGCTGGTTGCGGTTGGAATTCTCACGCAAAATGCCAGGAACAAGAAGAGCAATCTGTACACTGCCGATGAGGTGTTACGTGAGTTCACTACGCTTGAACGGGCGGGCGCGACGCCCGGGCACGATACGGCGCATGGCGCGCCGGCCAAGCCGGTCGCCCAACGTGCGGAGAGACCGAGCGTTGCGGGAATGCCAAGATACGCCGATCATCTCGATTGAGCGCGGCTTCGCAACGTTTCGTTATGAAATGTGACGCGGGCGCGCCTGGTGGGCGCGCGGGAGGGGCTCTGCGGGGGCTGTCTCTTATACACATCTGACGCTGCCGACGATACTCCTTGTGTAG
>CABRIF010000142.1 GCA_902470925.1 uncultured Collinsella sp. | reverse complement strand
GAGCTTCCTCTACGTCTCGTGGGCTCGGAGATGTGTATAAGAGACAGCTACCGGCGGGGTCTGGGGCGGCGTGTGCGTGTTCTCAATCGTGAACCCGCTTGCCGCATCGCCCGTGATCTTGGTGGTGTAGTCGGGCACCTTGTCTTCGGAGACGGTGTAGACGATTTCGACCTTGTCGTTGTTAGCGGCATCGTCGTTGTACTTGGGAAGGTCGTTGAAGGAACCCTTCCAGTCGTTGTCGGCCGAGAGCTCGAGTACCAGGCCGGAGTCCTCACCGTTGGCCAGCAGATGGACAACGACCTTCTCGGGGCGCTTGCCGTCGCGGTCGTTCTCGTCGTTCCAGACCTTCTGAACCGGAACGGAGACCCGCTCGATGTGGGGCATCTTGTTCAGCACGGAGACGGTGAAGTGGATCGGGTCTTGCCCCGGGGCGTCATCCGCGTCTGCATGGTACGGCGTGACGGGCGAGATCTCGACGTTGTTCGCGTCGGCGCCGGGCTCTGTGACGTACAGGACGTCCTCGATGGGCTGACCGGCGATCATGCTCGGCAGGTTCTTGACGACGTGCTTGAAGCCGTTGTCGGCGTTCAGCGTCACGGTCTCGAGGACCCAGTCGGTCTCGCCGACCTTCGCGTGGAGCTCAACCTGGATCTCGTGGGCCTCGAGCCCCTGCTCCCAGGTTTTCTCGATCAGGAGGTTCTTGGGATGCTCCTCCTGCTTGCCGATGAAAACCGAGCCGTTGGAGCCGATGCCGCCGCCGCGCGTAACGGACGTGTTGCCCTTGATGACGACCTTCGCCAGGGCCTTGGCGGCATCCATGCGCTGCTCGTCGGTGTGCACGGAGAGCTCGGAGTTGTGGAGCGTGCCCTCCAGCTGGTCGAGTGGCAGCAGCGCGTTATCGTTGTCCTTCCAGTTGTTGGGAAGGCCGCCGAGCATGCGCTCGGGGATCTTGTAGCTGGGATCGCCCCCGTGGCCGCCCGGGATAAAGGCAGCCAGGATGTAGATCTCGCGGGACCGGCCCGATTCGGTGGTGTTGCGCAGTAGGGCGGTGCCGTCCTCGATGGTGATGCGTGACACGGACACCGGGCAGGCCGCATAGCCGCCGCCCTCGTACTTGGCGCTGTTCTCGGTGATCAGCGCGTTTTCAAGGTAGAGCTCGCCGTTGGAGAAGCCGTATTGGCTCGCGTAGCCGTTTACGTAGATGCCACCGCCGCCGAACATGTTGTTGGTCTGGCCCTTGCCGGTGGCTGCGTTGTTGGTGATCGCGCCGCCGGTGATCTTCGCGGTGGCGTGATTCGGGGAGGCACCCGCCTGCACGAAGACCGCGCCGCCGGTGGCGCCGCAGCTGTTGGCATCGAGCGTGCCGCCGGTCATGATGAGCTGGGCGCCTTGGCTCTGCTGCAGGTTGCCGGCGGAGATGGCCCCGCCGACCTCGTCGGCGCTGTTGCGCTCGATGGTGCCGCCCGAGAGGTTCATGACGCAGAGGTCGTCGATGTGCACGCCGCCGCCGGCACCCGCCACGTCATAGATCTGATAGGAGTTGCCGTTAATCTTGCCGGGCAGGCCGGTGACGGCTTGGTTGTTTCGGATGGTGCCGCCGGTCATGGTGAGGGTCGCCCGATAGGAGAGGCCGATGCCGCCACCGTTGTTGGCCCGGTTGTTCTCGATGAGGCCGCCGGTCATGGTGACCGATGCCTGCGACACCCCGACCGCGCCGCCTTTCACGATGCCGCCGATGCGCGCGCTTTTTGCAGCGTTGTTGCGCAGGACGGTGCCGTCCTGGATCGTCAGTGCGCCTGAGTCGGCGACGGTCACGAGCGGCTTGTCGACGCGCGGGACCTCGTCGGCGTTGCCGTCGATGGTGATGGCGGCGAGGGTTGCCTGGACGCCGGAGACGTTGAAGAGCGCGCCGGTGTAGGAGGGCGCGCGCTTGACGATGGCGTCGGTGCCCGCCAGGCTCACCTCGCCTGCGGGAAGCTTCACCTCGCCGCTCACGTAGATCGTCTTGATCGCGCGGTTGGCCTGGGCGAGCTCCTTGGCGTGCGCGAACGTGCCTACGGCCGCGCCCGCGCTGCTGCCGTCGTTGGTGTCCGCGCCGTTTGCGCCGTCGAGGTAGATGGCGCTGCCGCCTTCCGCGGGCAGGGCGAGCGCCGGGGGCGCGCCTATGCCCATGAGGGCGAGGGCGAGCACGCCGAGCGCCGCGAGTCGTTTGAACAGATGCTTCATGCGGTTCCTTCCTTCCCATGGTGTGGCTGGCGCCCCGATTGCGCTCGAGAAGCTGCGCTCAAGGGGCGCCAGCGGCCATAGAAAAGCATACCAGAAGCGGTTATACACGCATTTTACGACGCATATTTGAGTGGGTGCATTTATTATTGCATAACCCCCTATATGCCAGGAAGCATCGGGGTTGCTGCGTGTCCAATACGGGCTCGGCGCCGGTCCCGCCGGGGGGATGCGGCAGCCGAGCGTATCGAGTTGATGGGCGTAACGCCGCGGTTGCGCTGGCGTATCGATCCTGCTGGATGAAGGCGCGCCAGCTGGCGCACGGGTTGCGGTGCGCGCACAGGTCATCGCCGACCGACGCCCTCCACGGTTGGTTGAGAGGGAGGGCTTTCATGCGGGGACGGGGCGCGCGATGCCTGTTGCTGCCATCGCGGCGAGCGTTCTGCGCCCTGCGACTTGAGACGCCCCGGGAAGCGGGCGGGAACCCCTCGATGCTCGATGGGCGCATGCTCACGATCTCGTATGCGCCCCATTTCGCATGTGCCCTATCGCGCCCCGTCCGTTTCGTTCGGGCGCTATACGGCGAGCCGCCGACGCAGACCCTCTTGCAGCACCTGGGAGAAGTTCTCCCCGTTCTCCATGGCCAGGGCGTTGAGCCATGCGGGCAGCGTTACGGTGCGCGTCACGGACTTGTTGACGTTGGCCATGCGGACGGACGGCATATAGACGTCCACCAGCACCGCGCGCTCGTTGCTCTCCACCTCCACCTCATTGACGTGGCTGGGCGCGGGCAGCTCCTCGCCGTCCTGCTCCATGCCGAAGATGGCCACACCCAGAAGCTCGCGCGCGCTCATAAGGGCGCCCTGCTCGTCCACGCCGCTGGTGGCCACCCCAAGGTCGGGGAAGGTTACGGCGATCTCGCAGTCGGGCTCGTAGGTGAACACGGCGGGGTAGAAGTAGCGGTCAGCTTTGCTTTTCATGTCTGTTCCTCTCTTACGACGACGAAGGGGCTACGCAAATCGCAGTCCCGACTGGCTCTCGATGCTCTTGAGCGTCTTCGGCGGTATGTCCTTGTCCGGGTGCTTCACCGTTACGCGTCCCCGTTTGCTCGGGTGCTTGAACTGGCGATGGCTCCCAACGACGTTGACCTCGTACCACCCATCGGCGATGAGCATCTTGATGACCTCTCTCGACGAGTAGCTCTTCATCGCGCTCCTTTCCACGATATAGATGATAGCAAATATAATACTATGTGTCATCAGCTGTTAGATGCCCAGCTGGGTCGGTTCCCGGCGGGGTGCCTTTCCGTGTCTGTAGGGGGTTAGTGCGTATCCCACGCGTTTCCCAAGTGCGCGCGCTTCACGTCCCCCACGGCGCACGCGGCGCTGTTCGCGCAGGCAGTGGCCTTGCGGGCGCATCGCACCGGTCGATTTACTTACATTTCGTTTAAGCTCTTTCGGCGAGCCCGCCGCAAGGGCCGCTCATGGGGTACAACGAAGAGGACTCGGAAGAGACGAAAGGAACCCACATGAGCGAAGACAAGACGCCCCAGCGCCCCGAGGGCCTGAACCAGGACGTGTCGAATACTCCTGCCGCCCCGGTGCAACCGCGCGTTGAGGTTGAGCCCACGCCCGCCGCGTCGGCGGGCGCATCGCAGCGGCCGGTGCCGCCGAGCGAGCAGACCACCCAGATTCCCGGCGGCTCCACCGCCTGTCTCTTATACACATCTCCGAGCCCACGAGACGTAGAGGAATC
>CABRIF010000141.1 GCA_902470925.1 uncultured Collinsella sp. | reverse complement strand
TACACAAGGAGTATCGTCGGCAGCGTCAGATGTGTATAAGAGACAGGCCGAAGCCGGAGCCGGAGCCGGAGCCGGAGCCGCTAGGCTCCGGCTTCTCCGGGTTGAGCGCCTGGGCTCACGGTCTGATTCGGAGGCCGGGCCGTCGCTCCCGGTTGATGGGGCGGGCAAGTCGGGCGCGGACCGGGCGCGTGTACTGCGCTACAATGGCTGGTTGGCCGTGCCATATGAATCGCGCGGCACATCCGTTTACCTTCTGGAGTCCGCCCATGCCATCTACCGCCAACCTTGCCGCGCTCGACACCGCTCGCATCGCCGTGCTCATCCCGTGCTACAACGAGGCTGTGACCATTGCGCGCGTGGTGGACGATTTTGCCCGTACGCTGCCCGGCGCTCGCATCTTCGTCTACGACAACAACAGTACCGACGACACCGCCCGCATCGCCGCCGAGCATGGGGCAACGGTGGTGGCCGAGCCGCGTCAGGGCAAGGGCAATGTGGTGCGCAGCATGTTCCGCGACATCGAGGCGGACTGCTACCTGATGGTCGATGGCGACGATACCTACCCGGCCGAGTCGGCCGTCGAGCTGTGCGCGCCTGTCCTGGCGGGCACCGCAGACATGACGGTGGGGGATCGCTTGTCGAACGGCACCTACGGCGAGCAGAACAAGCGCGCTTTCCACGGCTTCGGCAACGACCTGGTCCGATACATGATCAGCTGGATCTACGGATACTCCTTCGACGACGTGATGACCGGCTACCGGGCCTTTTCGCGCACCTTCGTCAAGACGTTTCCGGTCCTCTCCGAGGGCTTTCAGATCGAGACGGAGCTGTCCATCCATGCCGTCGATCGGCGCTGGCGCATCCTCGATGTGCCGATCGTCTATCGCGATCGCCCCGCCGGTTCCTCCTCGAAGCTCTCCACCGTCTCGGACGGCATCAAGGTTATCGCCACGATCGGCTCGCTGTTCAAAAACTATCGACCCTTGAAGTTCTTCAGCTTGCTGGCGGCCGCCTTTTTGCTGCTCGGCCTGATCGCGGGCGTCCCGGTGATCGTGGAGTACCTGCACACCGGGCTGGTCCCGCGCCTGCCCACGGCCGTGCTTGCCGCCTCGCTCGTGTTCCTGTGCGGTCTGTCGCTGGCTACCGGTCTGGTGCTCGACACCGTTGCCAAAGCCGACCGGCGTCAGTGGGAGCTGGAAGTCTACCGTGTGGTGCACGAGGGCACCGACAGGGGATAGAGCGTCGGCTTGCTGTTTCCCGCCTGTCTCTGAGCGGCAGCCCTGCTTTGAACGGGCGCAGTTCCGTTGGGCGTCGTTCGTTCCATCATGCGCCGGTCCTGCGCGCCGGCGACGCTTACCGATCGATGGCAAGGGCCTCGTGCGTTGGCGACGTTTGCCGACCGATGGTAAGAGCCTCGCGCCCCGGCGACGTTTGCTGGCCGATCGCACGGGCCCCGCGTTGGCCAGCGGCGTTGACCAGCAGTTCTGCTCTCATCGCCTTTCGATTCGCTCCGTTGTTTGAAACAAGGTATGGAATCGATTTCGCCGAATCGCTATACTTAATCCGTTATAGCCAAAGTGCGTCCTGCCCGGACGCCAGAACACAAGGAGGAGGGACGCATGGCTGATTCGTTCGACATCATTGCGGCGACCGGCTGCCCCACGGGGATCGCGCACACCTTCATGGCGAAGGAGGCGCTCGAGAAGGCCGCGGCCGAGCGAGGCCTCAGCATCAAGGTCGAGACCCACGGTCAGGTGGGTGTCGAGAACGAGCTGAGCGCGGCCGAGATCTCGGCTGCCCGCGCCGTGGTCGTTGCCGCCGACAAGGACGTCCAGGCCGAGCGCTTCGCCGGCAAGCCGCTGGTGTCCGTCGGCGTGTCCAAGGCGCTTTCGGTCGAGGCCGCCGGTGCCCTGATCGACCGCGCGCTCGCCGCCAAGGCCGACCCCGCTGCCGCTGCGGCGGCCGTCAGCGCTCCTGCCGAGCAGGCCGCTGAGAAGGAGTCCTTCGGCCATCAACTCTACAAGCACCTCATGAACGGCGTGTCGCACATGCTGGTGTTCGTCGTGGCTGGCGGCGTGCTCACCGCGGTGTCGTTCCTGTGGGGCATCACCAGCTACGATTCCACCGCCACCGACTACAACAGCTTCGCGGCCATGCTCAAGATCGTGGGCGGCATCGCCATGAACCTCATGGTCCCGGTGCTGTCCGCCTACATCGCCGAGTCCATCGGCAAGCGCCCGGCGCTCGTTCCCGGCTTCGTGGCCGGCATGATCGCCATCCAGGGCCTGCCCGTCTCGGCAGACACCGGCCTCATCGACGCCGGCGGCTCGGGCGTGGGCTTCGGATTCCTCGGCGGTATCGTGGGCGGCTTCCTGTCCGGCTACGTGATCTTGGCGCTCGAGAAGGTCTTCGCCCAGCTGCCCGCCAACCTGAACGGCCTCAAGGCGATCTTCCTGTACCCGCTGTTCTCCACGCTGATCGTCGGCCTGGTGATGCTCGGCATCTCCGGCCCCATGGTCTCGATCAACAACGGCATGATGGACTTCCTGCGCAGCCTTCAGCACGCCGGCGCCATCCCGCTGGGTATCGCCATCGGCTGCATGTGCGCGGTCGACATGGGCGGCCCGGTGAACAAGGCTGCCTACGTCACGGGCACCATGCTGCTGGGCGCGGGCCTCGAGGCCGGTGTGGGCACCTCCGCCTACGCCGACGGCACCGCGTTCATGGCGGCGGTCTCTGCTGCCTGCATCGTGCCGCCCCTGGTCACCAGCTTCGCGGTCATCGTGGGCAAGAAGTACTTCAGCCAGGAGGACCACGACGCCGGCATCGTCAACATCATCCTGGGCTGCACCCACATCACCGAGGGTGCCATCCCGTTCATGACTAAGAACATCTGGCCGGTCATGCCCATCATGATGATCGCCTCCGCGATCGCGTCGGTTTTGACGCTACTGCTGGGCGTCCACGTCCCCGCGCCGCATGGCGGCTTTTTGGTGTTGCCGGTGGTCGACGGCGCCCTGCAGTGGGTGCTTGCGATTCTGGCCGGTACCGTGGTGGGCGGCGTGCTGTTCGTTGCCTTCAAGAGGAGCGAGTACGCCCGCGCCCACAAGGCCGAGCCTAAGGCTGCTGCCAAGCAGCCGGTCGTTGCCGCCGCCCCCGTGGCCTCCGAGCCGGTCCAGCCCACTGCTGCGCCTGCAGCCGAGGTCGAGGCCGCAGCCGAGGCAGCAGCTGAGCCTGCCGCCGCAGGCGATGAGGGCTTCGTGAAGGCCGCCAACGTGTTCGTGGGCGAGCAGCTCGCCTCCCGCGATGACGCGCTCTCCTTCATCTCCGAGCACGCGGTCGCAGGCGGCATCGCCACCGACGCCGCGGCTCTGAAACAGGCCTTCCTGAAGCGCGAGGCCGAGGGCACCACCGGCATGATGGACGGCTTCGCCATCCCGCACGCCAAGTGCGACGCGGTCAAGACCGCCTCGGTTATGGTGGTCAAGGCCGAGGGCGGCATCGACGCCTGGGATACCATGGATGGCGCGCCGGTGACCGTGGCCATCGCCCTGCTCATCCCCGAGCAGCAGGCCGGCACCGCGCATCTCAAGATCCTGTCCAAGGTTGCCGAGGCGCTCATGGACGAGGGCTTCCGCGCCGAGGTCAAGGGCGCAACCGACCCGGAGCGCATCGCTCAGCTCGTGAACGGCCGCATCGGCTAGGCGCGCCTTCACGCGCAGCAAGGTCGACGCAGGGCTTCCTGGGTCTGCTCGGCCTACGGTTTCGCTGAGCACATCGCCCCGTCATCCGGTCCGAATGGATTCGGGTGGCGGGGCGTTTTACATGCGAAAGGGCGGGGCTTCGCGGGTTGGCGCCTGTGCCTGGGGCTGAATTTGCAGGACAGCCCGACGCGCAGTACGATCTACAGCCCGGCGCGCAATCCATCTCTCCAGCGCAGGGCGGTCCGGCGCGCAACACGACCTGCAGCCCAGCGCACGGTCCATCTCTCCAGCGCACGGCGGGACGGGCACCCCCCGGCGCGTGGCCCATCCCATAGACGCTCGGCGGACGTGCGCCCCGGCACGCCCTCGTCCCGCCCGCCGTTGCCTCCGCGCCCGCGCCGGCCGCGGGCCTGTCTCTTATACACATCTGACGC
>CABRIF010000140.1 GCA_902470925.1 uncultured Collinsella sp. | reverse complement strand
ATGTGTATAAGAGACAGGTCCTGTGGATGTATGCGCATCCCATCCGTATCTGTCGGCCCCCGAGATGTTCCAAACGGTGTGCGCCTACCGGGTTTTCTCACCTGGGCGGCAACCATCTGCCGGTCCTAGCAATCGGGGCCCCAAAGTTCGAAAGGGGTCCACCTTTGAGTGAGATTCAGAACTCGTCCATCTTCTCCCTCGACGATGTCAACGAGGAGGAGATGAACAGCCTCATCGACGGCACCATCACTGATTTCGATGAGGGCGACCTGGTCAACGGCACCGTTGTGAAGATCGAGCGCGACGAGGTCCTGGTTGATATCGGCTTCAAGTCCGAGGGCGTCATCCCCGTCCGCGAGCTTTCCATCCGCAAGGATGCCAATCCCGCCGACATCGTCTCCATGGGTGATCCCATCGAGGCCCTGGTGCTCCAGAAGGAGGACAAGGACGGTCGTCTGGTCCTGTCCAAGAAGCGTGCCGAGTACGAGCGCGCTTGGAACCGCATCGAGGAGAAGTTCAACGCCGGCGAGAACGTCGAGGGCGAGGTCATCGAGGTCGTCAAGGGCGGCCTGATCCTGGACATCGGCCTGCGCGGCTTCCTGCCCGCCTCTCTCGTGGACCTGCGCCGCGTGAAGGACCTCACCAGCTACCTCAACACCCGCATCGAGGCCCGCGTCATCGAGATGGACCGCAACCGCAACAACGTCGTGCTGTCCCGCCGCGTGGTGCTCGAGGAGTCCCGCAAGGCCGAGCGTTCCGAGATCCTCTCCAAGCTCAAGAGCGGCATGCGTCTCAAGGGCACCGTTTCCTCCATCGTGGACTTCGGCGCCTTCGTGGATCTGGGCGGCATCGACGGCCTCATCCACATCTCCGAGCTTTCCTGGAACCACGTCAACCACCCCTCCGAGGTCGTCAAGGTCGGCCAGGAGGTCGAGGTCGAGGTGCTCGACGTCGACCTGAACCGCGAGCGCATCTCGCTGGGCCTCAAGCAGACCACCGAGGATCCGTGGCGCGCGCTGGTCAAGAAGTATCCGGTCGGCGCTATCGTCGAGGGCACCGTCACCAAGCTCGTGCCGTTCGGCGCCTTCGTCGACCTCGGTGAGGGCATCGAGGGCCTCGTGCACATCTCCGAGATGGCCAACAAGCACGTGGACCAGCCCATCCAGGTCACCCGCGTGGGCGAGCACGTCCAGGTCAAGGTCATGGAGATCGACCTCGACCGTCGTCGCATCTCCCTGTCCATGAAGTCCGCCGCTGAGACCCTCGGCGTCGAGATCGAGGTTGCCCCGCTCGAGGGCGAGGAGAAGGCCGCTGATGCCGAGTAGCCTTCGGCTCCTTGCGCTGAGCGACCACACAACGCCTTGTGATGGAAGGCCCTCCGGGTTTCGTCCCGGAGGGCCTTTTCTTGCTTGGCGGGGCTACGGGGAGCGTCTTGCTTGATGCGGCTATGGGGGGAGAGCGTATCGCCGTCGAACCTCACAACGCACCGAACCTCACGCCGCACCGCCTCGAACACCTTGCCGCACCATTGGCACGGTGAGAGCGCCCCGCCGCCGGGCCCCGCGCCGCACTGCTTCGGACACCTTGCCGCACCATTGGCACGGGGAGGGCGTATCGCCGCCGCGCCTCGCTCCGCACCTGTCTAAAGGATTCTTAACGCGCTCCCTCCCTGCGGCCCGGCGCCGATGCGCTACCATACCGTCAATGCGCGACGCTGCGCAGGATTGGATGACGGAGGCAGCTATGGCACAATCGAAACGCAACCCGCACGCCGCGGGCGCTTCGCTGGCCGCGGGCGAGTGCGGCAGCGGCGAGGACGCCGGGCGAAAACGCACCCGCACCATCCCGGTGTCGGTGGGGGCGGCCCTGGTGGCGCTGGGCGTGGTGTACGGGGACCTGGGCACCAGCCCGGTCTACATGACCAAGGCGGTGGTGTCGGGGCAGGGCGGCATCGCCGGCATGACCGAGGATGCGGTGCTCGGCATGCTCTCGCTCGTCATCTGGACCCTCACCCTGATCACCACCGTGAAATACGTGCTGGTGGCCATGCGTGCCGACAACCACGGCGAGGGCGGTATCTTCTCCCTGTATTCCATGGTGCGGCGCTATGCGCGGGCGCTGGCGATTCCGGCCATGCTCGGCGGCGCGGCGTTTCTGGCCGACTCCATGCTCACGCCGGCAGTGGCCATCACGTCGGCGGTGGAGGGTCTGCGCACCATACCCGGCGCGGGCGATGCGGTCTTTTCGTCCCAGTCCACGCTCGTGATTATCTCGCTGGTGATCATCGGGGCGCTCTTCTTGTTCCAGCAGGCGGGAACCACCTCGATCGGACGGCTCTTCGGCCCCATCATGACCGCGTGGTTCGTCTTCATCGCCGTCGCCGGGGTGGTGAATCTCGCGGCCGACTGGTCGGTCCTGCGCGCCTTCAATCCCCTGTACGGCATCCGCTTTCTGCTTGGGCCCGAGAACCGGGCCGGGCTGGCGGTGCTGGGCAGCGTGTTTCTCACCATCACCGGCGCCGAGGCCCTGTATTCGGACATGGGGCATGTGGGCCGCGGCAACATCTACGTGACCTGGCCCGTGGTGAAGGTCGCCTTGATCCTCAACTATCTGGGACAGGGTGCGTGGCTGATCGCAAACCAGGGCACCCAGAGCCTCTACGGCGTGGAGGACCTCAACCCGTTTTTCGAGATGCTGCTGCCCGAGCTGCGTCCCGTGGCGGTGGTGTTTGGCGTGGTGGCGGGTGTGATTGCCAGCCAGGCTCTCATCACGGGCGCCTTTACGCTGGTGAGCGAGGCGGCGCGCCTGTCCTGGCTGCCGCCCATGCGCATCTTCTACCCGTCCGAGACCAAAGGCCAGCTCTATATTCCGCTGGTCAACATGCTGCTGTGGGCGGGCACCACGGCGGTCATCCTCATCTTCCAAACCTCCCATAACATGGAGGCGGCCTATGGGCTGGCCCTTACGGTGACGATGCTGTCCACCACGAGCCTGCTGGCCGTCTACCTGTGGCATCTGGAGCGCAAACGTGTGCTGGCGGTGGTGTTCGCCCTGTTTTTCGGGGCGGTCGAGGTGGCGTTTTTCGCCTCGAGCCTCACGAAGTTCTTCCATGGCGGCTACGTGACGGTGCTCATGGCGGCGGCGCTTCTGGTGGTGATGGCTTCCTGGGAGACGGGCACGCGTGTGGAGCGCAGCCAGCGGAAGCGGATCGAGGTCGCCGAGCTGTTGCCAAGCTTCGAGCGGCTGTCGTGCGACGAGTCGGTGCCACTGCTCGCCCAAAACCTCGTCTACCTCACGCCCGACACCGAGATCGGGCGCATCGACCGCGACATCGTGTACTCGGTGTTCGCGAACCGCCCGCATCGCGCGCGGGCCTGGTGGGTGGTGACGGTCGTGGCGGCCAACGAGCCCTATACGCGCGAATACGCGGTCGAGTCGTTCGGCAGCAGCGTGTTCTTCCGGGTGCGGATCAGGCTGGGCTACAAGGTGCATCAACATCTGCAGGTGTTCATGCGCCAGATCATGCACGACATGGTGCAGACGGGCGACCTGCCCGCCCAGCTCTCCCCGTATCCCGATTTCGACGAGCCCGATGTGGGCGACACGCGCTATGTGATGGTGCGCAAGGTGCTCGAGCCGTCCAGCTCGATTCCGTCGCGCGCGCGGCTGGCCATCAAGGTGAAGTACGCGGCAGCGGCGCTTGCCGGCTCGCCGATCCAGTGGTTTGGGTTGGAGTCGACCGAGCCAATCGTGGAGGCGGCCCCGCTGTTCGTGAAGCGCGCGCCGTTCGTGCCCTTGGCGCGCGTGCGCCTGCGCGGGCAGGTGCTGAGCCCACGGGCCGAGGCCTACCGGGCGCAGGTGCGCGATGCGTCCCACTATCAGGAGCTGCTGCGTCAAATCGAACGCGACATCCGTCATCCTGCGCGGGCGCACGATGACGAGAAGGCCCCGGTGGACGCGGCGGCCGTACCGAATAGGCAAGATGACGAGAACGGATGAGGATGAAAGAGAATACCACGCGTGCGCAGGCGCGCTTCGGCATCGAGCGGACCGGGACGGTGCTGTTCGACTTCGACGGCACGCTGGCCGACACCTGTCTCTTATACACATCTGACGCTGCCGACGATACTCCTTGTGTAGA
>CABRIF010000139.1 GCA_902470925.1 uncultured Collinsella sp. | reverse complement strand
GAGTGCGGAGACGCCGAAGACGGCTGAAGTGTTTCGCTAAGGTTGGAAATCAACCGTATGGTACCGAAAACGGGGCGGTGCTGCCGATGCCCGGGCGGCGCGGGCCCAGCACGCATGCCGAGGGGCGCCGCGCCTCCCCACGTGCCGGATGCCTACATCTCGGGCAGGGCCGCGTCCTTGGGGACCTTCACGGTGCCGCTGGCCACGTCCTCAGGAATGGACGGGTCGGTCTGCATGAGCTCGCTCACCGTCACCAGCTCGTAGCCGGCGGCCTTGAGTCCGTCGATAATCGCCGGCAGCGCCTCGACATCCTGGCTGCGGTTGCCGCCGCCGTCGTGCATGAGCGCGATCGCGCCGTTGAAGGCATGGCTCAGCACCTGGCTGGTGATGGCCTGCGCACCGGGGCGCTTCCAGTCGAGCGTGTCGATGTTCCACAGCACGTTGCAGCTGATCAGGTCGCCGGAGCGCGCCCACTCGGTGGCGGTGAAGGCGCCGTAGGGGGCGCGGATCATCTGCAGGCGCTTGCCCGAGGACTGCTCGAGCGTATCGAAGGCCGAGGTGATCTCCTCGCGCAGCGCATCGCGGTCGAGCGTGGGCAGGTTCTGATGGCGGTTCGTGTGGCTTGCCAGCTCATGCCCGCCGTCCACCACGGCGCGCGAAAGGTCCGGCGAGGCGGCGCTGGCCTGGCCCAGGTTGTAGAAGGTGGCCTTCGCACCCTTCTCCTTGAGGATGTCGAGGATCGCCTGCGTGTAGGGGCTGGGGCCGTCGTCGAAGGTCAGCGCGATGTACTTCTTGTCCCCTTGTGGGTGCACGTTGACCGATTCCACGATCATGTCCTGCGGCTCGGCGGTGACCTCATGGTCTACCGTCTCGCCCGACTTCGACCCGTGCCACACGGTCTTTTTGCCGGCACGCCCCCATTGCGAGACGTACTGGATCGCACCGCCGCGGCCCATCTGGATCCCGGGCGCGATCGGCACCTCCTCGGCGGTGTAGTCCTCGGTGACGTCGGTGCCGGCCTCGACCGTCACCGTGCTGCCCTCCTTGACCGGTGTCTCGGCGAGCTTGCTCGCATCCACCGCATCGCCGCCCATCGTGACCGTGCAGCGCGTGCCGCCCTGCTCGTCCAGCACGTTGCCGCCCACCGACAGCAAACGCCCGGGGGCCACGCCGTAGTAGTCCTTGGATTTCAGCAGCTCCTCGAGGGTCGTGCCCACCTTGACCTGTTCGGCCTGGTCGTTCACGGTCACGCCGATCTGGCGCCACATGGTGGCATAGCACCAGCCGAGCGCGCCCACCAGCACCAGGCAGCCAGCCAGGCCCAGCATGACGCGGGTGGCACGCGGACTGGGACCGCGGTCCCGCTCGACGCGCCGCAGCCCGCTCAGGCGCTTGGCGGCGCCCTTCACCCGTGAGGCGACAGCCGCGCGGGACGAAGATGCCGCATCCGCAGCGCCCGCGGCATCAGCAGCCGAAGCACCCTGCGCATCTTCCGCATCATCCATGAAGCTCGGGCGACGGGCGGCCGAAAGCACGCCCTTGGCGTCTCCCGCCAGTGTTGAGATCTTGTCTTTCACCGGCGACGCAGCGCGCGCCCCCTCGCGCAGGGCCTGGCGGGCGCGGCGCGTGGCAGACGCAACCGCGGAGTCCTCATGGGCAGAGCCGTCCTGATGGGCTGCATCGCGATGCGCGGGCGCCTCGTGGCGGCGGCCTGCCGGCTCATCGTAGGAGATCGGACTGCCCGTCTCATGGCGGCGATGCGGCCGCGGCGAGGCGCTGTTCGTGCGTATGTGCACCGGCGTGACGTGCATCGGGCGCGCCTGCTGGCGCTCCGCGCGCGGCGTCGCGGCATCGTTGCTGTTCCTGTTCGTATCCGTCATGCTCCTGCACCCAGTTTCCTTGACGGTATCGATCCGGTCGTCAATATCTTCACATATGCCCCAAGGGGCCCGGCACCAAACAGCGGAGAATGACGAATCTGTCAGCTATGCGCCGGCTCCCTACGAGCTCGCCGCATCCGTCGTGGCAAGAACCTGCGGCAGCACGGCGTCGCTGGGCATCGAAGACGCCGAGAGCTTCACGGCATCGGCCAGGTTCTTGTCCGTTTTGATGAGGTCGGAAAGGGATACGAGCGTATAGCCGTCCTCCTGCAGGGCGTCGATCAGCTGCGGCAGCGCCTCGATGGTCTGCGCGGCCGTGGTGTCGTTGTCGGTCAGCACGACGATATTGCCGTTTTTCACCGAGCCGCGCACCGTCTCAACGACCGATTGGGCCCCGGGCAGCAGCCAGTCGCCCGAGTCGACGTTCCAGGTCACCACCGCTCCCAGCAGGTCCATCGACTCCGCCCACATCTGATCGGTGAAGGTGCCCAGCGGCGCGCGCAGCAGCGCGGTCTTGACCCCGCAGGCCTGCTCGATCGCATCGAAGCCGCGCGTGAGCTGGCTTCGCAGCTCATCGGCCGACAGCGCGCTCAGGTCGGTTTCGGTATATGCGTTCGAGCCGATCTCGAACCCGGCGTCGGCGATGGCCGCAGCACCCGCGGGGTTCGCCTCGGCAGCCTCGCCCGAGAGGAAAAACGTGGCGCCCACCTGCTTGTCCTGCAAGATCTTGACGATCTCTGCCGTGCGCGAGCTGGGACCCTCGTCGAAGGTGAGCGCGACGTACTTCTTGCCGCGCTCGCTCGGCGAGACGGAGGCGGCCTTCACCTCGCAGTTCACCGGCTCGGCCACAACGCCCTTGTCCGCCGTTTTGCCCGAGACGTGCCCGGTCCACACCTCCGAACGCCCGGCCACGCCCCAGGTTTCCACGTACTGGACCGCGCCCGTGCCGTCCACCGTCAACGTCGGTTGGATCTCGGTTGCCTGCACGTCGTGGTCCTCGTAGGTGTCGTGCCCATCGGCGAGCTCGAGCTCCTCCCCGCCTTCGATGGTGAGCTTCGCGGCCTGCTTGGCGCTGAGCTCCTTGCCGTTCAACGTGGCGGTATAGGCGGAGCCGCCGCCTTTGGTGAGCACCGAGTCGTCCACGGCCAGAAGGTTGCCCGCCTTCAGGTCGAGCCCCTCGTCATCGATGATGCGCTCGATCGTGGCGTTGATGCGCACCGAGGTGCGCTCGCCGTTCAAGGTGATGTCCACGCTGCGGTTCGCATACCACAGGATGCTCGCGGCGAACAGCAGCAGCGCACAGCCCACCACGATGATGGCATAAGGTTTCCGAGAATTGCCGCCCGAGGCGCGCCCGCCCCGGGACCGAGAACCGCGGCCGCCGAATCCCTGGGAATGGCGCAGGTACTGGGCGCCACGCCTGCGCTGAGGGCGCCGGGCCGCGCTCGGCAGGCGCATCGGGTCGCGCCCGCGCAGTCGAGCCGATCGCTTGGTGGTGAAGGAGGTGGTGTAGGTGGGCAACGTATCTCCTATCCCCGATAAGGCACGCTACTGCTTGCGGTGCCCGCTCGCCCCGGACGACCCGGAGGCCTTCTTGTACTCGCTCATGAATGAGCCGAACATGCCGCGGGTGCGCCCGAGCTGGCGGCCCAGCGCGCGACTGCCGCGGTCCACAGCTCGCGAGCCATGCTCGTCGAGCGCTTTCGCACCGCGCTTGACCTCAGCTTTCACCTTGACGCTCGCCTCGGCGGCCCGCGCGGCCGCGCCGCCGGTAAACGCCAGGTCGAGCACCTCGTCGGCCACGATCATGGCCCCGTCACGGTAGCCGCGCAGGCAGGAGACGGGCATCTCGCGGTGGCCCACCAGTGCATTGGAGGCTCCGCCCTCGGTGAGGACGAACGACTGCACCGCGCCGCTCTTGCCGCCCACGGCAACGTCGGCGCAGTAACCCACGCGCTCGCCGCCGACGGTGCGCACGTCCATGCCGGTCCAGATCAGGCAGCGGTCCAGGTCGATATCGAGCCGCTTGGCGGCCGCGGCGTCGAAGGAGCCCTTCTCGTCGGGCACGGCGAGCACACCCTCGTACACGCGCACGGCATCGTAGGCGACGAAGCGGTCGTCCTGCTTGATCATCCCCGCGATGTCGGGCAGGCTCACCATGAACCCCACCAGGCGCGTGCCCTCCGGTGTGAACACCGGATGGTGCACGCGGCCGATCTTCTTCGGCTCACGCGGGGTGCCGTCCTTTTTGGTGCGCTTGTCCGCCGCGGGGATCCGGTAGATCTTGAGCCCCTGGAAATCGCCAACGAGCATCGGCGCCGCTCCTTCGGTTATATCGTTCGAACCCGGTGGGCGCTAGGCCTGGGCCGCCTCCTGTCTCTTATACACATCTGACGCTGCCGACGATACTCCTTGTGTA
>CABRIF010000138.1 GCA_902470925.1 uncultured Collinsella sp. | reverse complement strand
TATAAGAGACAGGCGTGCCCACCGTGTTCTCGGAGCCGCCGGTCGACACCGTGTACCACGAGCTGCCCGCCAGCCCCGCCAGCGAACGCGTCTTTGCCGTGGAGTTCCTGCCCGGCCAGTTCGACCAGCGCGCCGATTCCGCCAGCGAGTGCATCCAGCTCATCTCCCAGGGTGAGCGCCCCGCCGTGCGCTCGGCCAAGGTCTACCTGCTTGAAGGCGAGCTTGCCGCCGAGGACATCGACGCCATCAAGCGCTACGTGGTGAACCCCGTCGAGGCGCGCCTGGCCTCCCTCGAGCTGCCCGCGACCCTTGCCGCCGCCACCCCCGACCCCGAGCCGGTCGAGGTGATCGACGGCTTCCGCGAGCTTGACGAGGCGGGCCTGGCGGCCTTCATCGCCGAGCGCGGCCTGGCCATGGACGAGGCGGACATCGCGTTTTGCCAGCAGTACTTCCGCGATGAGGACCGCGACCCCACCATCACCGAGATCCGCGTGATCGACACCTACTGGTCCGACCACTGCCGCCACACCACCTTCGGCACCAACCTGGAGAACATCCAGATCGATGACATCGCGGTCCAGGCGGCCTTCGACCGCTACCTGGAGATGCGCGCGGAGCTCGGCCGCGAGGAAAAGCCCATCTGCCTCATGGACATGGGCACCATCGGCGCCAAGTGGCTGAAGGCCCAAGGCACCCTCACCGGCCTTGACGAGTCCGAGGAGATCAACGCCTGCACCGTGCGCGTGACCGTGGACGTCGACGGCGAGGACCAGGACTGGCTGTTCCTCTTCAAGAACGAGACCCACAACCACCCCACCGAGATCGAGCCCTTCGGCGGCGCGGCCACCTGCGTGGGCGGCGCGATCCGCGACCCGCTCTCGGGCCGCAGCTACGTCTACCAGGCAATGCGCGTCACCGGCGCAGCCGATCCCACCGTACCCGTCTCCGAGACCATCGCCGGCAAGCTGCCGCAGCGCAAGCTCGTCACCACCGCCGCGGCCGGCTACTCCTCCTACGGCAACCAGATCGGCCTGGCCACCGGCCAGGTCTCCGAGCTCTACCACCCCGGCTACATGGCCAAGCGCATGGAGGTCGGCGCCGTGGTGGGCGCGGCTCCCGCCAGCCATGTGCGCCGCGAGTGCCCCGCGCCCGGCGACAAGATCATCCTGCTCGGCGGCCGCACCGGGCGCGACGGCATCGGCGGCGCCACCGGCTCCTCCAAGGCCCATAACGTCGAGTCCATCGAGAAGGACGGCGCCGAGGTCCAGAAGGGCAACGCCCCCATGGAGCGCAAGCTGCAGCGCCTGTTCCGCCGCGGCGATGCCTGCCGCCTCATCAAGCGCTGCAACGACTTCGGCGCCGGCGGCGTGTCCGTGGCCGTGGGCGAGCTGGCCGACGGCCTCTACATCGACCTCGATATGGTTACCAAGAAATACGACGGCCTCGACGGCACCGAGCTGGCCATCTCCGAGTCCCAGGAGCGCATGGCCGTGGCCGTGGCCGAAGACGATGTCGAGGAGTTCATGGGCTACGCCGAGGAGGAGAACCTCGAGGCGACCGTGATCGCCGAGGTCACGCACGAGCCGCGCGTCCGCATGGCATGGCAGGGCAACGCGATCGTGGACCTCTCCCGCGCGTTCCTCAACTCCAACGGCGCGCCCAAGCACCAGGACGTGCACGTGCTCGGCCAGGGCATCGCGCCCATCGACCCGGAAAGCGAGCTTGCCGAGGCGGCGCTCGAGGAGTTCGGCAGCCTCGAGGGCATCTACGAGAGCACCGTCCCCCTGGTGCCGGGTGCCGAGACCTGCGAGTCCTTCCACGACGCCATGCTCGAGCTGGTGAGCGACCTCAACGTGTGCTCCAACAAGGGTCTGTCCGAGCGCTTCGACTCCACCATCGGCGCCGCCACCGTGCTCATGCCGTTCGGCGGCGCGCGGCAGCTCACCCCCGCCCAGGCGATGGTCGCCAAGTTCCCGGTCGACGGCGAGACCACCACGGTCTCCGGCATGGCCTGGGGCTTCAACCCGTTCATCATGGACGCCGACCAGTACCGCGGCGCCTACCTCTCCGTGGTGGAGAGCATCGCGCGCCTCGTGGCGACCGGCTTCGACCATAAGAAGATCTACCTGTCCTTCCAGGAGTATTTCGAGCGTCTGCGCGACGTGCCCGAGCGCTGGGGCAAGCCCATGGCGGCCGTGCTCGGCGCCCTCATGGCGCAGGTCGAGCTCGGCGCCGGCGCCATCGGCGGCAAGGACTCCATGTCCGGCTCCTTCGAGGACCTCGACGTTCCGCCCACCTTGGTTTCCTTCGCTGTGGCGGTCGACAAGCTCGCGAACGTGGTGTCCCCCGAGTTCAAGGGCGCCGGCCATCGCGTGGCGCTCATCCAGCCCGCCTACCAGATCGACGACCTGCTACCCGAGCCCGCCTCGCTGCTCGCCGCCTTCGACGCGGTCGAGGGCCTGGTGCGCGAGGGCCGCGCGCTGTCCGTGTCCACCGCCGGCTTCGGCGGCCTGGCCGAGGTGCTGTTCAAGGCCTGCTTGGGCAACCGCCTGGGCTTCGGGCTTGCCGATGCCTTCTACGAGGCCGAGGGCCGCGACCTGTTCGACCACTCCTACGGCTGCTTCATCGTGGAGCTGGCCGAGGGCGCCGAGCTGCCGCAGGTCGACGGCGTGACCGTGATCGAGCTGGGCGAGACCCGCGAGGCATACGAGTTTGCCGCCTACGAGGAGGTGCTCGACCTGGCCGAGCTGCAGGAGGCGTGGGAGTCTGCGCTCGAAGGCGTGTTCCCTTACCGCAGCGAGCCCCTGGGCACCCAATCTTCGGCCGATGTCTCGGGCACCCAGGTAACCGCTGAATCTGATAAAGCGGCAATCGAGCGTTACCGCTGCGAGGAGGAAGGCCGCATCCGCGCAACCTACGGCGGGCTCAAGATCGCCAAGCCGCGCGTGATCATCCCCGTGTTCCCGGGCAACAACTGCGAGTTCGACTCCGCCCGCGCCTTCCGCGCGGCAGGCGCCGAGGCCGACGTCTTCGTGATCAACAACCTCACGCCCGAGCACGTGGCCGAGTCCACCCGCGAGCTTGCGCGCCGCATCCGCGAGAGCCAGATCGTCATGATCCCCGGCGGCTTCTCCGGCGGCGACGAGCCCGACGGCTCCGCCAAGTTCATCACGGCGTTCTTCCGCGCCCCCGAGGTCACCGAGGCCGTGCGCGACCTGCTCCAGGCCCGCGACGGCCTGATGCTGGGCATCTGCAACGGCTTCCAGGCGCTCATCAAGCTGGGCCTGGTGCCTTACGGCGACATCGTGGACGCCACCGCGGACGCCCCGACGCTGACCTTCAACGAGATCGGCCGTCACCAGAGCCGCCTGGTGCGCACGCGCATCGCGAGCGACCTGTCGCCGTGGCTTGCCCAGTGCGACCCCGAGGAGCTCTACACCGTGGCGATCTCCCACGGCGAGGGCCGCTTCGTGGCCAACGATGACGTGCTCGCGCAGCTGCGCGCCGGGGGCCAGATCGCCACGCAGTACGTGGATGTGGCGGGCATGCCGTCCCAGGACCTCGATGTGAACCCCAACGGCTCCGTGGCCTGCATCGAGGGCATCACCAGTCCCGACGGCCGCGTGTTCGGCAAGATGGGCCACGTGGAGCGCCGCGGTGAGGGCCTGTACAAGAACGTCCCCGGCGAGACGTTCATGCCCCTGTTCGAAAGCGGCGTGGCATACTTCGGGTAAGGTTCCACCGCGCCTCCATGCGCCTTAACCGCCATGTCCCTTAACCGCCATACGCCTTAGTCACGAAAGGCGCCCGCATCGCCGTGGGCGCCTTTCGCTGTTCGGTGCTTGGCAAGACGCTTGCAGTCGGCTGCAGTCAGTTGCGGTCAGCTGCAGCCAGCTGCGGTCAGCTGCAGTCAGCTGCTTGCCCTATTCGTTTACGCTTGTCCGCACAGGTCCCACCCGTCACCCACATAGATACGCTGATATTTCGGCTTATCCGCTCATCTCATACCGCCCCTCGCAACAACATGCGGAGGCCCAGAGCATATGACGGGCATCGCATCCCACCGGCGGGCGCGTCACGCTGGCGGTCGCATCCGGACGCAAGCCTTGTCCCGCTGTCGGGTGTCCTGCAGGCTGCCGTTGACCGTCGCCGGGCAGATCCCGCTGTCAGTCGCTGACCGCCGTCTCCCGATGCTCCCGATGCTCCCGATGCTCCCGATGCTCCCGATGCTCCCGATGCCGAGCATATCCCACTGTCAGCTGTACACGACTGAAGACCCGCAGCCCGCCCTACATCCTCACTGTCAGCTGTGTGCGGCTGTCAGCTGTGCACGATTTGGCAACGTACCCA
>CABRIF010000137.1 GCA_902470925.1 uncultured Collinsella sp. | reverse complement strand
CCGGACCACCCCGCCACCCGCCCATCCCGTTACAAAACGGCTACGGCCCGTCCGCCATCCGCGCGCGATAGCTGCCCAGTGGGTATGATGGATGGTATTGCCAAGGCCTGCAGGGAGGATCGCATGCTCAACGAAACCATGTACGCACGCGGGGCGGAGAGCTCCAAGATCCGGGAGATCTTCACCTACGCCTGCGAGCGCAAAACCCAGATTGGTGCCGACAAGGTATTCGATTTCAGCCTGGGCAACCCGAGCATCCCGGCCCCTGCGGCAGTGCAGGCGAGCATCGAGCGGTCGCTGGCCGAGCTCTCGCCCGAAGAGCTGCACGGCTACACGCCGGCTGCCGGCCTGCCGTCGACGCGCGCCGCCGTGGCGGCCTCGCTGAACCGGCGCTTCGGCACCTCCTACGACGCGGGCAACGTGTTCATGACGGTGGGCGCCGCCGCCTCGGTGAGCTGCACGCTGCATGCGGTTGTCTCGCCGGGCGACGAGGTGATCGTGGTCGCCCCGTACTTCCCTGAGTATGCGGTGTGGATCGAGGCGGCGGGCGCCACCTGCGTGGAAGTGCCTGCCGAGGACATCACGTTCCAGCTGAGCGTGGGCAACATCATGGCCGCCATCGGTCCGCGCACCGCGGCGATCATCATCGATTCGCCCAACAACCCCACCGGTGCCGTCTACACCGCCGACGAGCTGACTCGCCTGGCCAACATCCTGCGCGAGGTGAACCGCACGCGCGAGCAGCCCATCTTCCTCATCTCCGACGAGCCGTACCGCGAGCTGGTCTACGGTGCCGAGGTCCCGTGGGTTCCGAGCATCTACGAGCACACGATCGTATGCTACTCGTACTCCAAATCGCTGTCGTTGCCGGGCGAGCGCGTGGGTTGGGTGCTGGTGCCCAACACCTGCAGCCTGGCCGACCGCGTGATGGCGGGTATCGCCGGCGCCGCTCGCTGCCTGGGCTTCGTGTGCGCGCCGGCGCTGTTCCAGCGCGTGGTCGCCGATTGCGTGGACGAGCCGGTGAATGTGGACGCCTACAACCGCAACCGGCTCGAGCTGACCGACATCCTGGGCGAGGCCGGCTATACGCTGGTGGAACCCAAGGGCGCCTTCTACCTGTGGGTGCGGGCATGTGAGTCCGACGCCGAGGCATTTTGCGAGCGGGCGCGTCGGCACGAGCTGCTGCCGGTGCCGTCGAACAGCTTCGGCGTGCCCGGGTGGTTCCGCGTGGGGTACTGCGTGGATTTCGACGTGATCGAGCGCTCGGCGCCTGCCTGGCGTGCGCTTGCCGCCGAGTACCGTTAGGCGCACCTGCGCAGCGCTTCGGCCCGCGCAGCGCTCCGTCTTCGTCCGTTCCGTGCGCCTGCGAACTCGGTCCTGCCATCTTCGAGAAGCAACGAGAGAAGGAGTGCCATCTCATGACCTATAGCATCCGGGGTGACGTGCACACGCATACCCTGTTTTCCCGCCACGCCTATTCAACCATCGAGGAGAACGTACGGGCGGCGGCCGACGCCGGTTTGGAGCTGCTCGGGTCGGCCGATCATTTCAGCGGCATGCTCTTCTGCGAGCAGCACCTGCGCAACTTCCAGTATTTCATCAACATGGGAATCTGGCCGCGCACCTGGCACGGGGTGACCGTGCTGCGCGGCTGCGAAGTCGACATCGTGGGTCTGCGCGGCGAGCTGTTCGGCCAGGACATCCCGGTGGGCGCCAATATCACCGGCCAGCCCTTCTCCCGCGAGCGCACCCTGTTCGAACGCGTGACGGCGGAGTTGGACTACATGGTGGCGAGCGTGCATAACGCCGATTTCACCCACGGCTCCTCGCTTGCGCAGACCACCGAGATGTACGTGCGCGCGCTTGAGAATCCCAAGGTGTTCATCCTGGGCCATACCGGCCGCTCGGGCGTGCCCTACGACCTGGATGAGGTGCTTATCTGCGCCAAGGAGCATCACAAGCTCATCGAGATCAACGAGCACTCGCTGGCGTCGGGTCGACATGACGCGGCTCGCTCTGCCTGCATGCGTATCGCCGAGCGCTGTGCGGAGCTCGGTGTGGGCATCGCGGTGTCCACCGACGCGCATATAGCGCCGCAGATCGGCAGCTTCAGTGCGGCGCCGGCCTTGCTCGAGGAGGTTCGGTTCCCCGAGGAGCTCATCATGAACCGGGGGCGTGCGCCGTTTGTGGCCGAGCTCGCCGCGGCGGGCGTGTGCGACCTGCGCGCATGAGGTCCGGCCCGTATGCTGCAGGACGGGGACGGGGTCGTTTCGTTTTGCAGGATGGGGACGGGGTCGTTTCGTTTTGGCCTGCGCGTTCGGTATCGGCAGAAAGGCGGTAGACAGATGAAGAAGCAGCGGGCACGCGCCGCGACGCGTCTCTGGCTCCGTCGGATGCCGGCGGCCTGCGCCCTGGTGGGGCTGGTGACGGTCGGGTTCAGCGCGGTGGCGCTCACGGCGCGCCATGCGCAGGAGGAGCGGGGCGAAGGGGCGGTCGCATCGCCCGCCGATCCCGCCGTCGCCTTCGCCGATGCCGCTCCGCGCGGCGGCCGTTTCACCTCGACGCTCGCATACACGAGCCTGGACGCACCGGGTGCGGTGAGCTCGCAGGTCACCTGGGATGACGACTGGTTTTATGCCGACGATACCACCTATAACCACGAGCTGGCCCGCGCCAGCGCGGTGCTGGCGGCGCTCGCGTACTCCGAGTCGGGCTACTGCCAGGCGCAGAATGCGCAGCCGCCCTATATGGAGCAAGCGCTCGCGCAGCTGGGCTTCTCCGAGGTCTCGACAGATTCCTACCGCTACCGCAGCGAGGTGGTGGACGAGGTGCTCAACCTGTTCACCGACGATTCGGACGCGGTGGCATACACCATCGCCCGCAAGCACCTGCAGCCCGAGGATGACGAGAGTTCCGCGCGCGATCTGATCGTGGTGAGCGTTCGGGGCAGCTACGGGTCCGAATGGCTGAGCAACCTCAACCTGCTGCCCGTTGACGCCACCGATGCCACCGGCACCACGGATGCATCTACCGCCCAGACGGGCGGCGAGCTGGCAGGCAGCCCCGCGCTCGCGCAGACCCAGCAGCACCTCTCCAGCCTCGCCCAGCCGCTCACGAGCGTGCTGCAGGGATGGCTGTCGTTCGTGGACGGGCTGAGCGGTGCCTCCTCAACCGATGGCGGGAGCTTGGGGCAGGACGCCACGCTGGGCATCGACGGCACCGACGACCACAGCGGGTATTTCCGCGCATCCGAGGACATCTGCCGCGAGCTCAACGGCTGGATCGCCGCTTCGCGCGCGGCCGGGTCCGAGGTGTCTGTGCTGGTGGTGGGCCACAGCCGGGGCGGCGCGATCGCGAATCTGGTTGCCTCCGAGCTGGATGACCAGCGCCAGCCGGGCACCGATGAAAAGGAAGGGGAGGCGTCCTTCTCCGAGGTGTCGAACGTCTACGCCTACACCTTCGCCTCGCCGGCCACCACGGTGCGCCCGGATGCGCACAGCGTGTGCTACGGCAATATCTTCAACATCGTGAACCCCTCCGACATCATGCCCTACCTGCCGTTGCGCAGCTGGGGCTACGAGCGCTACGGGGTGAACCTCTATCTTCCGTCGCAGGCGAGCGCGGGGTTTGCTGATGAGTGGGAGCGCATGCGGGCGTGCTATCGCGACAGCGTGGGCGTGGATAGCGCTTACGACCCCGCCGACGAGCAGGCGATTGCCGCGACGCTGGCCGATGTGGCCGCGCAGGTGACCTCGGTGCACGAGCTGATGACGCCCACGGGGGCCGCATCGACGTTGGCGGCGGTCGCGGCGCATATCGACCCGGTCCGCATCCTGTACGGTCACTACCCGACCACCTATATCGCCTGGCTGGATGCCGTGGATGCCGATACGCTGACACGCGAATGAGGGGTTCGGGCGTCACTGCGGTAGGGGGCGCTGCGGCGCGAACGCCACAGCGCTGCTGGTGCTGCGGCCGTTTGCCTGTCTTACGCGCGATCGATGCGGGGTCTGTGACGATGCGAGCTCCGTTGTAGTTGCAGGCCCCGTGCGGGCACTGCGGCAACGGCGCAAGGGGCGTACACCCTTCTCCGTACTCATGACATCGGGTCCAGCTGTTTGCCGCTGGGGCCAATCTGGAGGCCTGTTGCCCAGCGTTCGGGCAGAAGTGGGCGCCCCTAGGCGCCCCGTGTCTAGGCGCGCTGCAGAATCGCGACGGTCTCGGTGTGGCTCGTGTGCGGGAACATGTCCACCGGCGTGAGCGAGCGCAGGCTGTAGCCGCCGCGTGCGAGGTCGGCCAGGTCGCGCGCCTGCGTGATGGGGTTGCAGCTGATGTAGGCGATGCGGCGCGGGCCGATCGCGCAGGCCGCGGCAAGGAACTCGGGCGTCGACCCTGCGCGCGGCGGATCCATGATGAGGGCATCGGCCTGTAGTCCGTCGGCGGCGGCGCGCTGCAGGTAGGCGGTGGCGTCGTCGGCGATGAAGCGCGCGGTGCCCTCGAGGTTGTTGATGCGGGCGTTGCGCCGGGCGTCCCGGATGCCGCTGGCGTTGCGCTCGATGCCGATCAGCTCGACGGCGGCCCCGCGCGAGCGCGC
>CABRIF010000136.1 GCA_902470925.1 uncultured Collinsella sp. | reverse complement strand
GCCGTCTCGAGGCTCTCGACGGCCATCGCCCCGGTCGCGCGCGTCGAGGCCGTCCAGGCCACCGGGCGCCCGTCGAAGCAGTCGACCACCGGGCTCAGGTAGCACTTCTCGCCCGACGGGAGCCCGAACTCGGTGATGTCGGCGGCCCACAGCTCGTTGGGCGCCGCCGCCCGGAACCCGTGGGTGCCGTCGGCGCGCAGCGGCAGGTTCGGCGGGGCGGGCGAGACCTCGCCGGCGTAGCTGCCCCGCCTGCGGCGGCGGGGCCTGGCGGCGCTGAGCCCCTGCTCGCGCATCAGCCTGCGGACGACCTTCTCCGAGACGCGCACGCCGCGCCGCCGCAGCTCGGCGTGGACCGCCCGGTAGCCGCGCCGCCGCACCGCCTCGAAGGCGTCGGCGACGAGCGGGCGCAGCCGCCCGTGCCTGTCCCGGCCGAGCCTGGCGCGGTGGTACTCATAGGAGCTCCTCGATATCCTCAAGAAAGCGGTGACGCAGCGGAGGGGCAGGCCGGTGGCCGCCCTCAATCTCTCGCCGAGCTCGCACTTGCTCCTGTTCGACATCGAAGCCAGGTGCGAGCCTGCCCCTTTTAGGTCGTCCAACACCGCCCTGAGCAGCAGGTTCTCTATCTGGGCCGGCTCCAGGCCGGCCAGCGGCCCCGTCGCGGGCGGGTCGTACACGCGTCTCGCCATCTCGGCTGCGCTCCCCTCGCGCCGCCCGGCGGCGAGCCGCCAGGCGGTCATCCTGCTCACGCCGAGCTCGCGCCCTATCGATCGGGCGCCCAAGCCCTCGGCGGCGAGCTCGCGCGCCCTCTCGAACATGCCCTCAGGATAGTTCATGCGGACCTCCAAACGGACGCCGTGCGTCCAACTTTTCGTCCGCAGTCCCAAATGACCCCGTCCCCAGATTGAAAAAAGCGGGCCCCCACATTTAGGTGGGAGCCCGCAGCCGTGCCAGCCTGCAGCAAAGCCAGCCTTACTGCCCGCTGGTGTCCGTGTCGCTGCTGTCGGAGCCGCCGTTCGACGAATCGCTGCTGGGACCGGTGGAGACCACGATGGTGATCGTGCTGCCGCGCTTGGCACTGCCGGTTGCCGACTGGCTGATGACGGTGCCCTTGGCAACGCTGGAGCTTGCCTGCTGCTGCACGCTCACGCGGAACCCGAGGTCCTGCAGCGAGGCCTTGGCGTCGGACTCGGTCTTGCCCACCACGTTGGGGATATCGGCATTGGGGTTCGGGCCCTTGGAGATGGTGATCACCACGGTGGTGCCGCTCGGGGCCGAACCGGTCACGCTCTGCGCCATGACGGTGCCGGCGGGGTAGGTGTCGCTGTAATCGCCCTGTTCGGTGCCAACCTGGAACCCGGCGTCGGACAGCGTGTTGGTGGCCTCCGCCTCGGTCTTGCCCAGCACGCCGGGCACGGATACGGTATCGGGGCCGGTGGACACCTTGTAGCTGATGACCGTGCCCTCATCCACCTTCGTGCCGGTGTTGGTGTCCTGCCAGAACACCGTGCCCTCCTCGGCGTCGTTGGCCTCCTGCGAGGCACTGCCCTTGAGGCCCACAGCGGTGAGCGCGGCCTCGGCTTCATCGGCGGTCATACCGGTGAGGTTGGGGACCTCGACCTGCTCGGCGGGCTCAACGCCCTTGGATAGGATGATGGTGACCTCGGAGCCCTTCTTGGCCTGCTTGTTGCCGTCGGGGGACTGGTCGCAGACCTTGCCCTCGTCCACGGTGTCGCTGTAGGTGCTCGTGCCCACCTTCACGGTGAAGCCGGCGTCTTTCAGGTTCTTGGTGGCCTCGTCCTGCGTCTGGTTGAGTACGTAGGGCACCTCGACCATCTTGTCGCCGCCCAGCAGGTTCGTGGCAGCGAACACGACGACGCCGATCAGCGCGATCACGCCGATGACGATGGCCGCGATCTTGCCGCGACCGCCCTTTTTCGGCTCGTCCTCCTCGTACGCGGCCCCGTTGCCGGACGCCGCCCCGCCCGGGCGCACGGAGGTGGCGCCCACGGCTCCGGCGGGCCGGACCATGGCCTGCGTGGAATCGCTCATGACGCGCGTCTCGGTAGCGCCCATGCCGGCGGCCCCGCTGATGACGCGGGTGGGCTCGGGCACGTCGACGGCGCGGCCGGTGGCGTAGCTGTTGAGCACCTGGCGCAGCTCGTCGGCGGTTTGGAAGCGGTTGGCGGCGTCCTTCTCCATGCACTTGAGGATGATGCGCTCCAGATCGGCGTCGACGCCGGGGTTGATTTGGGAAGGCGGCACCGGCAGCTCGTTGACCTGCTTCAGCGCCACCGAGATGGCATCGTCGCCGTCGAAGGGTACGCGCCCGGTGGCGCACTCGTACATGACCACGCCGAGCGAGTAGATGTCGGAGGTGGGGCCGAGGTCCTGGCCGCGCGTCTGCTCGGGGGAGACGTAGTGCGCGGTGCCGAGCACGTTGTTGTCCTGGGTGAGGTGGCTGTTCTTGGCGCGGGCGATGCCGAAATCCATCACCTTGATGTTGCCGTCGGGCAGCACCATGATGTTCTGCGGCTTGATGTCGCGGTGGATGATCTCGTGCTTGTGCGCCACGGAGAGGGCGCCGCAGATCTGGCTGCCGATCTGGGCGACCTTTTTCGGGTCGAGTGCGCCGTGGCTGCGGATGCCGCTTTTCAGGTCGGTGCCGCGCAGGTACTCCATGACGATGTAGTACGTGTCCCCATCGCGGCCCCAGTCGTAGACGCCCACGATGTAGGGGCTCGACAGGCCGGCCGCCGCCTGCGCCTCCTGTTTGAAACGGGCGGCGAACGTCGCGTCGCCCGCATACTGCGGAAGCATGATCTTGACGGCCACGGTGCGATCGAGCACCTGGTCCTGGGCACGGTAGACGGTGGCCATGCCCCCGTTTCCGACCTTCTCCTTCAGCAGGTACCTGCCTCCGAGTACGCGCTGTCCTTCTGCCATCTCTCCAACTCCTCAACTAAAGATCTGATCCGCCATGCGGTGAACGGGTAGTGTCTCGATCACGAACCTTGTGCAGCCAGTGCCACCTGCAGCACCTGACCCGCCACGGCCGCCGCGCTCTGCTCGCTCTCGGTGCGCTGCTCGAGCATGACCGAGATGGCGACGGTGGGCGTGTCGTATGGTGCGAACCCGACGAAGGCCGAGTTCGGTGAGCTGCTGTTCGTCTCGGCGGTACCGGTTTTGCCGGCCACCTTGACACCGGGCACCGCCGCGGCCGAGCCCGAGCCGTTCTCCACGACGTCGAGCATGGCCTTCTTGACCTCCTCGGCGGTGGTGGCGCTGACGGCCTGGCCCAGCGAACGGCTCTGGGTCGTCTTGATGACGGCGCCGTCCGGGGAAAGCGTCTGGGCAACCACGTAGGGGTTCATGGCGATGCCGTTGTTGGCGATGGCGGCTGCCATCACGGCGTTTTGCATCGTGGTGGTTTGCGGACCGGGCGTGTGGCCCTGGCCCACGGGCTGACCGGCGCCGGCCCAGGCGAGCTCCCATTCGCTCATCTGGTCGGGGTCGGGCATGATGGAGGCCGCGGTGGAGAAGTCGATGCCGAGCTTCTGCCCGTAGCCGAAGGCGCGCGCGGTCGCCACCAGGTTGGAGGCGCCCACCTGGTTGGCCACCTGGCCGAACACGGTGTTGGCCGAGTAGGCGAAGGCCTTGTCCAGGGTGATGGTGCCATGGCTGGCCTCGTCGATGTTGACCACGTCGGCCCCGCCGATCTCCATGCGCCCGGGGCTCTTGTAGGTGGTGTCCAGCGTCGCCACGCCGTTTTCAAGCGCCGAGGCGAGCGTGATGACCTTGAAGGTCGAGCCCGGGGTGTAGAGCGCCTGCGTGGCGCGATCGTACATGGACGAGTCGCTGCCGCTTTGGTTGGCGTTGGCGAGCGTCTGGTCGATGTTGGTGTTGTCGTAGGTGGGCGAGCTGGCCCAGGCGAGCACCGCGCCGGTGCGCGGGTCGAGCACGACGATGGCGCCGGTGCGGCCCGATAGCGCCTGCTCGGCGGCCTTTTGGATGCGCGAGTCGATGGTGAGCTGCACGGAGTTGCCCGGCTCGGTGAGGCCCGCCAGCGAGTTGAGGGCATTCTGCCAGCTCGAGTAGTCCTTGGAGCCGGTGAGCGTGTCGTTTTGCGACGCCTCGATGCCGGTCGACCCGTACTGCTGCGAGTAGTAGCCCACCACGTGCGCAGCCAGGTTGCCGTTGGGGTAGGAACGCGCGTAGGTGCCGTCCTCCTGCTGCAGGGATTCGGCCAGCGTCACGCCGTCGGACGTGATGATGGAGCCGCGCTTGATGTAGCGCGCCTTGTTGATGGTGTGGTTGTTGCTGGGCATGTCCTGGTAGTCGGCGGCCTTGATGACCTGGATATAGGTGAGGTTGCCGATGAGCACGGCGAACAGGGCCGTGAACAGGAACACCGTGCGGGTGAGGCGCTTGGCGAGGGCCACGCGACCCAACACGCCGGATTCGGGGGTGTCGAGCAGCCGTCTGCGCATGCGCGAACCGGGGCGGGCGTGGCTGCCGCCTGTGCGTGCCGGCTCGGCGTGGCCGCCCGCGGTAGAGGAGCCGCCAGTGAAGAAGCGGGTCCCCATGCGGCTCACGGCCGCCGCGGCGCCTGCCATACCGCCCGCCGGACGCGCGCCGTAGCCGGCCTGTCTCTTATACACATCTGACGC
>CABRIF010000135.1 GCA_902470925.1 uncultured Collinsella sp. | reverse complement strand
CTACACAAGGAGTATCGTCGGCAGCGTCAGATGTGTATAAGAGACAGGCGCCGGCGCGCTGCATGCGAGCGCGCCGGCGATCGAGGGGGAGGGCGCGCCGGTGTTCAAGAACGCCTATACGGTGACGCCGGTTTCAATCGAGCTGGAGGCCCGCAAGAAGCTCGCCGGCCGCGATCTGCGGGAGGGCGAGTTCGCGTTCAAGCTCACCGAGCAGGGCGGCGACGGCGTGGAGCTCACGGCGCACAACGATGCCGCGGGCACGGTGGCCTTCGATGCCATCGAGTACCGGGCGGCGGGCGAGCACGTCTACACGCTCGCCGAGGTTGCCGGTGACGACGACGGCGTGCTCTACGACACGACGGTCTACACCGTGCGTGTGCTGGTGACCGATGACGGGGCGGGGGCCTTGCACGCAGACGTGCGCGTGACCGATGCCGCGGGCAACGAGGTCGCGGACGCGGTGCCGACGTTCCGCAACACCTACACGGACAAGCTCGATTACGGTGCGGCGCAGGCGCTGGGCATCTCCAAGGTGCTCGAGGGCCGCACCATGGCGGCCGGGCAGTTCGGCTTTACCGTGCAGGCGGCCGATGCGGCTTCGGCCAAGGTGCTCGGCATCGATGAGGGCACGCTGGCGCGCGAGGTCACGGTGCCGGCCGCCGCGGATGGCGCGGTGGCGCGGACCTCCCTGCTACCGGCCGAGGGCGTGACGTTTGCGCGCGGCGACGCGGGCAAGACGTTCCGCTACACCGTGCGCGAGACGCGCGGCGGTGGGGCGGGCTACACCAACGACGAGACGGTCTATGCCGTCGAGATCGCGGTGACGGACAACAGCGACGGCACGTTGACGGCCACGACGCGCGTCACGGGCACGAACGGCTTCGCGGCGCAGTCCGTCTACACCACGGGCGACACGTCGCAGGTGCAGGCGGTTGAGCTGCCGTTCAAGAACGCATATGCCGCGGCGGGTTCGCTTGCCGTGACGGCGCGCAAGGAGCTTGCCGGCCGCGACCTGCGGGCAGGCGAGTTCACCTTCGCGCTCGACCTGGTGAGCGCATCCAGCTCTGGGCAGGATGCACGTCGTTTGGGCGAGGCGACCAACGCCGCCGACGGCTCGATCTCGTTCAAGCCGATGGCGCTCGACATCGCGGGCCTCAAGCAGCTCGTGGCCGACGGGTACGCGACCGCTTCGACCGGCGGGGACGGTGCTGCATGGCAGCTGCGCCTGCGCGTGTCCGAGGATGTGTCCGGGCTGCCGGCGGGCGTGAGCGCGCAGGTGGCCTCGGTGGGGCTGGCGGCCACGGTGCGCGATGCCGGCGATGGCACGCTTGCCGTTGAGATGGCCGAGCCCGCGGGAGGCGCGGTGCTCAAGAACGTCTACTCCGCGGGCGACCCGGTTGCGGTGACGCCTGCCGGCGCCAAGGTCCTGGCCCATGCGGACGGGCTTGCCCCCGCCTCGATCGCGGGCAAGTTCACCTTCACGCTCGAGGCCGTGACCGACGGTGCGCCGATGCCTGCTGAGGGCGGCGCGACGGCGGTGAATGACGCGGCGGGCAACGTGGTCTTCGGCTCCATCTCCTTCGGGCAGGACCTGCTGGCGGACGTGACGCCGGCGGCGGACGGCTCGCGCGAGAGGGCCTTCACCTACCGCGTGACCGAGTCCGGCCGGGTGCCGGGCGTGGAGAACGACGCGGCGGCGGAGGCCGGCAAGGAATTCAGCTACATCCTGCGCGACGACGGGGCGGGCCACCTGAGCGTGACGGCCGATCCTGCGGACGGGCCGACCTTCACCTTCACGAACACCTACACGGCATCGCCGGTGAGCGTGGGCGTGACGGCGCGCAAGGAGCTCACCGGACGGCCGCTCACGGACGGGGAGTTCGCCTTCACGTTGGTTGAGCGGGGCGGCGACGACGTGAAGCTCACGGCGCATAACGATGCCGCGGGCACGGTGGCCTTCGACCAGCTGGCCTCCACCGAGCCGGGCGAGCACGTCTACACGCTCGCCGAGGTGGTGCCCGATGCGGGCGATGGGGCTACCGGGGTGACCTACGATCGGTCGGTCTATACCGTGCACGTGACGGTGACCGATGACGGTGCCGGCAAGCTTGCGGCAGATGTGCGCGTGATGGATGCGGCGGGCAGTGAGGTTGCCGGTGCGGTGCCGACCTTCAAGAACGTCTACGAGCGCCCATCGGTGCCGTGGGTGCCGATCGAGCCGTCTGAGCCGGTCGACCCCGACGAGCCCGATCGGCCTGTGGATCCGGATGGGCCGGCGGTGCCGGACGACCCGGATGGGCCGGCGGTGCCGGACGACCCGGCAACGCTCCAGGAGCCCACCGCTCCGGGCGATACCGAGGAGCCCGATGCTCCTGCTGGCTCGGGCGACCTGCCCGGCACCGGTGACGAGGCGCTCGGCCTGGTGGCGCTTGCCACCGCCGCCGGCGCGGTTGCGGTCGGTGCCGGCGCGTGGTTGCGCCGACGTTCGCAATAGCGAGGTGAGGCCCCGCAGCGGCAAGCGTGCTGCTGCGGGGCCTTGTCATGCCGCTGGTGGTCTCGGGGCTCGGCCGCGCTGCCGGGGCTGGTTGTCGTGACTGGTTGGGGGTCGCCGCGCTGGGGGCCGGTCGCCGGGCTGCCGCGCTGTCAAGGTTGGCTGGACGTACGGCCGGCTGTCGCGCTTGCAGGGCCGGACTGCTTGCGCGGGCGGTCGAGTGCATGTGCCCGGCCGTGTGTTGTTATGCGCGCCTGGCCGCCTGGCGATCCCGGGTTCGGATTTCAGCCATCTGGGGCCTCCGTCCAGATCCAGGGTTCGGGTCTTGGCCGTTTGAGACCGAAAAACGGCCCTGGATGGACGAAACGCGAACCCGGAAATCCTGGATGGACGGAATCCGAACCCCCAGTGGTTTTGGGTTCGGGTCTTGGCCGTCTGGAGCCTCCGTCCGGATCCCGGGTTCGCATCTTGGCCGTTTGAGGCCGAAAAACGGCCCTGGATGGACGAAGCGCGAACCCGGAAATCCTGGATGGACGAAATCCGAACCCCAAGTAGTATTGATGACGGCGCGACGCGTCGCTACCCGATACGACATGTCGCCATCGACGGTGCCTCAGCGCGATTCGGACTGTGATGCCTCGGTGCATCGCGCGTCGTTGCGTCATCGCTTCGGCTGCGTTCTGCTGCGCTATTCGGGCGCGTTGCCCAGACGCTCCCATCGCATCGCTCGGACGCCCCCATCGCGCCGCCGAGCCGCGACAGCCCGGCACGCTCCGCCGCGCCGCGACGGCCCTGCACGTGCCGCCGAGCTGCGACGGCCCGGCACGCAACAGCCCCGCACGCCCCGCTGCATCGTGACGGCTCCGGCACGCGACGATCCTGCTCACGTCGCCGAGTTGTGGCAGCCCGACACGTGACGGCCCGGCACGCGACGACCCCGCACACGCCGCTGCGCCGAGACAGCCCGGCACGTGGCAGCCCGACACGTGACGGCCCTGCACGCTCCGCCGCGCCGCGACGGCCCCGAACCGCGACAGTCCGGAACGCGCGCATGACGGACACATCTTCGAAAGGACCCTGACATGAATATTCAGATCTTTGGAACCAAGAAGAGCTTCGACACGAAGAAGGCCCAGCGCTACTTCAAGGAGCGTCGGATTCCGTTCCAGTTCATCGACCTGCGCGAAAAGGAGATGAGCAAGGGCGAGCTCCGCAGCGTGCTGCAGGCGGCAGGCGGTATCGAGGCGGTCGTCGACCCCAAGGCAAAAGACCAGGATACGGTAGCGCTCATCACGCATTTGGCGGACAGCCAGAAGTTCGACAAGCTGCTTGAGAACCAGCAGGTCCTGCGCGAGCCCATCGTGCGCAACGGTCGGGCGGCCACGGTGGGCTATGAGCCCGATACCTGGGCGTCCTGGTCCTAGGTCGACCGCAGGCCGCATTCGCCGAGTGCTGCGGGGCGCGGTTCTGCGGCCGGGCGGCTGCCTTCAACCGCGCATTGAGAAGCGCGGGATGCCGTCCGCTCGCCTGCGAAAAGCGACCGCTTGCCGGTTTTTATGTTCACGTACGCACGCCACATACTCATGATGAGGGTAGGGAAGGAAGAATCTGCGCACCGCGTATCGTGTGTGCGGTGCGCGGCACATCGTGAGAGGCGGGCGCTATGGTCGACCGTGTTGGGGCGCGTTGGGTTCGAGCCGATCGGGACGTCGACTCAAAGAGCGAGCAGGAGAAGAGCGAGCGGAAGATGTCGTCCGAGCGATCGGGGCGTGGGTTCCGAAGCCGCGCGACGGCTCCTGTTCGTGCGGAGGGTATGGCTGCGGCACGTACAGCGGAAGCTGCCATAGCCGGTCGCGGTGCGGGGCAGTCCGGCCGGCTGCCACTGTTGCCCCCTGGTCGCCGCCGCGCCCCGGTGCGCGCTCCGCACGCGGTTGCCCCCACGGCGCGCGCCCTGGTGGGGCTTGCAACCGCGCTGGCGATCGCAGCGACCCCGGTGACTCTGCCCGCCTTCGCCTATGCCGCCGAAACGAATGCTGCCGCCTCGGCAGCCGCGTCGTTCACCAGGTCGGCGCGCGCGGAAGTGCTCGATGCGCGAGCGTCCCATACCGCAGCCGCGGCCGGCCCATCCTCTCCCGTTGCGGCCGAGGCCACTGCCGCCCCAGCGGTCAGCCCGCCGTCACCCGCCCCGCCACGTGCCGCCCCGGCGCCCGCCCCGCCCCCC
>CABRIF010000134.1 GCA_902470925.1 uncultured Collinsella sp. | reverse complement strand
ATCGTGGGCGCGGTCATCCCGACCACCAACCCCACCTCCACCGCGATCTTCAAGACGCTCATCTGCCTGAAGACCCGCAACGCCATCATCATCTCCCCGCACCCGGCGGCCGCCAAGTGCACCATCGCCGCTGCCAAGCTCGTGCTTGAGGCCGCGGTCAAGGCCGGCGCGCCCGAGGGCATCATCGGCTGGGTGGACACCCCCTCCATCGAGCTCACCAACAAGGTCATGGCCGACGTTGACATCATTCTCGCCACCGGTGGCCCCGGCATGGTGAAGGCCGCCTACTCCTCTGGCAAGCCCGCCCTGGGCGTCGGCGCCGGCAACACCCCCGTCGTGATCGACGACACGGCCGACATCAAGCTCGCCGTGAACTCCATCATCCACTCCAAGACCTTCGACAACGGCATGATCTGCGCCTCCGAGCAGTCCGTGACCGTGCTGGAGTCCATCTACGCCGAGGTCAAGGCTGAGTTCGCTCGCCGCGGCTGCTACTTCGTGAAGAAGGGCGCCGAGATGGAGGCCCTGCGCGGCGCAATGTTCAAGAACGGCGCGCTCGACCACCGCATCCCCGGCATGCCCGCCGCCAAGATCGCCGAGCTCGCCGGCATCGAGGTGCCCGCCAAGACCAAGATCCTGATCGCCGAGGTCACCTCCACCGATCCGGAGAAGGAGGAGTTCTCCCACGAGAAGCTCTCCCCGGTGCTCGCCATGTACAAGGCCAAGAGCTACCAGGAGGCCGTCGACAAGGCCGAGCACCTCGTGCTCGCCGGCGGCCCCGGCCACACCGCCTCCCTCTACGTGCACCCCGCCGAGGCCGACAAGATCAGCCTCTTCGAGCACACGATGAAGGCCTGCCGCATCGTCATCAACACCCCCTCCTCGCAGGGCGGTATCGGCGACCTGTACAACTTCGGCATGGCTCCGTCCCTCACGCTGGGCTGCGGCTCCTGGGGTGGCAACTCCGTCTCCGAGAATGTTGGGGTGAAGCACTTGATCAACGTCAAGACCGTGGCCGAGCGCCGCGAGAACATGCTGTGGTTCCGCGCTCCCGAGAAGGTCTACTTCAAGAAGGGCTCCACGCCGGTCGCCCTCGATGAGCTGGGCACCGTCATGGGCAAGAAGCGCGCCTTCATCGTCACCGACCAGTTCCTCTTCAAGAACGGCAACACCCGCGCCATCGAGGCCAAGCTCGACGCCATGGGCATCGCGCACGACTGCTTCTACGACGTCGAGCCCGATCCCTCCCTGCAGTGCGCCCGTCGCGGTGCCGCGCAGATGGCCCTGTTCGAGCCGGATGTCATCATCGCCGTGGGCGGCGGCTCCGCTATGGACGCCGGCAAGATCATGTGGATGATGTACGAGCACCCCGAGGCGAACTTCGAGGATATGGCCATGGACTTCATGGATATCCGCAAGCGCGTCTTCACCTTCCCCAAGATGGGCGAGAAGGCCTACTTCGTGGCCGTCCCCACCTCCTCGGGCACCGGTTCGGAGTGCACGCCGTTCGCGATCATCACCGACAAGGACACCGGCATCAAGTGGCCGCTGGCCGACTACGCGCTCATGCCGAACATGGCCATCGTCGACGTCGACAACGCCATGACCGCTCCGCGCGGCCTCACCGCTGCCTCCGGTATCGACGTCATGACCCACGCGATCGAGTCCTACGTCTCCATCATGGCGTCCGACTACACCCGCGGCCTGTCCATGAAGTCCGCCAAGCTGGTCTTCGAGAACCTGCCCGCGTCCTATGAGAAGGGTGCCGCCGATCCGCACGCCCGCGAGGAGATGCACAACGCCTCCTGCATGGCCGGCATGGCGTTCGCCAACGCCTTCCTGGGCCTCAACCACTCCATGGCCCACAAGCTCGGCGCCTTCCACCACCTGCCCCACGGCATCGCCAACGCCGTCATCCTGACGCGCGTCATGCGCTACAACGCCGCCGAGGCCCCGGTGAAGATGGGCACCTTCTCCCAGTACCCCTACCCCAACGCGCGCGCTGCCTACGCCGAGATGGCCCGCTACTGCGGCATCGAGGGCAAGGACGACGCCGAGGTGTTCGAGAACTTCTGCATTGAGCTCGAAAAGCTCAAGGAGACCATCGGCGTGAAGAAGACCATCGCCGACTATGGTGTCGACGAGGCCTACTTCCTGGAGACCCTCGACGAGATGACCGAGCAGGCCTTCAACGACCAGTGCACCGGCGCCAACCCGCGCTACCCGCTCATGAGCGAAATCAAGGAGCTCTACCTGGACGCCTTCTACGGCCGCGAGCCGCAGGACTACGCCGTCCTCTAAGGACACCTGCCACAACGTCTGCGAGCGCCCCGCGCGCACGCTGCGCCAAGCGAACCACCCGCACCACGCGTGCGGGTGGTTTTTTGGTGCCGCAATACCCAATTTTGGCCCCCTCTATTCACAACGAGCGCGACCCAACCGCTGACGGAGGGAATGGAACCGCTCGCCCAATTCGCGCCACGATGGGCGCAGCGCACCCTATGATGGTGGTAACCGAACCCGGTACGAAAGGATGGTAACGTCATGATGCTCTCCGACTCCAAGACCCTGCTGGTCGAGCGCGGCAACAAGAAGGTCTACGATCAGGAAACGACGATCGCGAAGGTCTTCAACACCACCAAGCCGGTCTCCGACGTGTTCAACGAGGCGCTCAACCTGGCGCGTATCAACGAGTGCGGCATCCGCTCGCCCAAGATCCTCGAGGTATCCGAGATCGAGGGTGTGGGCTGGGGTCTGCTTACCGAGAAGGTCCCGGGCGTGACGCTGGCCGAGAAGATGTCCGCTGAGCCCTCGAAGTTCTACGAGTATCTCGAGCAGTTCGTTGACCTGCAGATCGAGATTCACGGCTACGCCTCCCCGCTGCTCAACCGTCAGCGCGACAAGTACGCCCGCATGATCAACAGCCTGCCGCACATCAACGCCACCACGCGCTACAACCTGCTTGAGCGCCTCGACGGCATGCCCCGCGAGTTCCAGATCTGCCACGGCGACTTCAACCCCACGAACGTCATCGTGGGTGACGACGGCAAGCTCTACGTCTGCGACTGGGCGCACGCCACCCAGGGGTCGCCCGCGGCCGACGCCGCCATGACCTATCTGCTGTTCGCCCTTACCGACAAGCAGCAGGCCGAGAGCTACCTGGAGCTGTACTGCGAGCGCGCCGACGTCCCCATGCAGATCGTGCGCAAGTGGACCTCGATCGTGGCCGCCGCCGAGCTCTCCCGCAAGCGCGCCGATGTGAACGACGAGTTCCTCATGAGCTGGATCGACGTCTTCGACTACCAGGGCTAGCGCCGAGGGCATGCCACAGGCGCCACGCTACGGCATGCCCCGCGCATCCGGCACACCAGGCTAGCGCCGAGGGCCACCACAGGCAGCATGCGGGCGAGCATTCGTGCGCACCCGCATGCTGTACCCCAACGAAGCGAGATGGGGGCTGCCGCTGCACGCGGTGGCCCCCATCCGCATATAGCTCCGCGCCGAAGACCAAGGCCCGCGCCGATACGAGGGCGGGCTACACCGTCCACACACGCGCAGGCGTAGGGACGGTCCACCCACGCGCAGGCGCACGGACGGGTTATGCCGACAACTCGCGCCGGCGCGCACGACTCGACTGGCTATCGGCGCGCCGGCGTGCACAGCCCGGTCGGCGTGCCAGCGCACAAGTTCAGACACCAATCGGCACGCAGGCGCTGGAGGCGCTGAGCGCTGCAGGACCTGGACCGTCATGCCCTGCCGTATGTGCGGCACCTACCGCAGGCACCAGGCAGCAAGCGCCCCCTCATGGCAGACGATGCGCGCAAGCGGCGCCTCGATCACGTTCGAGATGCCCAGATCGCTGAGCAGCTCGGTACGGCGATGGTCGAGCAGCCACCGCATCCCCTGCTCGGACACAACGGTACCGGAGGCGAGCGGTACGAAGGAGAAGGTGCGGCCCTGCGCATCGGCAAGCTCCCACGCCTCGCCCGCCTGCAGGATGCGCCCCGAAAAGCCCTCCTCTTCCCAGGCCACGCACGACCCCCAGCCCGCAAGCTGGCCCAGCGCGGCGAGCGCGTGATCGGGGCGACCACCCGAAAGACCGGTGCACGTAAGGCGCGCCGCGCACCATCGGGCGCGGACGGCCCGCAGCGCCAAGGAGAGGTCGGTGTAGTCTTTCGCCGGGTTGTAGCGCTCGACCGCCCCGACACGGCCGACGGCCCCAGGCGCTGCGGCGGCCCCGGTCGGCGCGCCCTCGGCAGCCGCCACCAGCTGAGAGGCGGCCGGCGAGACCGAATCGGCATCGCCGCAGAACACATCGCATCCACAGCCGGCGGCCAACAGCGCATCCAGGCCGTGGTCGACTGCCACGACCGCGTCAGACACCCGCACCAGGCGGCGCAGCAGATCGGGACCCGGCGCCTCGGGCGAGCCGCCCACCACCAGCACCCGCACACCAGCACATGCTGTCCCTGCCTCTTCGCGCGCCATGGAAACCTCCTGCCAACCTTGCCGCATACGGTGACATCCTAGCAGATGGCGGTGGCTCGAATCGCACCCCATGCGGCGGCGGTGCAGAACACGCCCGCAGACCATCATTCTCCCCGCACTGGCAGTGCAGGCTGCGCCAACAGGTCGCTGTATTCACGCATCGTGCCGTCATCCCTCCGCGCCGGCGGTGCAGACCGCGCCCGCATGCCGTCATCCCCACGCCGGCGGCGCGCCGCGCCCAGGGCTATCTCCCTGTCTCTTATACACATCTGACGCTGCCGACGATACTCCTTGTGTAG
>CABRIF010000133.1 GCA_902470925.1 uncultured Collinsella sp. | reverse complement strand
CGAGATTCCTCTACGTCTCGTGGGCTCGGAGATGTGTATAAGAGACAGGCCTCCCCTGTGCCTGCTGGAGGGGCCCGGGCTCCCCATCCCGCTTCGACGTCCCCGTACGGCGCCTCGGCATCGCCTGCGGCCGAAAGCCCCTATGCCGCAGCCTCCCGCACCCGCGGTCGGGTTGCCACGCGCCGGGTGCCTGCGGGTACCGCAGCGGGAGGCGTGCCGCCCACGACCCCGGCAGGCCGCCGAGGCCGTGCCGCCAACGGCAAGGGCGGACCGTATGACACCGGGCAGCCGCCCCGCCGGCGCCGCAACGTGCTGTCGTTTGTGCTCATCGCTATCGGCATCGTCCTGCTCCTGGTGGCCGGCGGACTGTTCGTCCGCGCTCAGCTGGGCTACCAGGAGGCGAAGAACTACTATGACAAGATCGAGCAGCAGACGGTGTCCGACACCTCCGGTGACGGCGTCCCAACCGTTGACTTCGCATCCCTGCAGGCCCTGAGCAAGGATGCGGTGGGCTGGATCTACATCCCCGGCACGGTGGTGAACTACCCGGTTGCGCACGGTAACTCCAACACCCAGTACCTCCGCCACTTCCTCGATGGCAGCTACAACGAGAACGGCACCATCTTCATGGATGTGGACGGCACGGCTCCGGGTGTGGTTGACCAGCAGACAACCCTGTACGGCCACCACATGAACGACGGCTCCATGTTCAAGGTGATCGATGACACCATGAAGCAGGAGGAGTTCGACAAGATCGAGCGCGTGTACTACATCACCCCCGATGCAACCTACGTGTTCAAGCCGATGTTCACCGCGCAGGTGCAGGACGATTACACCGACGCGCGCCGGACCAACTTCGACAGCGACACCGCGTTCACCCAGTATCTGCAGGCCATGTTGGCGCAGGCGAAGGCGAGTGCCAGCGACGCCGGCGAGCAGGTGACGAACGCCAAACAGGTGCTGACGCTGGTGACCTGCGCCGGCGACATCATCCCGCGCACCACGCGCGCTGCCATGGTGTGCACGCTGGAGGAAACGATCCCGGCCACGACCTCCACCACGGAGCAGGGCGAGTAGGGCACGTTTCCAACGCGGGCTGCGCTCGCCGAAGCTCGCAGCTGGCGCGGCATTCCCGCCGCAGCGGTGGCGGTACCTCCGCTGCGGCGATGGTGATGCCGATGTCGAGTCGCGGGGGCGCTGTTGCCCCCCCCTGCGGCGTCCTGTATCAGCTTGGGCGCTGCGGGAGCAAAAGGCGCAGAGGCCCGTACAGAGGTCCGGACAGGGTGCATGCCTGTCCGGACCTTTTTGTGTGCCCTCGCTTTTGTGTGCCTCTCACGCACCCTTCATATTCTGCAAGCGATTTCATACCGCTGGGAGGGTGAAATACCGCCGCTCACGGGAGCACGCCGCCATTTTGTGAGCGTACGCCTACAATTTTCCCAGTACTGTGATGGGGGTTTACGCCTGAGGATTTGGGCGGCCGCTGCTGCTGCGTGTCATCCGCCCGAGCCGAGCAGGCAGGGAGGAAGGTGCGCAGATGCGCAAGGTTCATCAACCGGTACGGTGTGGGAGAGGGCTCATGGCGGCCGCTGCAATTGCCGCTGCCCTCTCCGCAGCACCGCTGTCCATCTATGCCGATACGGGGTATGTGTCCGATGCCGGCCTGTCGCAGGGCAGCGTCCAGGCTCCGGCGCATAACGGTGTCGTACCCAATGCGGGTCAATACGCCTACGCCAAAGACGAGATCGCCGCGTTTTGCCATTTCGGCCCGAACACGTTCTCGGGCGTTGAGTGGGGCACCGACTACGGCAAGCCGGGCAACAAGACGGCAACCGAGTGGATGGAGCAGCTCGCCTCGTTCGATGCAGACTCCTACGTGAAGATGGTCAAGGACGCGGGGTTCACGCGCCTCATCGTCACGGCCAAGCACCATGATGGGTTCTGCATCTGGGACAGCCCCTCCACCGACTACGACATGGGCAGCACCAAAAACAAGATCGATATCCTGGCGGAGCTCTCCACGGCATGCACCAAATACGACCTCGATATGGGCCTGTACCTCTCCCCGTGGGACATCCACGATGCAAGCTACGGCAGCTCCGACGGCGACCCCGACAACTACAACGACTTCTACGTCGGTCAACTCAAGGAGATCTTGGGCAACGACACGTACGGCAACCACGGTAAGTTCGTCGAGATCTGGATGGACGGCGCCAAGGGTAGCGGCCAGGATGCGCAGGTCTACGACTTCAAGCGCTGGCACGACACCATCGTGGCCGAGGAGGGCGAGGACTGCATCATCTTCCAGGGCGGCCAGTACGCCGACGTGCGCTGGGTGGGCAATGAGAACGGCCTTGCCGGCGACACCAGCTGGAACACGGTGGCGGTCAACAAGAATTGGGACCCAGCGTCCGACAAGATGCCGTGGGACAACGCCGAGCAGCACGACTCCGTGGTGGGGGCGAAGGTGAGCGTGGGCAACCCGGACGGCACCATGTGGCTGATGCCGGAGGCCGACGCGCGCATCACCTCGGGCTGGTTCTGGCATCCGAACATGAAAACGCCCAAGACGCTATCCGAGCTCAGCAATATGTACTTCAACTCGGTGGGTCACGGCGCGCCGCTGCTGCTCAACATCCCGCCGAACACGAGCGGCACGGTGGATGCCGAGATCTCCCAGCGCGTGGCTGAGTTCGGGCAGAGCATCAAGACGAGCTTCGCCACCGACCTCACGCGCGCCGACGCCGCATCCGGCCGCGCCGCCGCCACGGCTGAGGCCAGCAGCGTGTGGAAGAACGCGGCGGCCTACGGTCCGTCCCAGATGCTTGACGGCGATGACGCCACGTTCTGGAGCGCCGAGAGCGGACAGGGCACGCAGTCGGTCATCATCAACCTGCCCCAGGCAACGAGCTTCGATGTGGTGTCGTTCGAGGAGGCCATCCAGAACGGGCAGGCGATCAAGAACTTCACGGTGTCCTACCGCAATGGGGATTCCGCCGCGTGGGTTGAGTACGGTCGGGGCGGTACGGTGGGAGCCAAGCGCTTGGTGCGCGGCGGTACCGTGCGCGCTACGTCGATCAAGATCGAGATGGAGACCCACGGCGGGCGCATCCCACAGCTCTCAGAGGTGGGCGTGTACAAGGCGAGCAAGGCGTTCGAGAAACCCACGCCCATCCCTGCGGGTATGACCACGATCGACAACACCGGAGCGGGCGGCATGACCTCCGCCGGCGCATGGCACGCCGAGTCCGGTCCGCAGTTCATCAACGGCACGAGCCAGTGGACCGCAGCGGCGGGCGCCACCATGTCCTTTGGGTTCGACGGCACCAAGTTCCTGCTTCTGGGCACGAAAGACCCCAACCACGGCACCATGAAGGTGCGCGTGGACGGCGCCGAGCCCGTGAGCGTGAGCACCACGGCGAGCCCGCGGCAAACCAGCGCGCTGCTGTTTGCCTCCGACACGCTGGGCGACGGGCATCACACGGTGACGATCGAGGTCGTGGGCGACAAGGCCATCGGCATCGACGCCGCCGCGATTTTGAACAACCGCGGCGCGGGCATGCTCGACTTCGCCGAGACCTCCATCACCATGGATGAGGATTCCACCTACCAGCTGGGCATCCGCCGCACGGGCGGCAGCGCGGGTGAGGCTGAGGTGACGGTGAACTTCGAGCCGGGTTCCGCCGTGCAGGGAGATTTCGACACGACGTCCCAGGTGGTGAAGTTCGCCGACGGGCAAACCGAGCAGACCGTCACGATGCGCACGAAGCGCAACGCCGACGGCGCCGGTGCGGTGGGCGACAAGCAGTTCACGGTTACCATGACGCCCACCAGCCCCGACACGCTGGTGCTGGGGCCTGCGAGCACCACGACGGTGACCATCCGCGACCGCGAGCAGAACTACACGGCAGAAAAGCTCGCCGAGGCTATCGCTACGGCCGAGAGTGCCTGCGTGAACACGGGTCGCTTCACCGCGCCGACGGTGGCCGTCTTCGAGCAGGCGCTCGTGGCGGCCCGTGCCGTGGCGGCGCAGGACGCGCCATCGGCCGATGCGATCTTCGAGGCGATGCACGCGCTTGAGCAGGCGCAGCGGGCGCTGGAGCCGCGCGGTGCCTATACCGCCGAGGATCCCTTCGCCTTCCCGACGGCGGTGGGGCAGGTGCGCACCATCGAGGGCGAGCTCGCTGCGATCCATAACGATCCGGCCGGTGACGCCGCGGGCGGTCAAACCTGGCCGATGAAGGTGGTTGAGCGCACCGGTGCCAGCGGCGGCAAACTGGTCGATGCGTTCGGCGAGAACGATACGCTGTCGATTCCGTTCACGGCCGAGCGCGCAGGGACCTACGAGGTCACGCTCACCTATATGAGCGGCTCGATGGCGAACAAACTCGTATGGGCGGATGCCCAGCAGGACGACCCGCTTATCAAAGCGGGCGAGCAGGCCGCCGGCGCCGCGGATGCCGATGCGTTCAAGACGGTCACCTTCACCTTCACGGTGCTCAAGCCCGGCTCCTCCACGCTGGTGTTCACCGGTCCGGCCGCGAAGTCACCGCGCGTCGACAAACTCGATGTGAAGCTCACGGCCGATGGTCTGGCCGCCCATGGTGCGATCGGGGCGGCGGGGACGGGCGGCACGATCGCCCCTGCCGGGTTCGTGTCGCTGGAACAGGGTCCCGCCACGTTCACGGTGACGCCCGATGCGGGCTACCGGATCGCCTCGGTGACCAAGGCGGGTGTGCCCGTTGAGGTGGCAGACCCCGCCTCCGCGCTGACGGTTGAGGTGACGGCCGATGATGCCAAGGCAGGCGATGTCGAGGTGGTGGCGCTGTTCGAGCGCGTCGATGGCGGCGACCCCGATAAGCCTGTGGATCCGGATAAGCCCTGTCTCTTATACACATCTCCGAGCCCACGAGACGTAGAGGAATATCG
>CABRIF010000132.1 GCA_902470925.1 uncultured Collinsella sp. | reverse complement strand
GAGATTCCTCTACGTCTCGTGGGCTCGGAGATGTGTATAAGAGACAGGCTCCGCCCATGAGGGCGAGGACCGCTACACCCGCATGGCGCGCGATGCCGAGGAGTACAGCCGCGAGAAGGTGCTCGAGGAGGCCCGCGCCGCCGTCGAGGAGGCCTCGCGTGAGTCCACCGGTCGCCGCAAGAAGCGCAAGGAGAAGCGCGCCGCCGAGGCTGCCGCTGCCGCCGAGGAGAAGAAGATCGAGGAGGCCCTCGCACAGGGCATCAACCCCGAGGACCTCGACGCCGTGCGCGTGAGCGAGGGCGTGACCGTCGCCGAGCTCGCCGAGGCCCTCGAGGTGCCGGCCAACGACATCATCAAGCGCCTGTTCCTGCTGGGCACCCCGCTCACCATGACGCAGACCATGAGCAACGACCTCGTCGAGCTCGTGGCCGACGACCTGGGCCGCCAGGTGCGCATCGTCACCCCCGAGGAGGAGAACTCCTTCAGCTTCTACGACGATCCGGCCGACCTCAAGCCGCGCCCGCCGGTGGTCACCGTCATGGGCCACGTCGACCACGGCAAGACGAGCCTGCTCGACGCCATCCGCCACACCAACGTGTGGAGCGGCGAGGCCGGTGGCATCACCCAGCACATCGGTGCCTCCGAGGTCGAGATCAACGGCCGTCAGATCACCTTCGTCGACACCCCGGGCCACGAGGCGTTTACCGCCATGCGCGCCCGCGGCGCCAAGATCACCGACGTGGTCGTGCTGGTCGTGGCTGCCGACGACGGCGTCATGCCGCAGACCATCGAGGCCATCAACCACTCCAAGGCCGCCGGCGTGCCCATCATCGTCGCGGTCAACAAGTGCGATAAGCCCGAGGCCAACCCCGACAAGGTACGTCAGATGCTCACCGAGTACGGCATCATCCCCGAGGAGTGGGGCGGTCAGAACATGTTCGTCAACGTCTCGGCCAAGAGGGGCCAGGGCATCGACGACCTGCTCGAGACCATCCTGCTGCAGGCCGACGTCCTCGAGCTCAAAGCCAACCCCGACACCTTCGCCTCGGGCAACATCATCGAGGCCAAGCTCGATCGCGGCCGTGGCCCGGTTGCCACGCTGCTCGTCACCCGCGGCACCCTGCATGTGGGCGACACCATCGTGGCCGGCCAGAGCTACGGCTCGGTCCGCGCCATGCTCGACCAGCACGGCGAGCACAAGAATGAGGCCTGTCCGTCCGACGCCGTCGAGATCTTGGGCCTGAACTCCGTGCCGGCCGCCGGCGATGAGTTCCGCGTCTTCGAGGACGCCCGCGACGCCCGCGACCTCGCCGAGCAGCGCGCGCTCAAGGCCCGTATCGAGGAGCAGAATAAGGTCAAGCACGTCACGCTCGAGACCCTGTTCGACGAGATGAGCCAAAACGAGCTCAAGGAGCTCAACCTGGTGGTTAAGGCCGATGCCCAGGGCACCATCGAGGCGCTCGCGGACTCCATCGGCAAGATGGACCAGTCCGAGGTGCGCATCAACATCATCCACTCCGCTGTCGGCGCCATCTCGGAGACCGACGTCACGCTGGCCGCCGCGTCCAACGCCATCATCATCGGCTTCGGTGTCCGCCCACAGGCCAAGGCCCGCGACGCCGCGGAGCGCGAGAACGTGCAGATCAAGACCTACTCGATCATCTACAAGGCGATCGAGGATATCGACGCGGCGCGCATCGGTATGCTCAAGCCCACGGAGGAGGAGGTCCAGACCGGCTCCGCCGAGGTCCGCGAGACCTTCCGCGTGCCCAAGGCTGGCCTTATCGCCGGCTGCATGGTCACCGAGGGCGAGATCGACCGCAACGATTCGGTGCGCGTCGTGCGCGACGGCGTCGTGGTCTTCGACGGCACCTTCGGCTCCATGCGTCGCTTCAAGGACGACGTCAAGAGCGTCAAGAGCGGCTACGAGTGCGGCTTGGGCATCGAGAAGTTCCAGGACATCAAGGTGGGCGACGTGCTCGAGGCGTATAAGATCGTCGAGGTCGCCCGCACCGAGTAACCTCCGGCTCCCCCAGGCACCGCACCTCGGGGTTCACTCGTCGGCCGCCGCACGTCAGGCGTGCGGCCTCCTCGTTCGCGGCAGCCTCGGCAGCCCGGGGAAGCCGATTGGCGGCCTGGACGTCTCGGTTGCACCCTCGCCGTTGTTGTCCGGGCGGGCGTGTATAGTGTGGGGCAACGAGACTCCGTCCGTTCGAGGGGCAGCGCGCTTGCCGGTGCGTTGCCCCTGCAGTATCCGCACCGACCGCAGAAAGCAGGTGCTCACATGAAGCAGACGCCGCTTACCCGCCGCTTGGGAGAGCAGCTTCGCGAGAAGCTCGGCTACATCCTGCTGTTTGAGATCGCCGATCCGCGCCTTGAGCTTGTCACGCTCACGGCCGTCGAGGTCTCGCAGGACCGTTCGTTCGCCCGCGTGTTCGTGGCGTGCGAGTCCGATCGCTATGAGGAGGTGCTGGAGGCGCTCGAGGCCGCCCGCGGCCGCATCCGCAGCCTGCTTGCCCGCAGCCTGGATTGGCGCGTAACGCCGGAGCTCGCCTTCAAGATCGACCGCTCCACCGACGAGGCGGAGGCTATCACGCGCGCGCTGGAGAACGTTCCGGCTACGCTTTCGGTCGAGAAGGACGAGTTCGGCTATCCGGTCGAGCCGGATGCCGCGCCGGCGGATGTGCCGGAGGATGCCGCCCAGGATGGCACTGCGGTGCCGGCCGGCGCCGAGCCGGTTCCGCTTGAGCTGGGCGAGGCGGCGCATGAGTAGCACCGCTCCCTGCACGGCCCGCAGCACCACGCCCGACATGTGGGACAGCGTCATCGACTACGTCGAGGGCGCCCGCACGATTGTCATCTCGGGCCACACGAACCCCGACGGCGACGCGCTCGGCTCCGGCCTGGCGCTGGGTTTGACGCTGCGCGCGCATTACCCAGACAAGCGGATTACCTGCATGCTTGCCGACGACGGCTCCATCCCGCGCATCTACCGCTTTTTGGAGGGCGCCTCCGCCATGGTGCCGGCCTGTCGCTGCACCGAGGCATACGACCTGTTCATCTCGGTCGACGTGCCCACGCTCGAGCGCCTGAACGATTCGGCCGCCGTGGCCAAGCGGGCACGCGGGCGCGTGGTCATCGACCATCACCCGTCTCGCGAGGAGTTCGGCGATGTCACCGTGCGCGTTACCTCGGCGGCTGCTACGGCGGTGCTGGTGAGCGAGCTGATCGAGGCCGCGGGCTGGCCGCTCACGCCCCAGATCGCCACTTGCCTGCTCACCGGCATCGTGACCGATACCGGGCGCTTCCAGTACCAAAACGCCAATCCCTCGGCCTTCGCCTGCGCATCGCGCCTGGTGGACGCCGGTGCCGAGCCGCACCGGATCGCGCTCGAGGTGTACCAGAGCCAGCGGTTGGAGTACCTGCGGCTCGAGTCCATCGTGATGGGGCGCATCGGCACGCGGGCAGACGGGCGTGTGGCTTTCAGCTTCGCGTACGCCTCCGACCTCACCTCATGCGGGGTGAAGCCGGCTGAGTGCGACGGGCTGGTGGACGTGGTGCGCCAGGTGGCCGGCACCGAGCTGTGCCTGTTTTTGCGCGAGAGCGAGCCGGGGGTGGTCCGCGGCAACCTGCGTTCGAAGGGCGCTATCGACATCTCCGGGGTCGCGGCCGCCCAAGGCGGTGGCGGCCATGCCGCGGCTGCCGGCTTCACCTTCCACGGCTCCGTCGAGGACGCGCTTGCCACCGTGCTGCCGCAGCTCGAAGCCCTACTGACCTAATCCCCTCACTTTGGGGACTGCAATTTGGGGACGGGGTCGTTTCGGTATGCGCTGCAATTTGGGGACGGGTTCATTCCGGTATGCAAGGGCAGACCTCACCTCATCAGGCCACACCCCAGTTCTCGTGTCATCCGCCTTCCGCCATCTGCTGCCCGGTGCGCCGCAGATGGCGGAAGGTTTCGTTTCCACATCATAGAAAGGTGCGACCGTGGCGCGTCGTATGCCAAGTGAACTGAATCTGCTGCTGGCGGTCGATAAGCCCGTGGGCTGTACCTCGCATGACGTGGTTGGTCGCGTGCGCCGCGCGCTGGGGGAGCGACGCGTGGGGCACGCTGGCACGCTCGATCCGCTGGCTTCGGGCGTCATGGTGATCGGCGTGGGTCAGGCCACGCGGCTGCTGGGCCGCCTTACGCTGGACCGCAAGCGCTATCTGGCGCGCATCGCCTTCGGGGCCGAGACCAACACCGATGATGCGGAAGGCGAGGTCACACGCCGCGCCGAGCCGAACGATGACCTCGCGTCCGCTGCCTTCGCCCGCCAATTGCTTGCCGAGTTCGTCGGTGAGCAGGAGCAGGTTCCCCCGGCGTTTTCCGCCATCTCGGTGGGCGGCGTGCGCTCCTACCGTCGAGCCCGGGCGGGGGAGGAGGTCGAGCTGCCGGCGCGCACCATCGAGGTGTATGCTGCCGACCTCGTGGCGATAGATACGGTGGAGGGCCACGCGGTGTGGACGGTGGCCTTCGACGTGAGCAAGGGCACCTACATCCGCTCCCTGGCGCGCGATCTGGGCCGCGCGGCTGGCAATGCGGCGCACATCGCCGACCTGCGCCGCACAGCGTCGGGCTCGATCTCAATCGGGAGCTGCGCTGCACTCGAGGGCCTGGATGCGGCTGGCGCACGCGCTGCGGCGCTCGATCCGGTGTCCGTGCTCGGCGTCCGCGCGTTCGCACTCAGCGACGCGATGCTTGTGGACGTGCTGCACGGTCGCACGCTTGACCCCGGCGCACTGGGTATAGATAGTGCCGATGCGCAGCGGCAGGCGCCGATGGCGCTCGTGGCGAGCGGTGAGCTGCGCGCTCTCGCGCGCCTGGAGGATGGCCGTCTGCGCATGGAGGATGTGTTTCCGCAGGGTATCGAGGGGGTGCGTGCATGAGCGTTGCAACCGCTGTCTCTTATACACATCTGACGCTGCCGACGATACTCCTTGTGTAG
>CABRIF010000131.1 GCA_902470925.1 uncultured Collinsella sp. | reverse complement strand
TATGCATCTATGGGTTTTATTAGTCTGATATTCTTAATCTTGAATTATTAGCTATTTCGCGGTCCAGCAGGAACTCGGGACATCTCAGGTACGAGCGAGACCGGCCAACCCAAGCGAGATCCTCAACGCATCGTAGTTGCGCGCACGACCTGCCAAGCGAGTCCTCAGTGCACCGCAGCCATGTGCCACCGACCAAACGAGCACATGAGCTTCGCAACCGCGCATGACCGACCAAGCGAGATCCTCAGCGCATAGCAACCGCGCATGGCCGACCAAACGAGTCCTCAGCGCATCGTGGACGCACGCGCGACACGCCCAGTGAGTCCTCAGCGCATCGCAACCGCGCGTACGATCAACCCGACATGAACACAAAAAGGCGAGGTCCGGAGAATCCGGACCTCGCCTTGAATGAGCACCTATGCTCAAGCAGCTCGCAGGTGATACACCTGCGATGAAACTACTTCAGGGTAACGGCAGCGCCGGCAGCCTCGAGCTTCTCCTTGGCGGCCTCGGCGTCCTCCTTCTTGGCACCCTCGATGACGGCCTTGGGAGCGGACTCCACGACCTCCTTGGCCTCCTTCAGGCCCAGGGAGGTGAGCTCGCGCACGACCTTGATGACCTGAATCTTGTTGTCGCCGAAGCCCTCGAGCACGACGTCGAACTCGGTCTTCTCCTCGGCCTCGGCAGCGCCGGCGGCAGGAGCGGCCACAACAGCAGCCGGAGCAGCGGCGGACACGCCGAAGGTGTCCTCGATCGCCTTGACGAGCTCGGAAGCCTCGAGCAGGGTCATTTCCTTCAGAGCCTCGATGATCTCATCGGTGGTAAGCTTAGCCATTTCTAAGTCCTTTCGGTTTCCCTGCCGGATGACAGGGAGATCAAATGATGTGTGGTGCGCGATCGCACCGGGATGCGCGGCCGGCTAGGCCGCGCGGGCGAAGGCTGCGCTTAGGCAGCCTTCTGCTCGGAGACCTGCTGGATCGAACGGGCGAGACCGCTGGAAACGCCGTTGACGCAGACAGCGATATCGCGGGAGAACCCAGAGATGAGACCGGCGATCTGACCCAGGAGCTGATCCTTGGTGGGAAGCTCGGCGATAGCGTTGACCTCCTCCGCGGAGACGGCCTTGCCATCGGAGATACCGCCCTTGATCTCCAGCACACCCTTGGACTTCGTAGCGAACTCCTTGAGCGCCTTGGCAGCCTCGACGGGCTCGGTCTCGTAGAACACGTACGCGCACGGACCGGCGAGAATCTCGTCAATCTCGGGCTGCTCCTGGTTGTGCAGCGCGATGCGCATAAGGTTGTTCTTGTAGACCTTCATCTCAGCGCCCATCTCACGGAGCTGCGCACGCAGCTCCTGAGCCTGCAGCACGGTGAGGCCGTTGTAGTTGACAACGAACACGCCGGCGTTGGCCTGGATCTGAGCCTCGATCTCGGCAACCTTGTCGATCTTGTATTGCTGTGGCATATGAATTGCACCTCCTTCTCGCTTTTTCCGAGCACGACCCGCCTGAAGAGTTGGCGGGGGTACGTCTCGAAAAAAGAACCCCCGCGCTGCAAGAGCGACGGGGGCGAGAAGACATATCTACTCGACCACCTCGGCTGGCGGGTTGCCCCTTTACTCCTTGGGCGGAAAAGCCCGCGGTACCGGCTGTCTCTGGCAGCGAATCGTGCGTGAACCTTGCATAGTATGTCGAGGGTGCCGCAGGTTGTCAAGCGCGACCGGCAGTCTGCGCCGCAGCGTTCACGCTTTGCTCACACCCTTGCGGCCCCCTACATCCACGCGTAGAGCGCGCAGAGCGCCAGCCAGGTGAGCGCGATCACCGCATAGGGCCAGCGCACTGCCGCCACCAGCGAGAGCAGCTCGCGCATGAACAGCAGCGGACGGGAGCCGCCGGCAGGCGTCGGCGCGCCCACCCCATCGAGCGGCATCTCCAGGCGGCGCGCCAGCACCATGCAGCGGAAGATGTGGAAGTCGCTGCTCACGAGGGCAACCCGGGCACCCGGACCCACATCGGCGGCACGGTCCATGAGCGCGCGCGAGAAGCGCAGGTTCTCCTCGGTGCTCATAGCGCGAGGCTCCACCGCAATGAGCTCATCCGCAACGCCGCGCTCCAGCAAGCCGGCGCGCATCGCAACAGCCTCGGGCACATGCGCCCCCTCAGAGAGCCCGCCGGTCACCACAAAACGCGCGCGCTTGCCGCCGCGCCGCCACAGCTCGCACGCCGTATCCAACCTTCGTTGCAGCACCGGGGTGGGCTCGCAGCCCCGCAAGGCGGCCCCGCACACCACGATGGCATCGTAGTCGGCCCGGCGCGGCGGGCGCCGGTAGAGCGCCGCGTGCGCAAGCAGTGCCAGGTACGCCACCGACAAGGCAAGCACCTCGGAGGCAGGCAGGCCGCAGGCGAGCACGACGCCCACCGGCGCCGCCGCGGCAAGCGCCATCGGCAGGGCGACCGCAGCGGCGAGCACCAAGACCGCCGCCAGCAGCCAGGCTGCCGCCAAGCGCAGGCGATGCCGGCAGCACGCGGCCACAAACGCCAGCAGGCAGGACGCAAGCAGCAGCAACGGCCCCGCCACCACGCACGCAGCGAGCACCACCAGCGCCCAGGTCTGCCGATAGAGGGCCATGAGCACCAGCGCAACCCACAACACGAACACGGCCGGGTACACCGCCGTGCGGAAACGCCGCGGCTCGCGCAGACAGGAGCGGATAAACAGCACGCCGAGCACTGCGGCGGGCAGCCAGCAGAGCAGGCGGGCGAGCACAACCACCGACATGTCCTCAGCTCCCCTCGAGCGCCGTCGCGTCCCTTGCGTCGTATCCCTTGCATCGCTGAGCGCGCGCACATGTACGCGCGCCCAACAGCCCCCTTCTACCCCAAACCGCTCCCCCGCCGCACCGCGGTGCGCGGCAGCTCCCGCTCGCAGCACCATGCCGTCAGCGCACCATACAGCAGCACGCCGGCGCACACCGCCGCCAACGTCCCCGCTGCGATGCCCGCCGTCGAGGTGGCGCCCACGCCCGTGGCCACGAACGCCACGAGCACCATGCCGAAGACGCAATGCGCCAGCGCCAGCACCGTCGGCAGCCCGAAGCAGGCGAGCACTTGCGCTCGCACGGAGGCGCGTAGGTCGGCGCGCGGGGCGCCCAGCTCGTCCATGACCGCATACGCATGCCGCGCATCGGCTGCGGCCGCAAGCTGCTGGAGCGCCAGCACCGCCGCCGCGGAAACCAGAAACGTCAGGCCGAAGAACAGTCCCACGTACCCGATCGGCGCAAGCGTCTGCGCCCCGACGGCATCCACCGCCGGCGCCACCCGCACGCCCACCGTGAACGACAGGCCCGCCGCGACCATGCAGGCGCCGGCCGCCAGCAGCACGCAGGTGCACGCCATGACGGCCGTGTGCCCACCGCACTCGAGCTGCCGCGCGGAAAACGGGCGCACCCCCACCCAGTACCGTGCGGGGCGACGCCGCAGACGGCACGGGATGCGGCGCGTCGCATCGTCGAGCACCAGGTAGCTCGCCACCCACGCCAAGCAGCCAGCAGGAATGATATACACAATGAAGTAGACCGGCTGCAGCAGGCAGGCTCCCCACACCGCCGCCAGCAGCAGGGCGGCCGCCACCAGCCGTGCCGCCGTCGCCACGCGGGAACGGGCCGGGCGCACCGTTGGCATGCGGACCGGTCGCATGAGATCCGCAGGCGTGCGGCGCAACACGAGGCGCGCCGCAGATGCGGCACCCAGCACCGACAGGCAGCCGAACACCGCTGCGGTCCACACGAGCGCCGGCACCGACACCGTGAGCAACGGCCTCCACGCGATCTCGAACACATATGCGGCCACCAGGCCGAACAACGGCGATAGGAACACCCCCAGCACCACGCCGGCAGCCAGCGACACCGCCCCCGCCATGAGCCCCTCGATGGCCAGGATGCACCCGCTGCTCGCAGGACCCATCCCCAGCAGCAGATACAGACCGAACTCCCGCCGACGCCGGCGCACGATGAACCGGTTCGCATAGCGCACCAAGCAGGCGAACACCAGCACCATGAACAGGGAGAACGCCTGGGTGACGTTGGAGGCCTGCGCCAGCAACCCGCGCTGTGCGGCCGTCAGGCCGAGCGCGCCCAGATAGTCGGTCGAGGCGATGAACGCGTACAGCAAACACACCGCGATCGCCAGGGTCAGGAAATAGACCACATAGTCACGGATCGTACGGCCCACGTTGCCCGCGGCGATGCGCCCCAGCAGCACGAGGCGGGCGATGGGAGATGCAGGGGCGGCATGTGGGCGCATAGGCGTAGGACCTTTCGGGCTGCAAGGCGGGCAGATGGGCTGCGAGGCGGACAATCGGGCTGCAAGACGGGCAGATGCGGGCGGGCAGGACCGGCGCGCAGGAGCGGGGGCGCGATGGCCCCTGCCCCCGCCAGACAGGCGCCAAGACGATACCGGAGGTGGGCGCGCGGCCGAGTCGCCCCGCGCGCCGGGCACCCCCGCCCGCAACCGCCTCCATCATGCGCCGCGCCCGCCTGCGCAGCCATCGATTCGCCTTACGACGCGCTTACGGTTTCGCAAGCTTTCCGCCGCCGGGCACGGCCGCGCCCGCGAGCATCTAGATCGACAGTCCCGCGCCGCCCAGATAGCCTGCGGGGTCGGCAACCTCCTGCAACGAGAAGCGCTCCCCGTCGAAGCTGAACACCATCACCATGCAGTTGGGCAGCGGGTCGGGCACCTCGACCTGCGCATACGCCTCCCAGGCATGGGCGAATGCCTTGCAGGCGGCACCGTGGCTCACCGCGAGCACCTCCTCGGTGGCGCGCGGTTTGGGCGCGAGCGCGCCCGGGTCGATCGGCGCGTCGCTGCGACCGGGCATCGGGGCCGAGCGCATGCCGGCCGCGCGCTCCCCGCCCCGGCAGGCCCCGTCCGCGCAGGGGCCCTCGGCCGCAGCCACCGGCCCTGTCTCTTATACACATCTCCGAGCCCACGAGACGTAGAGGAATCT
>CABRIF010000130.1 GCA_902470925.1 uncultured Collinsella sp. | reverse complement strand
GGGGTCCGGCAGGGGCGTCATCTGCGAGCGGGGCTCCGGCAAGCAGGGTGCCATCGGTATGTGGGATAAGGCCCGGCAGGCGGGTCACCATCGGCGGGCGGTTGTCTGCCGATGCGAAGAGAGGGGAGCGGCATCATGGAGCTGCGGTCGGTCGAGACCTTTCTGGCGGTGGTGGAGCACGGGACGTTCTCGCGCGCCGCTGAGCGGCTGGGATACTCGCAGTCGGCGGTGACGGTGCAGGTGGCGCGCCTGGAGCGCGAACTGGGCGTGCGCCTGTTCGATCGACTGCCCCGCGGCGTGGCGCTCACCGAGCAGGGGCGCGCCTTCGTGTTCCATGCGCGCGAGCTGCTGGGGGCGGCCGCTGCAGCGCGCGCCTCGGTGAGCGCGCGTCCGGGTGGCGCGCGCGAGCTTACGGGGACCCTGCGGGTGGGTGCGGTGGAGTCGGTGTCGACGGCGCTGCTGCCGGGGCTGCTGGCGCGGTTCAACGTGCGCTGCCCCGGCGTGCAGGTGGTGGTGGCAACCGAGCGCCGCGAGCGGATGGTGGACGGGCTGCGCGGCAACGCGCTCGACATGCTGCTCACCTTCGAACACCACCTGTGCCTGTCCGGCTTGGTGACGCAGGGGTTGCGCCGCGAGGCGGTGTGCTTCGTGGCTGCGCCGGCGCTGCTTGAACGCCACGGCGCGCGTGCGGCGGCACTCCCGGTCGATGCCGGCGGCGCGCTCGCAGATCCGCTTGACCCCGCGGCGCTCGTCCGCCTGCCGTTCGTGCTCACCGAGCGCGGGGAGAGCTATCGGCTGGAGCTCGACCGGACGCTGGCGGCGGCGGGTCTGCGCCTCGACCCGGTGGTGGAGGCGGGCAACACCGAGACGCTCGTGCATATGGCCGAGCTCGGTGTGGGTGTGGCGTTCGTGCCCCGTTTTGCGGCGGCGGCCCAGTTGGCGGCCGGCACGCTGCGCGAGCTCGCCGCGGGCTTGCCGCCTGTAGAGATGGAGCTGCAGCTGCTCCGCCATCGGAACAAGTGGATCGCCCCGCACATGCAGGTGTTCATCGACCTGGCACGTGAGGAGTTTGATGGCAGCGCGAACCGTGCGGATGCGCGCGGCGTCCATGAGGGGTAGGATGGGATACTTCTGGTCGCCGAGTCGCCGATAGGAGAACCGATCATGGCCGATACCCGTACCGTTGACGCCGCCGCCGTCATGTCGATGGTCGCCGCGTTGGGCTTGGCGCCCGCCGCTTCGTCGGGGCAGCATTCCGATACCGCGGACGCCGGGCACCCGGCGCGCCCCGTCACCGCCCCCGCCTCGGCGCGCCCCATATCTGCGCCGCTGCCGGCCTCGTCCGCTCCCGCCGCAACGCCCGCCTCGAAGGGGCCGGGTTCTGCCGCCGCGGCGCGCACTGCCGCGAGCGCCGCGTCCGGTGCCCGGGCCTCGGCAGCCTCTGCAGCACGTTCCTCGAAGCCGACGGTGGCTCCCGCCGTGGTCACAGCCCAGCAGCCCGCCGCCGCCCAGCAGCCCGCGTCGTCCGCGCCCGCCGCAGCCCAGCAGCCGGCCTCGCCCGATCCCGCCGCCACCTATACCGCTCCTGCCGCCGAGGAGGTCCGCGCCCGCATCGTCTCGGCGCTCGCCGCCGAGCTCGCGCTGGCCCCGGCGCGCGTGGAGGCGGTCGTGGCTCTCATCGAGGAGGGCGCCACGATCCCGTTCATCGCCCGCTACCGCAAGGAGGCCACCGGCGGCATGGACGACGTCGCCCTGCGCACCCTGGACGACCGCCTGTCCTACCTGCGCAGCCTCGAGGAGCGCAAGAACATCGTGCTCACCCTCATCGACCTGCAGGGCAAGCTCACGCCCGAGCTGCAGGCCGAGATCGAGGCGGCCACGGTGCTGCAGCGCGTGGAGGACCTCTACAAGCCCTTCCGCAAGAAGCGTGCCACGCGGGCCTCGAAGGCGCGCGACGCCGGCCTGGAACCCCTGGCGAACATCATCCTCATGCAGCCGCCCCGCAGCGACGACCCGCTCGCGGTGGCGCAGGGCTACCTCAACCCCGAGGCGGGCTTCGACACGCCGGCGCGCGCCCTGGGCGGCGCGCGCGACATCGTGGCGGAGGTGGTGGCCGAGGACGCCGAGAACACGGCCGACCTGCGCGCGTTCACCCAGCGCAGCGGTGCGATCCAAACCGAGGCGGTCGACGCTCAGGAGAAAACGCCGTACGAGGCCTACTACGAGTTCTCCGAGGCAGCGCGCTCCATCCCCAACCACCGCATCCTGGCTATCGACCGCGGCGAGCGCGAGGGCAAGCTCCGCGTGCGCGTGCAGGTGGATGCCGAGGCGGCCGCCGAGCGCCTGCTGGCGCGCTACCCCCGGCGCCGCGGGCCGTTCGCGCCCGTGCTCGCCGAGGCCATCGCCGACGGCTACCGGCGCCTCATGGCTCCCTCGCTCGAGCGCGAGCTGCGCGTGGACCTCACCATGCGCGCGCAAGCCGACGCCATCAAGGTGTTCGCGAAAAACACCGAGAGCCTGCTGCAGCAGCGCCCGGTGCGCGGCGCGCGCATCATCGCGCTCGACCCGGGGTTCCGTGCGGGCTGCAAGGTGGCGGTGCTCGACGAGTACGGCAAGCTGCTCGACCACACGATCTTGTACCCCACGCCGCCCCGCCGCGACGTCGCCGGCACCAAGCGCGAGCTTGCGCGCCTCACGCGCAAGCACCGTATCAACACCATCGTGGTGGGCAACGGCACGGCGAGCCGCGAGACGGAAGAGGTCGTGTCCCAGTTCATCGCCGAGTCGGCACCCGAGCTGCGCTACACGATCGTCAACGAGGCGGGCGCCTCGGTGTACTCGGCTTCCAAGCTGGCGAGCGAGGAGTACCCCGAGCTCGATGTCACCACGCGCGGCGCGATGAGCTTGGGACGCCGCCTGCAGGACCCGCTGGCCGAGCTGGTGAAGATCCCGCCGCAGTCCATCGGCGTGGGCCAGTACCAGCACGATCTGGATCAGGCCGAGCTGGGCCGTGCGCTGGGGCACGTGGTGGAGGACGTGGTGAACCGCGTGGGCGTGGACGCGAACACCGCAAGTGCGAGCCTGCTGGGGTATGTGAGCGGCATCACGCCCACCGTGGCGAAAAACATCGTGGCCTTCCGCGAGGCCCACGGCGCGTTCACCGACCGCGCGCAGCTCAAGCAGGTGCCCAAGCTCGGTCCGGTGGCCTACCTCAACTGCGCGGGCTTTCTGCGCGTCACCGGCGGCGCCAACCCGCTCGACGCCACGAGCGTGCATCCGGAGAGCTATCAGATCGCTTCCGAGCTGCTGCGGCGTGCAGGTGTGGAGCCCGCGGCGCTGGCGGCGGGCGGCATCCCGGGTATCGGGGCTCGGATTGGACAGCTGGGCGAGGTTGCCGCCGAGCTGGGCTGCGGCGTGCCCACGCTGCGCGACATCGTGGCGGAGCTGGAGAAGCCCGGCCGCGACCCGCGTGACGACGCGCCCGAGGTGGTGTTCTCCCAGGCGGCCCGCAGCCTGGAGGACCTCGAGGTGGGCATGGAGCTTACCGGGACGGTGCGCAACGTGGTCGATTTCGGCGCGTTCGTTGATATCGGCGTGCATCAGGACGGCCTGGTGCACATTTCCAAGCTGGCGAAGCGCTATGTGAAGCATCCCAGCGAGGTGGTGGCCGTGGGCGATACCGTCACCGTGTGGGTGGCCGGCGTCGACAAGGCGCGCCAGAAGATCTCGCTCACCATGGTGCCGTAACGTTGGGGCGGCGTCGCGGAAGGTTCGCGGCGCCGCCCGTTTTTGTGCGGGCGCGCGGTCAGCTCGTCTGGATCCCCGCGTGCAGCCGGGTCCATGTGCGGGCCGACCCATCGGAGCCGGTCAGCCTGCGGCGCCGCCCACGCGCAGCCGGCCCTCCTCGATATGCCAGGAGACGCTCGTGCAGGCGTCCAGGAACGCCGTATCGTGACTCACGAGCACGACCGCGCCGCCGAACGCTGCGAGGGCCTGCTCGAGCGCTTCGACCGAATGCAGGTCCAGGTGGTTGGTGGGCTCGTCCATCACGATCAGGGCCGGCCGCTCCTCCAGCCCGAGGGCGATCATGAGCTTGCGCAGCTCGCCGGGGGAGGTTTGCGCTGCTTGGAGGATGCGGTCGGGGTGCGAGTTCAGGCGCGCCACGTGAGCGAGCACGCGCCCGCGCGCCGCATCGGACAGGTTTTGCAGGCGCTCGACCGCCCGCGCCGCCTCGGCCCGCGTGGGTTCCTGTGGGATGTCGAGGACCGGCAGCTGCGGGTCGATTTCGGTGCGCAGGCAGTTGAGCAGCGTGGTCTTGCCCGCACCGTTGGCACCGGTGATGCCGATGTGGTCGGTGCCGCCGATTGACAGGGAGGGCAGCTCGAGGGTGCCCGCGCCGCACGCGATGGCGCCGGCCGGGTGGACCCAGAGCGCGTCGCGCCGGCTCACCTGGGCGTCGATCGCCAGGCTGGCATCGTAGCGCTTGGCCACGAAGGTGCGGTCTGCGCGCTCCTGCGCCGCGCGCGTCCGGCCCTCGAGCTGCCGGGCGAGCTTACCGCGCGCCCCGTCCTGGCCGCTCAGGCGGGCGAGGTCGATCTTGGCCTTGGCGCTGTGGTCTTTGGGGTCGATATGCCGCTTCGAGCGCCGCGCGCCGGCGCGCGCTGCCTCCCGGGTGCGGGCATCGAGCTCGGCCGCCAGGCGCTTCGCCTCCGCGCGGGCCTGCGCCTGGGCGTCGATCGCGCCGGTGCGCTCGAGTTGCACCTGGGCCCGTGCGGCCGAGTACCCACCGGGACGCATCACGATGCGCGTGGATCCATGGGCATCGCGCGCCTCGAAGGAGACACATCGCACGGCCAGGACGTCGAGCAGTGCGCGGTCGTGGCTCACGAGCAGGCCGATGCCGTGAAAGGACGACAGAACGTCGGCGAGCTCCGCGCGGGCGGCGCGGTCCAGATGGTTGGTGGGCTCATCGAGCGCCAGCACGTCGGGACGCATCCAGCAGGCCACGGCGATCTGGAGCTTCTTGCGCTCGCCGAAACTCAGCTCATCCCAGCGCCACGCGGCGTCGTCGGGCAGGTGGAAGCCCTCGCGCAGGCGGCGGGCTACGCGCCCGTAGTCGAGGGCGAAGTCGGCGAGCGCCGCGGGTGCCTCATGGGCATCCTGCGGGCAGTATTGGCTCACGAGTCCCGTGGTAATCGAGCCGGCATCGGGTGTAAGCAGGCCGCACGCCAGGCGCACGAGCGTGGATTTGCCCGAGCCGTTGTCGCCCAGAACGCCGGTCCAGCCTTCGGGGAAGGTAAGGGTTGCATGGGAAATGATCGGGTTGTGTGCAGCGGGATAGGTGAAGGACACCTCGGAAAGCGCGAGCTGCATGGACATCCCCTCCTTTGCGTACGCGGAGGTTGACACAGATGGTGGCAATGGGATGTCTAGAAGCGCATGGCAGCCGTTCTACTCGCAGGGCACCCTCGCATGCGACCCCTGCTGGGAGGGGCGGGTGTTGTCTGCAGTGTAGCACAGGTTGGGATCTGTCTCTTATACACATCTCCGAGCCCACGAGACGTAGAGGAATCTC
>CABRIF010000129.1 GCA_902470925.1 uncultured Collinsella sp. | reverse complement strand
GGGTCGTTTGGGGCTGCGGGCATTTTCTTGTACCTGGACATCATAGCCCAGCGCTATCAGCTGTGCAGGACTGTCAGCTGTGTCAAACGTCATGCATCTTTTTCATTCACAGTTGAGAAGAAGCGCAGGTAGAAGCACCGACAAGGAGAAGCTAGTGAATACGCTTCCGCTGATAGCGCTGCCAAACCGTGCACAGCTGACAATCGTGCACAGCTGACAACGCTCCCGTTCCCTTGAACGAAAGCCCCGGTTCACCCGGCGCGTGACGCCGTAGCCTGCCGCACTCGGCTTTTGAGGCACGATCCGCAACGAGGCACAACGGAGAGCAGGGCCAACGGGGACTTTGGACGTGCTCGACAGGAGCCACGGCCGGGAAAGCGGATGGGATGTGGCTGGGGGCAAAGTTAATCTGGACGCAACTGGAGACGGAGCCGATTCGCATGCGAAACGACCCCGTCCCCAAACTGCACAGTCCCCAAACTGCAGTTGTTAGCGGATCAGCATCGCGTCGCCGAAGCTGAAGAAGCGATAGCGCTCCTGAACGGCCTGCTCGTAGGCGTCGAGGATCTGCTCGCGCGTGGCGAGCGCAGACACGAGCATCATGAGCGTCGAGCGCGGAACGTGGAAGTTGGTGATCAGCGCGTCCACCACGTGATAGGTCGAGCCAGGCATGAGGTAGAGGTTGGTGGAAGCATCCTCGCGCACCACGATATCGCCCATGCCGCACACGCCGGCAGCGTCGGCGCGATCTTCGAACCCGCGGGCGGCAACCGGGGTTGCCGCCGCCGGCGCGGTCGCATCCCAGGCGCTCTCCAGCGAGCGAACCGCGGTGGTGCCCACCGCAATCACCCGATGGCCGGCTGCCTTGGTGACGTGCACGGCCTCGACAACCTCGGCAGGAACGTGGTAGCGCTCCGTATGCATCACGTGCTCGGTGGGATCGTCCTCCTCCACCAGGCGGAAGGTGTCGATGCCCACCTCGAGCTCGACGGTTGCCCAGCCGCAACCCTTGTCCTTGATGCGCTGGATGAGCTCGGGCGTGAAGTGCAGGCCCGCGGTGGGCGCCGCGGCGGAATGCTCCTCGCTCATGGCATAGACGGTCTGGTACTTCTCCGGATCGTCCGCGTAGTCGGAGATGTAGGGCGGCAGGGGCACATGGCCGGCGGCATGAATCGCCTCGTCAAGCGTGCGCGGCGCCCCGGCGGCCGTGGTACCCTGCGGCTCGAAGCGCACCAAGCGCCCGCCCTTCGAGTCGTCCACGAAGTCAACGATCTCGCCCGTGAGGACCACCTCAGCGTCGACCGGTGCATGCGCTCCGCCCGCGCGGTACTCGACCACGTTGCCGGGCTTCAGCCGCTTGCCGGGGTTGACCAGGCACTCCCATACGTGCCCGAGCGGATCGATGTCCTCGCGGCGCCGCAGCAGCAGCGTCTCGGCCACCGCGCCCGTGGGCTTTCTGCCGATCAGGCGCGCGGGCATGACACGCGTCTTGTTCGCCACCAGCAAATCGCCCGGCTCCAGGTAGTCGATGATGTCGTAGAAATGGCGATGCTCCACCGAGCCGCCGTGCGCCAGCGGCACCGCGTCGGAAGACTGCTCTGCCAGGCCCGCGCGGTTGAGCACGAGCAGGCGGCAGGAATCACGCGGCTCGGCGGGAGCCTGGGCAATCAGCTCATCGGGTAGGTTGTAGTCGAAATCATCTGTGCGCATGGCGCGCTCCTCACATCGTTGTGTATGCAGCCGTCCATGATACCGCGCAGGCGCGAGCTGCCGACCCCAGAAGGGCGTTTGCGCCGACGCAGGCGAACAGGAAGCGCAAAGCCGCCACGATGCAGCACGCGGCGCAAGACGCAAAACCGCCACGGCACGGCCACGGCTCGACACGTACCGCACGGCGGCAGCGCGCCGCAACGCCCGCAGCCGCAACGCCCCAGGGGCCGCCCAGCGTCCCGCTCGCTCAGCGACCCCGCGCGCGGCGCTCGTCGCGCTGGCGGGCGCGGTCGAGGGCGGCCTCGGCCGCCGAGAACCGGCAGCCGCAGTAGTTTTGCCGATACATCCCCAGCTCGCGCGAGCGCTGCGTGGCCTGCGGGTACCAGGGGCGAAAATCGCGGATGACGGGCGTGAGCCCTCGGGCGCGCGCCAGGCGCTCCAGCACCTCGTTGCAGGTATCGAACAGCTGGTAGGGCGAGACGGCGAGCGTGGTGGCAACATGCGTGAACCCCTCCCGCTCAGCCACGCGGCAGGCCTCGGCCAGGCGCAGGGCATAGCAGGCGCGGCACCGCCGCTGCCGATCGACCGCGCCGATGCGAGCCACGCCGGCGTCCCACCGCGCACGGTCGTCGCCCGCACAGATTAGCGGGATGTCGCAGGCGTCCGCCCAGCGACGCAACTCCTCGAGCCGGCGATCGTGCTCGGCGCGCGGCTGGATATTCGGATTCGTCCAGCAGATCGTGGGCGCAAAGCCCTCTTCCATAAGCAGGCGCACCGGCTCCAGCGAGCACGGCGCGCAGCAAGCGTGCAGCAGCAGGCGTGTCATGAACGCGACCCCCTTCCCCCTTCGACCACCGAAAACGCCGCGGCGTCCTCCGGCTCCGCCGGCGCCACGGGAGCGGAACTCGACTCGATATCGGCCGCGTAGAAGGCCACGCCCCAGGCGGTATCCTCGCACCAGGCGATGGAAGGGTCGCGCCGAAGCGCACGCACGTACCCCCAGTCACCGGTACAGCCGGACAGATGCACCGTGGCAACCAGGATGGTCCACAGCGGCCATTTGAGCCCCGTGCCCACCGCCAGAACGGCCAGCGTCACCGCCACGCTCGGCGCCAGCGCGATCACCAGGTAGTGCCGGCGCGTATACACGATGCCCTCGGCGCTCGCGTAGATCATGCCCAGCCGCCAGTTCGCCCCGAACCGCACGTGCGCGCCCGGCGGGGCGTATGCGCGAAAGAAGGTAGCGTGGACGAGCTCGTGCGCCACCAGCGACACCGCGATGGCCGCCGCCAGCGACAACCACCACACCGGATCGATGCCGGCGCTGGCACCGTCCACGCCCATCAGCCATGCGCCGAGCCCGCCCAAGGGCCGCGCCAGCTCCAAGGGCACCACCGGCACGCCCGCCAGGCGCCCCAGCGCCGTGAAGCCGGCGCACCACAGCACCACCGCCGCGGCCCCGCCGAACAGCACCGCCGCCGACGCTCGGACCGCCCAGCGCAGGAACGCCTGGTCCTCAAACGTGTGTATGTCACCGATTTTCCTCATGCACGCAAGTGTAGCACCCCGCCCGGACAGCTATGCGATAATGGGGCATCGCGCAACCACGGCAACCGCCCGCCCGCGCCCGCCCCGGCGCGCGCCACACGGCGGCGCATATACCGTATTCGTCGAAGGAGTCACCATGGCATCTACGTTCACCCGTGCCGACCGCCCCCACTGGCCGAAGCGCGCCGTCGTCACCGCCGGCATGCCCTACGGCAACAAGGGCCTGCACTTCGGCCATGTGGGCGGCGTCTTCGTGCCCGCCGACTTCTACGCCCGCTTCCTGCGCGACCTGCTGGGTCGCGAGAATGTGATCTTCGTCTCGGGCACCGACTGCTACGGCTCCCCCATCATGGAGGGCTTCCGCAAGAAGCGCGAGGGCGAAGGGTACGACGGCAGTATCTCCGACTACGTGCGCGCCAACCACGACAGCCAGGAGGCCGACCTCGCGAGCTTCGAGGTGTCCTGCGACCTGTACGCCGGCAGCGCGCTTGAGCCCGCCGCCCGCATCCATGAGCGCATGACCGCCGAGGTCGTGCGCCGCCTGCACGAGCAGGGCAAGCTCACCAAGCTCTCCACCAAGCAGTTCTACGACCCGGTAGCCGGCCAGTTCCTGAACGGCCGTCAGGTCATGGGCCGCTGCCCCATCCAGGGCTGCAAGTCCGAGAAGGCCTACGCCGACGAGTGCGACCTGGGCCATCAGTTCGAGCCCGAGGAGCTCATCGCCCCCAAAAGCGCCCTTTCCGGCGAGACGCCCGAGCTCGTGCCGGTCGACAACCTCTATTTCGACCTGCCCTCCTACACCGAGTTCATCCGCGCGCACACCGAGCACCTTGCCGCCGATCCCACCGTGCGCCCCGTGGTCTCCAAGACCATGCAGGAATGGCTCGACGCCCCGCGCCTGTTCATCCAGGTCAAATTCCGCGATGAGTTCGAAGCTGTGCGGGCAGAGCTGCCGCACCACGAGGTCGTGGAGGCCGAGGGCAACAAGGGCTCCTTCACGGTGATATTCCCCACCTGGCGTGAACGCGATGCGGCCCACGAGGTGCTCAACCGCGCCGGCGTGCGCTTCCGTTCCGGCAAGGCGCTCGTGCCGTTCCGCATCTCGGGCAACGTCGCGTGGGGCGTGCCGCTGCCCGAGGTCGAGGGCTGCCGCGACCTCACCTGCTGGGTGTGGCCCGAAAGCCTGTGGGCGCCCATCAGCTTCACGCGCACCGTGCTGGCGCGCGACGCCGCCGCGCTCGAGGCCGCGGGCGCAGCCGGCACCGACACCGCCGGCGCCACCGTGGCCGAGACCGCCGCGGCCGACGCCGCACTCGCGGGCGAAGCGCCGGCACCGATCATGGAGCAGCCCCGCTACACGCACGCGAGCCTGGACTGGCGCGACTGGTGGGCCAGTAAGGACGCCCGCGCCTACCAGTTCATCGGCCAGGACAACATCTACTTCTACAGCATCGCGCAGACCGGCCTGTGGGAAGCGCTCGGATGGGACATGCGGCAGTCCTGCGTGGCCGCCAACTATCACATCCTCTACATGGGCAAAAAGGCCAGCTCAAGCTCCCAGACCCCGCCACCGCTCGCGCACGAGCTGCTCGAGCACTACACGCCCGAGCAGCTGCGCGCCCACTGGCTGTCGCTCGGCCTGGGCGAAAAGCCGGTGAGCTTCAGCCCCAAGGCCTTCGACACGCGCCCAACCGGCAAGGATAAGGACGGCAACCAGGTCCTCGCCTGCAACGACAAGCGCGTCATCGACCCGGCTCTCAAGGAGGGCGCGCTGCTCACCGGCGTGTTCAACCGCCTAGCGCGCTCGTGCTTCTACGGCGTGGCCGTCAAGGAGGGCGATGCGGCGAGCTATCGGCGCGGCTGCATCCCCGCCGGCGTCCCGGCCGACGAGGTGCGCGCCGAGACCGAGGCGGCCATCCTCGCCTTCGAGCAAGCGATGCACACCTTCGAGCTGCACCACGCGCTCAGCGTGTGCGACGAATTCCTGCGCGGCGCGAACAAGCGCTGGAGCGACGCCTCCAAGGCCGCCAAGAACCTTGCGGGCGCCGAGGGCGAGGCAGCCATGACGCAGGCGCTTGTGGACGCCTTCCACGAGCTTCGGGTGGCCACCGTGCTCATGCACGGCATCGTGCCGGCCGGGTGCGAGAAGATCTGCGAGCACTTCGCCATCGCGCCGGAGGTGTTCTTCAGCTGGGGGCACATCTTCGATACCTGCGACGAGCTGGTGGCCGAGCTGGGCGAGCAGCCCGGCAAGCACGCCATCAAGGAGCTGCCGCCCCGCTTCGACTTCTTCGAGAAGCACCCGAGCCAGTACTGAGGCGGCCGAAAAGCCCCGTGGTGGGCCGAATGTTTTTGTTCGGTTGACCCTCCTCGCAGCGGAATGTCCACGGGGCTTTCTGCTCGTGCGGAGTCTACAAAAACCTT
>CABRIF010000128.1 GCA_902470925.1 uncultured Collinsella sp. | reverse complement strand
ACAAGGAGTATCGTCGGCAGCGTCAGATGTGTATAAGAGACAGCTATAATACATAGGGGGTTGTTTTATAGATTGCACCAGTGACTTGTGGTCGCAAATGGCATCTAATGGGTTTTCCGGTGCAATCGTGCTTCCGAATATGAGACGAATATCGCTCGAAATGCCATCTCGGGAGGACCCATGAGGGCGTTGGCGGTGAAAAACGCCTCCCGGAGGCCCGAAACGCATGCCGTGCATAGCGTTTTCCGGAGCGTAAAAACCCATTAGATGCCATTTGCGACCACCACAGGCGAGCAAACGTCCACGCGCATCCGATCCGCGGCGGCTTCAATCCAGACTGATCAGAGCATCTGCATATATAGATGGTTTCATCCAGAATACATGCAATGGTAAACGCCTCGGAGCGTCACAGCGCTCCCCGAACCGCTCACCGCTCCACCACACGCCGCAACCCGACCAACCCGGCCAGCCTAGAACTCGCCCACCATGTGGACCTCAGGCTCCAACTCCACGCCGAACTGCGCGCGGACCTCGTCCTGCACGTGCTCGATCAAGCTGCGCACGTCGCGCGCCGTGGCACCGCCCGTGTTCACCACGAACCCGCTGTGCTTCTCCGACACCTGCGCGGCGCCCACGCGCGCACCACGCAGTCCCGCGTCCATGATGAGCTTGCCGGCGAAGTGCCCCTCCGGGCGCTTGAAGGTGGAGCCGGCGCTCGGCATATCCAGCGGCTGCTTCTCCTCACGACGACGCCGGTAGTCGTCCATGCTCGCACGGATCATGGCCTCGTTTTCGGGGGCGAGCTTAAAGGTCGCCCGTAAAACCACCAGCCCATCGGTTTGCACGCGGCTCGTGCGGTAGCCCATGCGCAGGTCGGCCACGTCCAATGTGTGCACCGAACCACGACCCCCGGACCGGCTGGGAATGTAGACCTCGACGCTCTCCAGCACGCCCGCCGTGGTGCCGTCGTAGGCGCCGGCGTTCATGAAGCAGGCGCCGCCCACCGTGGCCGGGATGCCCCACAGCGGCTCCATACCCGACAGGCCTGCGTCCGCCGCCGCCAGCGCCACATCGCGCAACAGCGCTCCTGCCTCCGCCGTCACGCGCCAGCCGTCGCACGCGATCTGGGAGAAGTTCTCGCGCAGCACGATGACCACGCCTCGGATGCCGCGGTCCCCCACGAGCAGGTCGCTGCCGTTGCCCACCACGGTGAACGGCACCTCCCCCATGCGGCAGATGTCGAGCACCTTCGTCACCGCCTCGGCAGTATGCGGAGTCACCAGAACGTCCGCCGGGCCACCGATCTTGAACGTGGTGTGCTCGCGCATGGGCTCGGCCATCAGCACGTTTTCCTCGCCTGCCGCCGCGGCAAGCACGCACAGCATCTCCTCGCTGACATATTCATATTCATGCATGGCATGGTCCTCTCATCGATTCCGCGCCGGGCGCGGACGGTGTTCGCTCAAATCTGCTGTTGACTATACCCCGGGCACCCGCAAGCGCACACGAACAACAGGGGTTGCATCGAGCCCGGCCGCGGCGCCAACAGTATCGACATGGGAGCCGGGTGTCCACGCTTGCACATGCGCGGCCCCCGCGCTATAGTGGCGCTGTTTCAAGGCGGGGTGCAATTCCCCACCGGCGGTGATTGCCGCAGATCAGCATCTGCGCGCATAAGCCCGCTACCCGCATCTTTGCGGCTGACCCGGTGCAATTCCGGGGCCGACGGTACAGTCCGGATGGAAGAAACAGGAGGCTTTTTCTCATGAACAGCACAATCGATACTAAAAAGATCGCACTTGCGGGACTCTTCACCGCCGCGTCGCTCGTGTTGAGCTTCGTCCAGATTCCGATCTTCCCCGCAGCGCCCTACCTCATGTACGACCCCTCGGGCATCGTCTGCCTGATCGCCGCGCTCGTCTTCGGACCGCGCATGGGGGCGGCCGTCGCCATCATCTCGTGGCTCCCTCGCCTGTTCCTCGATCCGTTCGGAGCCCCGATGGGCATGATCTCCACCTGCTCTCTGGTGATTCCCGCTGCCCTCATCTACCGCGCGGGCACGCCCAGCAGCGCGGGCACGCCCCGCCGCACGCGTGCGCTCGTCGGCATGGTGTGCGGCGCCATCCTGTCCGTGGTGCTTTCCTGCGCTATGAACCTCGTGGTCACACCGCTGTATACCGCCGTGAGCGTGGCCGATGTCGCCGCCATGATCATCCCCATCCTCATTCCGTTCAACACGCTTAAGATGGCCATCAACGTCGCCGCCGGCCAGGTGCTGCTCAAGCCCTGCCTCAACGTGCTGCAGGCGAGCGGCTTCGGCGGACCCGATGCGGCCGCCACCACCACTACCACCGCCGCGCCCACCGATCGCAACCGTCGCTGATCCGGGCCGCCCATGGCCGAACGCAACCCGCCCCACGCGATGCCGATTCCTGCACGCCCCCAGCCGAAGCCCGGCGCACTTCCCGACACCAACCCGAACGCCGAAGCGGACAGCCCCACTGCGACCGCCCGCCCCCTCATCGCCTTCGAAAACGTGCACCTTGCCTATCCTGGCGCCGCGCACGAGGCGCTCGCGGGCGTCTCCTGCCGCATCAACGCAGGCGAGCACGTCTGCGTACTGGGGGCCAACGGGTCCGGCAAATCAACGTTTGCCCAGCTCATCAACGCCCTGATGCTCCCCACGAGCGGCACCGTGCAGGTGACGGGCATCAACACCGCAGACGTGGGCGCCGCCGAGCGCGTGCGCCGACAGGTGGCGAGCGTGTTCCAGCACCCCGAGGACCAGCTGGTCACCAGCATCGTCGCCGACGACGTAGCCTTCGGCCCCGAAAACATCCGCACGCCGCAGCCCCAGATCGTGCAGCGCGTGGACGAAGCGCTGGCGCAGGTGGGCATGAGCGCCTGCGCCCAACGTGATCCGGAAGAGCTCTCCGGCGGCCAACAGCAACGCGTGGCCATCGCAGGCGTGCTCGCGATGCATCCCCGCATCCTTGTGCTCGACGAGCCGGGAGCGATGCTCGACACCGAGGGTCGGCGCGCGATCGGCCGCATCGTGGCACATCTCGTCCACGCAGGCATCACCGTCATCCACATCACCCACTTCATGGACGATGCGCTCGCCGCATCCCGCGTGCTCGTGCTCGAGCATGGACGCCTGGCTTTCGACGGCACGCCGGCCGACCTGTTCGATTCGCAGCACGACCGCGTGGAGGCCCTTCATCTTGAGGCCCCGTTCGCGCTGAAGCTGCACGATGCGCTGGGTGCGCGCGGCATCGATCTGCCGCGCACCAGCAACATCGCATTGCTGCTCGACACCCTAGCCGCCTCGCTGGTACAGGACGAGAGCGAGGGCGACAGCGCGTACGCCGCAGATGAGCCGCTCCGCTCCGGCGCCACACGTCCCCAGGCGCAGAGGAGTACCCCGCAGCGCCCGGTCGCCGCGCTCACGTTCGAGCACGTATCGTTTTCCTACGACCAGCCCGCCCCGCGCCGCCGCCGGCTGTCCTTTCGCACGCGCAAAACCGCCGAGCAGCTCCCGCTCGCCCTCAACGACATCAGCTTCGCGGCAGAAGCTGGCGCAATTACCGCCCTGGTGGGCCACACCGGGTCGGGCAAGTCGACCACCGCAGAACTCGCCTGCGCCTTGCAGCAGCCGCTTGCCGGGCGCGTGCTGGTGGACGGCATCGACACTGCCGACCGCAGCCGACGCGGCGAGCTGCACCAACGCATCGGCTACGTGTCACAGCTGCCCGAGCGGCAGCTATTCGCCGAGACGGTCTTTGAGGATGTGGCGTTCGGGCCGCGCAACCTGGGCTTTGCCGAGGACGAGGTCCGCGATCGCGTGCGCGAGGCACTGGCAACCTGCGGCCTGGAGCCCACCGACGCCCTGCTCGCCCGATCCCCGTTCGCCCTCTCCGGCGGCCAGCAGCGCGCGGTCGCCATCGCCGGGGTGCTCGCCATGCGCCAACCCATCCTGGTGCTCGACGAGCCCATGGCCGGACTCGACCCCGCCGGACGGGTGCGCATGCGGAAGCTCTTGGCGCATCTCCGCGATACCGGCACGACGACCCTGCTCGTCACCCATGACATGGATGACGTTGCCGAGCTGGCCGACCGTATGATCGTCCTGGCAGGCGGGCACCTCATCGCCCGGGGCACCCCGCGCGACGTGTTCCGAGCTGTGCTCGATGCCGCCGCCGCGCCATCCGGCCCCTGCACATCGCCCGACCACGGCGTCGCATCCTCCGGCGCAGGCGCGCCCCCCGCGCTCGACTCCGCCCCCCTCGGCCGTGACGCGTCACCCGCGTGCCCCGCCATTCCGTTCGATTCCGACGCGCCCGCCGTGGCCGGATCCGCCTCATCCGGCGCGGCCACGGAGCTCGACCAGCGCGTCACCCCCTCCGGCCTCGACGCGCTCGGCCTCCCTGCGGCGCTCGCAGCCGCATGCGGCCTGCGGTGGCGCGGCGTTGCCCTCGCCGACAGCCCGCTCACCCTCACCGACCTGGTCCAGGAGGTGGTCGCCTATGCCGAAGCTCGGTAGCATCGGCCGCTACCACGCCGCCAACTCCCCTATCCACCGGCTCGACCCTCGCATCAAGCTCGTGATGGCACTCATATATATGATGAGCTGCCTGTTCGTGAACAGCGCAGCCACGCTTGTGCCGGCAGGCGTGGCTATGTGCCTGGCCGCGCGCGCCTCCCGTATCCCGATTTCCAGCCTGTTCGCCCAGCTCAAGACCTTCGCGCTGCTCTTGGCACTCACGTCGGTCATCAACCTGTTCTTCGTCCACAGCGGCACGCTTATCGTAGCGGCGGGGCCCGTTGCGCTCTACACCGGCGGCATTGCCGCGGCGGCCCTCTACACCCTGCGCTTCCTGTTCCTGCTGGCCGCCGGCAGCCTGCTTGCCCTCACCACCACCGCGCTCACCCTGGCCGATGCCGCCGGACGTCTGCTCGCCCCGCTCGAACGGATTGGCGTACCCGTGGGGCAGGCCATGCTCATCCTCAGCATCGCCCTGCGCTTCGCCCCCACCCTCTCGCGCGAAGCAAACAACATCCTGGCCGCCCAAACCGCGCGAGGCGCGGGCCTGGAGCAGATGCGGGGGCTTGCCTACCTGCGCGCCTGCGTTCCGCTGGCGGTACCGCTGTTTGCCAGCGCCCTGCGCCACGCCGACAACCTCGCCCGCGCCATGGACGCCCGCTGCTACACCGGCGGCGAGCGCACGCACTACCACGTCATGCGGCTGAGCCTGCGCCGCGATGCGCCCGCTGTGCTCGCTCTCGGCGTCTACCTTGCCGCTTTAGTCCTTCTGCGCGCAGCGGGCCTGTAGCCCCCAGGCGGCTGCGCCCGAGCGCCCGCGCCCGCCGAGCGCGCCGTTACTGCGCGCAGTCGACGCCCCAGCCCATACGTACCTCCAGCACGCTGCCGCCGCGCTGCCGCAGCACACGGCGCGCAGGCCGCGTCCTTGCATTCGCCGCTGCGACCAGCCTCTCCTGCAACGCCGGCGCCCGCCCCGAAGCATCACCAGCTTCCAAGGCGAGCGTCGGCACCAGTCGCAGCGGGACGAGCCTCACGCCTGGCTCATCGGGCGACCATCAGGCGCTCAGCGCGCTCGCGTACCGGATTGAACCCGTCCCCAATCGCGCAGGGCGACCATCAGGCGCTCAGCGCGCTCGCGCACCGGATTGAACCCTGTCTCTTATACACATCTCCGAGCCCACGAGACGTAGAGGAATCTC
>CABRIF010000127.1 GCA_902470925.1 uncultured Collinsella sp. | reverse complement strand
CCCCGCCGCCCACCGGCATCGAGACCGGCTCCAGCAGCACCGCAGCCTGGCTCATCGGCATCGGAGCCGCCGGGGCTGCCGCGCTCATCGGCAGCCGCGCGATCTCCCGCCACCGGAGGCGCTGATGGCAGCCCGGCACTTCAGGCGGGCGCAGCAGCAGGCATCACAGGCACCTCGGCACGCACGCGCGCATCGGCAGGAGCCCTTCCCTGCCGATGCGCGCACAAGGCGCAGCGTCCCGGATGCATCCCCCGCCGCGTCACCCGAACGCGCGCAAGCCCGCACGGCGGCCAGCACCGACACCGGCTCCCCCGCCCGCAGGCAGCCCTCCGTGGCGCGCGAGCTCATCGGCCTACTCATCAAACTCGGCGTGATCGCCGTCGCGGTCTGGGCGATCTTCACCTTCGTCTTCGGCCTCGTGCGCGCGAGCGACCCCTCGATGTCCCCCAACATCAAAGACGGCGACCTCGTGCTCATCGACCGGCTCGACCACGACTTCGTCGCTTCCGACATCGTGGCCTTCACCTATCGCGACCGGCTCACGTTCGCCCGCGTGGTGGCCACCGCCGGCGATGAGGTGGATATCCACGACGACGCCCTCTACGTGAACGGCTCCTACCAGCAGGAAACCTGGGCGCAGGGCGTGACCACGCGCTTCGAAGGCGGCGTCGACCTGCCGCTCACGGTGCCGGAGGGCTCGGTGTTCGTGCTGGGCGACAACCGCACGAACGCCTCGGATTCGCGCATCATCGGCACGCTGGATGCCGCAGATACCAACGGCACGGTCATCGGCATCTTCCGCCGCCGCAACCTCTAGACACGCGCCCTCCGCAGAGAAATGGGCTGCAGCCAGCCCGACGCTCTCCACAACATCTCCGCTTACGAGCATCCGAAAAACCTGATAGGGTACATTCCACGGCTGCAGTGCATTGCATGGCAGATGGCGTCATCGCGCAAATCGGTGACGCCTTTTTGCTGCCGCGACACCGACCCCGCTGCAAACATGCAGCGCCGAATGAAAGGACACCGGATGCCCACCAACAAACGAGAGAGCCTGATTTTCACCGTCATCATGTGCTTCTGTATGGTGCTGTGGATGTCCATCTACAACGTTGCCATGCACCAGGGCGCGCTCACCTTGGACACCGTCGCTCAGGCGTGGCTCGGATTCCCCGCTGCCTACGTGCTCGCCATGTGCGTCGACTGGTTTGTGGCGGCGCCGCTGGCCAAGGGCTTCGCGTTCCGCTTCCTGGTCACACCCGGCAAAAGCTCACCGCTGACCATAACGCTGGCCGTCAGCAGCTGCATGGTCGTCCCCATGGTCATCATCATGTCGCTGTTCGGCGCCGCCGAGGTGGCCCTCCACACCGGAACCATCACCGCAGTCCCCGCTCTGTGGCTTGCCAACATCCCCACCAACTTCATCATGGCGCTGCCCTGGAACCTGCTGATAGCAGGCCCTCTCTCCCGCTTCGTCTTCCGCAGCGCCTTCCCGGCCGGCACCGTCCTCGCGTAGAGCGCGGCACAGCCGCGATCCGCGGCGCGGCCATGCGTCCCGGACGAGGCGCCATCATACCGAATCCGCTCTCCACTCGCCGGAAGAGCCACGCTACGACATCCGCCCCGCAGCTCAATTGGGGCTGCGGGGCGGATGCCCATCTGGTTATCGAATCGGCCTCAGCAGCCCACCGGGTCCGTCTTGCCGATCATGATGTTCAAGATCTCGACATCGGTGGGACCCATCCCGACGCGCCCCACGTAGCCCATGCTGGCGATGGTGTCCTCTGCCGAATCGAGCACCAGGCCCTCGCCCGGCTTGAACCCGCGCCCGGCCATGGCCATGTCGTGACCGAGGATCGCGGCGTCGACGGCGGCCGAGATCTTGGCGGCGCAGCTCGCCTTCGCGCCATCGCACACGATGCCGCCCACGTTGCCGAGCGTGTTCACCACCGTCGCCCCGATCTGCTCGCGCGTGCCGCCGCGCATCCAGGTGATGGCAGCACCGGCGCCAGCCGCCGCGCACACCACGCCGCAGAAGGCCGACAGCGCACCGATGTAGCTCTTCACGTGGATCGCCACCAAATCGGATAGCGCTTGAGCGCGCAGCAGGCGCTCGCCGGTGACACCGAGCTCCTCAGCGTAGGTCAGCACCGGCAAACAGCAGGTGATGCCTTGGTTCCCCGAGCCGCACACGATCACCACCGGCAGGGCGCAGCCGCCCATGCGGGCGTCGGAGCCGGCTGCGGCACGAGCGCGGGCGCGGCACGCCACGTCGTCACCGCGCGTGGCCATGAGCGTGCGGCCCACCTCGGCGCCCCACACGCCGGCAAGCCCTTCGCGGGAGATGGCGTCGTTCAACTCGATCTGGCGCTGCAGGATGTCACGGGCGCCGCCGATGTCGCCGGACTCGGCAAAATCGACGATGGCCTCCAGCGAAAGCCCCTCGACGCGCTCGACCGCGCTCCCCTGCTCGGGCTTCACCGACGGCGCACCCGTATGCGCACAGGACCCCGAGCAGCCCTGACCCGCCTTCGCGCCCGCCGAGGCCGCCGGACATGCGCGGTCGCACGCCACGCCGTCGAGCGTGCAGCGCACCACGTTGGTATGGTGCTCCGAGATGGCCACCTCGGCCATATGGCCGGCCGAGGTGGCGCGCACCTCGATATACAGGTTGGGGACGCCCTCGATGAGTGAGACGGCGCAATAGCCCGCCGTATCGAGCAGCTCGTGCGTGCGCGCAAGCTCACCGGGCGTGATGCCGGCAAGTACCTCGAGCGCCCCGGTGGGGTTGCCGCCCACCGCGCCCAGCACCGCCGCGGCCTCCACGCCGCGCATGCCGCCCGAGTTGGGCACGGTGACGCTTTTGACGTTCTTGATGATATTGCCCGAGCAGCCGACCTCAATCGAGGTGGGCTCGCAACCCAGCACCGCGCGGGCGAGAGCCGCCGCATAGGCGACCGCGATAGGCTCGGTGCACCCCAGCGCGCACATCAGCTCGCGCCCCAGCAGCTCACAGAATGCCCGGTCGCGCGCTTGCGCCGACATCTCGCCCGTCTCCACCCGATCCATCGCGTTCCCTTCGCTCGTAGGCGCCGCGTTCGCACGCTACCTGCTGCCGAACGCCGCGGCCGCCGTCCAGCGGTCTATCGCCCCGGTCGGGCGCGCAAGACCTGGACGGGCAGCGGCGCCGATGCGCCCGCATCAATCTGATAGCCGGTATTGTACGATGCGGGACCGCGATGCGCCAAGGACCTCGACGCCCAACGGCGCCCGCGCCCACGGCTGCGCATGCACGCGCATGCAAAAGCCGGCCCACCGCACAGCGGCAGACCGGCCCGCATCACAAATGAGACTGCCTTTCAGAACAGCCAGACCCCTTAGCCGAAGAAGCGCTCGATCTCGGCAGCCGCGGTGTCGGGACCGTCGGACCCGTGAATCACGTTGGCGTTGACATCCGTGGCGAAGTCCCCGCGAATGGTGCCCGGTGCCGCTTCCTGCGGGTCGGTAGCGCCCATGAGGGTACGCATCTTCCCGATGGCGCCCAAGCCCGACACGACCATCTTCACCACCGGACCGCTCGTCATAAACGCCACGATGTTGGGGAAAAACGGCTTGTCGGCCAGATGCGCGTAGTGCACCTTGACGATATCCTCCGTGAGCGTCTCCATGTCCATGCGCTCGATAACCAGGCCGCTGCGCTCGATTCGGGTGATGATCTCGCCGATCTTGCGGTCGCGCACGGCATCCGGCTTGATCATGATGTAGGTCTTCTCGAAAGTAGCCATAGCGTCCCCTTCCAGTGGGAATCCTGCCGGCCGGCTCACGAAGGCCGGCCACATGTGCTTGGCCCCATCATACCCGATGCGAAAACCCCTCACCCCACCACTTCGGTCAGCGGTTCTATGAAGCGCTTCACTGGTCGCAATTCCTCTTTTTGCACACGAATCAGGTCATCATAAGTAGGAATGAAGCGTTTCATTCCAGCAAATCATCCTCCCATACACGCAAAGGCGGCGAGCGCTTCGTGCGTGAGCACGTCGCACCCGCCGCCTCGTCAGGCACCCGGATTCGCCCCGATCATCCGTACCGGCCTACCGCCCCATCGGGACCACCGGCGCCAGCCCCTCAAGCACCGCCTCGTCTGCAGTCAGCGCACCGCGCACCACCTTCAGCTGCACCGCCACCGCGGCAGGCGCCGTACCGCCCTCGCTCGTGCGCGCCGCCACGATCGCATCGATATCGAGCTCGCGCACGATATCGGCATCGAACAGCTCGCTGGCCTCCTGGAACACCTCAAGCGGCAGGTCGTCCAGCTGGCAGCCGCGCTTCTCGCACACCAGCACCAAATGACCCACCACCGCATGTGCCTCGCGGAACGCCATGCCGCGCTTGACCAGGTAGTCGGCCACATCGGTGGCCGCCAGGTGACCCACGGCGCAGGCGGCGCGCATCGTGCGCTCGTTCACCTGCATGGTCTGCACCATGCCGGCCATCACCCCCAGGCACTGGACGAGCGTATGGGCCGTGTCGAGTGCGCCCGCCTTGTCCTCCTGCAGGTCCTTGTTATAGGCAAGCGGCAACCCCTTGCACGTCACCAGCAGCTGCATCAGATTGCCGTACACCCGGCCGGTTTTCCCGCGAATCAACTCGGCGAAATCGGGGTTCTTCTTCTGCGGCATGATCGAGGACCCCGTGGAGAACGCATCAGACAGCGTGATGAACCCGAACTCCGAGCTGCTCCACAGCACGATCTCCTCGGCCAGGCGCGACAGGTGCATGGCGCACACGCTGCCGGCATACTGCAGATCGAGCAGGAAGTCGCGGTCGGACACCGCATCGAGCGAGTTGGGGATCACACCGGCGAACCCCATCGCGCGGGCCGTGGCCTGCCGGTCGATCGGATAGCTCGTACCCGCAAGCGCCGCCGCTCCCAACGGCGAGGCGTCGGCCGCCTCGAACGCCGCCACCAAGCGCTTGAAATCACGGGTGAACATCCAGAAGTAGGCGAGCAGGTGGTGCGAGAAAAGCACCGGCTGCGCATGCTGCAAGTGCGTATAGCCTGGCAGCACCGCCCGCTCATGGGCGCAGGCAACCTCCAGCAGCGCGGAGCGCAGATGCAGGTTCGCCTCCATGAGCTCGCGCACGAGCGCCTTGGCGGCCAGGCGCGTATCGGTCGCCACCTGGTCGTTGCGCGAACGCCCGGTGTGCAGGCGCTTGCCCGCCTCGCCGATGCGCCGCGTCAGCTCGCTCTCGATCGCCATATGGATATCCTCATCGGCGATGTCGAACGAGAACGCCCCCGCGTCGATATCCGCTTCGATGGTGCGCAGCCCCGTGCAAATCGCCTCGGCGTCATCCTGGCCGATGATCCCCTGCTGGGCCAGCATCGCCGCATGCGCGCACGACCCCGCGATGTCCTGCTTGTACAGGTGCTTGTCAACCGGCAACGACGCGCCGAACTCCTGCGTCGAGGCGGCCACGCCGGCCTCGAACCGTCCTCCCCACAACGCCATGTCTTATGCCAGCCCTTCCTGCGCGCTCTTCTGGGCGGAAGCGGCCCGCTTGGCGGCCCAGGTCTTGATGGACAGGCCCTGGATCTCGATGAAGCCGGGGGCGGAGTCCTGGTTGAACGTCTGATCCTCGTTGTAGGTCGCCAGACCGTAGTCGTACAGGGAGTGCGGGCTCTTGCGCCCCACCACGGTGCAGCAGCCCTTGAAGCTGTCTCTTATACACATCTGACGCTGCCGACGATACTCCTTGT
>CABRIF010000126.1 GCA_902470925.1 uncultured Collinsella sp. | reverse complement strand
AGATTCCTCTACGTCTCGTGGGCTCGGAGATGTGTATAAGAGACAGGGTGAAGTCGGCGTCCGCATCCGGCACCTCCACGCTGCCGGTCCCGTTCATCGTGGCGTCCACCATCCGCTCGAGCACCGCGGGGTCGAGCACGCCGATGCTATAGAGGGTGTAGTCGCTCACCTTCCCGCTTTTCGACAGCACGAGCACGCACTCGTCCGGCGCCGTGGCCCAGCGGCCGGCCACCACGTCGTACTGCTCGTCCAGCAGCTCGGGGTCGTCGATCATCTCGTTGAAGGCCGACGAGCCCGTCATCATCGTACCGGCCGTGGCCGCGCTCGACGCCCCGCCCGACAGCGCGCTGCTCAGGGCGTTGGGCGAAAGCTCCTGCACGCCGGCGGAGGTATCAGCGCGAAAGACAAGCGGCGTGATGCCGTAGTCGTACTGGATGACGCTCACATGGTCGCGGATGCCGTTGCCGCCCTTGTCCAAAAACTGCTTGAAGCTCGTCATGTCGTTGGATTTCACGCTGGCGAACATGTCGGACACCATGGTGAAGACGCCGATCTTGTCGTTTTTGCCCGGCGTGGTCGATGCGGTCGAGCCGGCGGAAGAACCCGCATCCGCACCGGCGCCCGCATCCGCGGAGCCATCCGACGATGCGCCCGCATCCGCGCCCTCGCCCGAGCCATCGCCGGTCAGCATGCTCGTGAGGTCATAGCTCTGGCGGGCAATCGTGAGCGGGTAGCTCGACAGCGTATCCTGCTCCACCTTGGCGATGTAGCCGTTCACGCCGTTGGAGAGCGCCAGGATCGCCGCGATGCCGATGATGCCGATCGAGCCGGCGAAGGCCGTCATGATCGTGCGGCCCTTCTTGGTCATAAGGTTGTTGAAGGACAGCGACAGGGCGGTGAGAAAGCCCATCGAGGCCCGGCGGCCGGTGCGACGGGGGCCGCGGTTGCCGGCAGCGGCGGACGCGGCTGCAGCGTCGTCCGCGGCCGGCAGCGCCGCGGACCCCTCCGTATCAGCCTCCGCAGCGGCATCGGCGCCTCCCGACGACGCAGGTCGCCCCGCGGTGCGCGCGGGATCCGTCGTCGCGCCCGCCGCGCCTGTCGCAGCGTCGTTCGCAGCGCTATTCGCGCCGGGCACGTCCCCTGCCGCCGCAGGCACCGCCGATGGCTCCTGCGCGCGCACCGGCTGCGAGTCGTCCACGATGCGGCCGTCCTTGATGCGGACGATGCGCGTGGCGTACTCCTCGGCGAGCTGCGGGTTGTGGGTCACCATGATCACCAAGCGCTCGCGGGCGACCTCGGCCAGAAGCTCCATCACCTGGATGCCCGTCTCGGTGTCGAGCGCGCCGGTGGGCTCGTCGGCCAGCACGATCTCGGGGTCGTTCACCAGGGCGCGCGCAATCGCCACGCGCTGCATCTGGCCGCCAGACAGCTGCGCGGGCCGCTTGTTCACGTGCTCGCCCAGCCCCACGCGCTCCAGCGCGGCGCGGGCCCGGCGGGTCCGCTCCTCGCGGCCCACCCCCGCCAGCGTCAGCGCCAGCTCAACGTTGGCGAGCACCGTCTGGTGCGGAATGAGGTTGTAGCTTTGGAAGATGAACCCGATGCGGTGGTTGCGGTAGGTGTCCCAGTCGGCATCGGTATAGCGCGCGGTCGAGGTGCCGCCCACCACGATCTCGCCCGCATCGGCGCGATCGAAGCCGCCCAGGATATTCAAGAACGTGGTCTTGCCCGAACCCGACGGCCCCAGCACCGCCACGAACTCGCTGTCGCGAAACGTGATGGACACGCCGTCCAGCGCCCGCTGGACCAGATCGCCCGTTGTATACGACTTCGTGATGCCGCGAATCTCTATCATACGCCCGCCTTGAGCCTCGTGTTCTTGCTTCATCGTTGGTACCCCATTATCGCCCGTTCCGGCTGTGCGCGGGGTCGAATATGGAGGTTTTCCTGCAGGTATCGCAAAGCTCATACCTGCTTCAACCGCTCGCCGACCAGAACCAACCGTTGGCTGAGAAAAGACAGCGTACGAAAACATTCTCCGTGCGTACCTATACAGTGAGTATGTTGGGGATTCGCCCCGAGCGCGCCGGAGCTGCACCGCGCGCCACCGGAAACGAGAGGGGTTTTCATGATGCGAAACCGCTGTGTCCGAAGGGCCCTGGCGGCCCTGCTCATCTGTGCCTGGGTGGTGATGATGCTCCCCTGCCTGCCGGGTCGCGCCGTAGCTGCAGAAAACGTCAGCAACCTGGCGCTCAAGGGCACCGCCACCGCCTCGGGCGTGGAGAAGGAGGGTCAATGGGGCCCGTCGCTCGCCATCGACGGCGACAAGGGCGGCGACCGTACCTGGCGCGATAAGGGAGAGAATTTCCGCTCCCCGTCCGCCAGCCGCTGGTCGGCCAACAGCGCCGATGACGTTTGGCTCGCCATCGACCTGGGGGCCAGCGCCACGCTCGACCACATCACCGTGACCTGGGGCAAGCAGTACGGCACCTCGTATGCCATCGAGACCTCAAGCAACGGGCGCGACTGGACCGAGGTTGCCACCAAGACGCAAACCACGCCCTCCGAGGAGGTCACCACCACGCTCGCCGGTGCGACGGCCCGCCACGTGCGCATCCACGTCACGTCTCGGAACAGCTCCTATCCCGTGGGCATCTGGGAGGTCGAGGTCTTCGGCACCTGGGCGGGCAAGCCGCCCGCAACCGGCGAGGACCTGCCCTCGGTGGTGCCCATGCCGGCCACCTACGAGGCCCGCGACGGCGAGGCGTTCACGCTCGATGCGGACACGTCCATCGTGGCCACCGACGAGGCGGCAACCGAGGCCGAGAAGCTCGCCCGCACCCTGCGCACCTCCACCGGCTTCAAGCTACCCGTGGTAGGCACCGCGTCCCAGGGCGGCTCGACCATCACACTCAAGCTGGACAAGGCCGCCGCACACGGCGAGGAGGCCTATACCCTCGACGTCACACACGCGGGCATCACGCTCACCGCGTCGGGCACCCACGGCCTGTTCAACGGCATCCAGACCATCTACCAGCTCTTCGGCCCCTTTGCCGTGGCCGACTTCACCAGCAACGGCCCCTGGACCGCGCCGGCGCTGCACATCGAGGACGCCCCGCGCTTCGAGTACCGCGGCATCATGCTCGACCCGGCGCGCTCCTTCCTCACGGTGGACGAGATCAAGCAGTCCATCGACGTCATGGCGCTCTACAAGTTCTCCTACCTGCACCTGCATCTGGCCGACGACCAGGGCTGGCGCATCGAGGTGACCAACGAGGGCCGCGAGGCGGGCGACACCATCGACTACACGCGCCTCACGGGCATCTCCGGCCAAACCGCCATGGGCACCACCCAGCAGCAGGCCACGCCCGGCGTGGGCGGGTTCTACACCCAAGACGACCTGCGCGACATCGTTGCCTACGCCGGCGAGCACCACATCCAGGTGATCCCCGAGATCGACATCCCCGGGCACTCGCAGGCCATCCTGCACGCGATTCCGCAGCTCAACAGCGCAGGCTCCTCGCACAACGGCACCGTGGACCCCGAGACGGGCGCCGCTATCGCCGACCCCGCCCAGTGGGTCTGCGCGCCCATCCAAACCACGTCGGCGGTGGGCAACTCCTACCTCGACCCGGACAACGACGCCACCTGGACCTTCTTCAAGCACGTGGTGAAGCAGGTGACCGACATCACCGGCTCCGGCTCCATCCACATCGGTGGCGACGAGCCGCACCGCATGAACGCCGAGCGTCCCGGCACGCACGGCCCGTTCCTCACCCGCGCCGCCCAGATCGTGCGCGACATGGGGCTGTCGCCCATCGGCTGGAACGAGTGGGCCGACGGCACCGGCGAGATCAAGGCCGGCGACACCATCCAGTACTGGAACGGCAACCTGGGACACGTGCAGAACAAGGTGAACACCGCGGGCGCGCAGGTGATCTGGTCGGCTGCCGGCAACGCGTACTTCCCGCAGAAAGCTGGCTACAATGTGTGGGGCCCCACCTGGGCGGCCGGCACCGCCGACCTCTCCAAGTTCTACGACTACGACCCGGTGGCGCGAGCCGGCGTGGCCGAGAACACGCTACGCGGCGTGGAGGGCGCCATGTGGGCCGAGCACGCGCGCAGCATCCAGGACTTCTTCTTCCCGTCCTATCCGCGCGCCATGGCACTGGCCGAGGTGGCGTGGTCCCCGCAGGCCAAACGCGCCGGCAAGCTCGCCGACCTCAAGCGCCGCCTGGCCGACACGGTGCCCGCCCTCACCCTGCTCGGCGCCGATTTCTACGCCGAGGACGGCCTGGTGAACAAGCCGCTCGTGGCCGCCAGCGACCTTTCCTGCGCGCCCTCGGTGGGCGTGCGCCACACGATCGCGCGCGGCTACATGCCCATGACCGATGCCGCCGACGTGAGCGCGAAGATCGTCTGGGACAACGGCGGCGAGGCGCCCCTTGAGGTGGTGCAGCGCCGCCCCTACCAGGCCCCGAACGCGAACAACAACAATAACCGTGCGCAAAACGGCCTGTGGGAGCTCGTCCTCGCCGAGCTGCCCGGCGCCGGCACGCACACCGGCACCATCACCTTCACCGCGGGTGAGGCGTCTGCCACCGATACCGTTTCCGTGCATGTCACCGGCGGCGCCACGGTGTTCGGCAACAACCTGGCCCTGTCGGCGGCATCCGGCGCGCAGGGCGCCGCGGTGACGGCCACGCTGACCGACTTCAAGCCGAACACGCAGGTGGCGGTGCACTTCGGCGACACCGAGCTCGGCGTGGTCGAGGTGGACGGTGCCGGCACGGGCACGCTTGAGTTTGCGGTGCCCGCCGTCAGACCCGGGACCTACGAGCTCACCACCGACCCCGCCGGGGCAAATGCCGACCACGTGGCGTTCACCGTCACGGCGGCCTACACCCCTGAGGTCGCGCTTTCGCGCTCCGAGGTGGCGCCGAACGCCACGGTGGGCGTGCTCGTCTCGGGGCTGGAGCCGGGCGCAACCGCCCAGCTCTCCCTGGTGTCCGATGCGGACGGCGAGGCCGACGCGGCGCGCACGGTCGGCGAGCTGGCCGTGAGCGCCGATGGGCGCGCGGCAGGCGTGGTGCAGGTTCCCGCCAACACCCGCCCCGGCACCCTCACCGTGCAGGTGACGCAGGGCTGGTGGAGCGGTTCTGCCGCGCTCACCGTGGCCGACACCGTGCTCGCCCATCCCATCGACCAGAAGCTCTATCGGCTCGCCGGAACCTCCTCGCAGGAAACCGCCAGCGAGCAGGCGCCGGCCACGAACGCCTTCGACGGCGATCCCGAGACCTTCTGGCACACCAAGTACGGCGGCGGCGCCGATGCCTTCCCGCACTACCTCACCATCGACCTGGGCGCCACCTACGCGGTGGATGGCCTGTCCTACCTGCCGCGCCAGTCCAACGCCAACGGCCTTGTCAAGGACTACCAGGTCTTCGTGACCGCCGAGGACCCGAAGGGCATCCCCGCCGGCACCCCCGCGGCGCAGGGCAGCTTCCCCGACGTGCGCCAGGCATCCACGCGCGCGGCGAGCATCGTGCCGCTCAAGGCGGTCGAGGGGCGCTACGTGACCCTCGTGGCAACCAGCTCCCTTGCGGGCAACGCCTTTGCCGGCGCAGCCGAACTCCAGGTGAGCGGTGTGCGCGGGGACGCCCCGACGACCGACGGGCTCATCGCGGCGCTCACCGAGGCGCAGCAGGCCCCGCTTGCGAACAAGACGCCTGCGAGCGTGGCGGCGCTGGGCGCGGCCTGCGCCGACGGCGCCGCAATCCTTGTGCGCGACGACGCCTCGCAGCAGGACATCGACGCTGCGGCGGCAGCCATCCGCGCCGCGATCGAGGGGCTTGCCGACGTGATCGACCCGGAGCCGGGCCCCGATCCGGAACCGCAGCCCGACCCCGATCCGAATCCCGACCCGGAGCCGCAGCCCGATCC
>CABRIF010000125.1 GCA_902470925.1 uncultured Collinsella sp. | reverse complement strand
CCAGCCGACACCGCAGCCGAACCCGAGCCCCCAGCCGACACCGGAGCCGAATCCGGCGCCGCCGCCGCAGCGGCCCGCGCCGCCACAGCACGGGCCGGGCGCACGCGCACAAGCCAGAACACCCCCGCGCCCACCGCCAGCAGACCCGCTGCCGCAGCAACAACGAGGGCCACCGTGCCGCCGCCGAGTCGAGCGGGCCCCTCAGCGTCAACGCGGTTGCCGTCGGCATCGTATTCCTGGATGTCCGAAGCCGCAGACACTTCGCCCGACCCCTCGGTACCCGAAGCATCCGCAGCGGCTTCCGCACCAGCCGCAGCGGTATCCGCGCCTGTCGCCGCGGCATCCGTCGCCCCCGCAGCAGCTGCGCCGGAGCCAGCGATATCCTCGCCTGCAACCACGCTCTCCACGAAGCCGTTCGGGTTGCCCTCGGTTGCCGCACCCAGCGCCGCGAAGCACACCACCGCACGCCCCATGGGCACCACATCCAGGTGCACCCGCACCACCGCGTCTGCCGCGGGAATCTCAAACCGATAGTCGCCCACGTTGTCCTGGCTACCATCTCCGTGCGACACGTCGCGCTGCATCTCCTGCACGTCGGCGGCGGCAAACGTCGCGCCTCCATCGCCCGACACGTCAACCGACACCGCGCTGATCTGGTCGATCAGCCGAAAGCGCATCGTGGCGTAGAGCCTGCCATCTGCGGCACGCTCCACCAACGCCTGGTCGAACACGCACGATGCCGTCATGGACTCGCCCAGCGCCTGGTTCGCGGTGCCTCCGGAATCCTCGATGACACCCGTTGCCGGGTTGGCGTAGCTCGGCGTCACCGCGACCGTCTGTATGCTCGTCTGCGCAGCCTGCGCCGGGACGGGCGCGGCAACCAACGCCACCGCAGCCACACCCGCAAGCGCCCAGGCACGCATCCATCTGCAAACATGCTGCATTGCGCGCATCAACATCCGCCTTCGCTATCGATTCACCCGCTCGCGACGACGCTCAAGCGCCATCCCGACGCCGAGCACCGCGACACCCGCGCCGGCGGCAGCCACGGTTGCAAGCACCGACGCGTCACCGGTTTGCGGAAGCCCCGACGGCTTGCCCTTGTCGCCCGACCCCAGATCCGTCGCGCGCGACAGGTAGAGATACAGGTCGCATGACACCTGGGACTTCATGGGCTTCACGTACATGCTCAGCGGCAGCACGGTGTCGGCCTGCGTGGCCGTCAGCACCATCGAGAAGGTGCTGCCATCCTGCGTCACCGTGCCCTTGCTGCTCGACAGATTCGAGATCCATTCCGCCATATTGGTGGTGAAGCTGACCTTGAACGAACCGTCTGCCTGCACGTACACGTTGGCGTAGCTGCCAAAATACTGGTTCGCCATGGACTGCTCGGAGCTGCCCGACTTCTTGAAGGCGATGGGGACCCGGTAGGTGTGCCCCGCCTGGAATCCTTCCTTGGCCTGGGAGAGCTGCTCGGGCGCGCTGTTCTGCGACGAAGGCTGCTCGGAGCTGCTGGTGCCGCTGCCAGACGTGGAACCGCCAGTGGAACCGCCGGATGCGGCCTCCTTGATGCTTGCCGTGTCCACCGTCATCGCGAAGGTCACGACCACGCCGCCCATCGCGCCGTTGACCTGGATACCCACATCGATGGCGCTCGACAGCGCGGGCACGTTGACCACGTAGGTGCGCTCGGCGGCCTGCTTGATGGTGGTGCCGTTGTAGGTCATATCGCCGATGGCGCTGCTGTACTCCGCAAAGGAGAAAATCACGTTGTAGGTACCGTCCTCAAGACGCTGCAGCTGCACCGTCTTGCCGAAGTACCGACCCACCATCTGGTTCAAAACCGCATCCATGCCCGCGTAAGAGCCGGTGCCCGCGTAGGATACCTGCGCGGTGTAGGTCTTGCCCACCGCCATGCCGTATGCGTCAGCCCCGGGCGCCGGATCCGGCTCAGGATCTGGCTCGGGTTCAGGCTCCGGCGCAGGATCGGGGCCGGGCTCGGGCGCCGGGTCCACCTTGTCGGCGCTGGCCTGGAAGGCATCCACCGCCGCCGTAAGCGTAGCTGCGGCAGCGTTTGCCTCCTCGGTGTTCGCCGCCGCGGTGAGCGCCTGCTCGGCCGTGGCAATAGCCTGCTGGAGCGCGCCCCATGCCTCGTCGGTCTTCTTGCCCTGCTCCACGGCCCGCGCCGCGTTGAGGGCCGCCGTGAGCTCGGTGAGATCGATCACCGGCTTGGGCGCCTCGGTGGGCAGGCTCGTGGTGTCGAACGTCATCGCATAGGTCACGCCGTCGGGGAACATGCCGCTCATGGCGCCACCGATATGCACCGTGAGGTCGACAGGGCTCTTGATCGAGGCGACCGTGAACGTGTAGGTCCGGTCCATCTGCTTGATGGTCTGCCCGTTATACGTCAGGTCGCCGATCGCGGCGCTGTACGACCCGCCGAAGAACACCGTTACCGTATAGCTTCCATCCTGGTTCGCAGCGACACGCGCCTTGGTGCCGAAGTACTGCGCAAGCATGCTCTTAACGATGCCGCCGTAGACAGCACCGGAGAACGACCCCGTGCCCTCATACGACACGGGCAGCTCGTAGGTCGTGCCCGCCTCCAGGTAGAACCCGTCGGCCGTGTTGATAGTGGTTGCCTGCGCCGCCGTGGCAGACGCAGCCGCCGGGCTGGCAAGCGCCGTGATGGGCACGGTACCCGTCGCCATCACGGCAGCGAGGATAACGGTGGCGCCGCGGCGCGCAATGAGGCCCATGTGCGATGCATTCATGCTCGCTCCTTCCATTCGGGGCATGTGATCGCTCTTAAGTTTCCATTAGCTAACTTATATTGTGTATAGACTGTGCCCGTTTTCATAAGTTTGACATAGGTAACTTGTGTGCGACAGACGAAGGACTCAAACAAACCCTGGGCGATCCGCACAGCAAAGGCAGGCTGCGTGCGACAGCCACGGGGCCTCCACACAACAAAGGCGGGCTGCGTGCGACAGCCACGGGGCCTCCACACACAGCAAAGGCGGGCTCGAAAGCCCGCCTCTACACGTATGGTTCAATTGTGGCTCCACAGCCCCCTCGAGCTGCACATTCATCCGCCCGGAATCACCATGCGAGCGCGCCACCCGGGCGCGCCGGCACAGGGGGCACGGACATCGCCGCTACTCCTGCGCGCCGTAGCGCGCGTAGTAGGCGTCGATGGCGACCTTGAGCGCGTCGTCGATCACCACGCGCCCGGCAACCTCGCGGTTATACAGGTGCTCGATCACCTCGGCCATGGACACGATGCTCGCCACGGGGAAGCCGTACTTGGCCTCGATCTCCTTCTGCGCGGTGGTGACGCCGCCCTTGCCTACCTCCATGCGGTTGAGGCTCACGATCAGTCCCTTGACCTCCACGTCGGCCGCGGCCTTGAGCTTGGGATAGGTCTCGTCGATGGACTTGCCCGAGGTGGTTACATCCTCGACCATCACCACGCGGTCGCCGTCGGCGAGCTCGTAGCCCAGCATGTCGCCCTTGTCCGCGCCGTGGTCCTTGACCTCCTTGCGGTCGGAGCAGTAGCGGACCTCCTTGCCGTAGAGGTTGTGCAGGGCGATGGCGGTCACCACGGCCAGCGGGATGCCCTTGTAGGCGGGACCGAAGACCACGTCGAAGTCCAGGCCGAAATTGTCGTGGATAGCGCGGGCATAGTACTCGCCCAGGCGCATGAGCTGCTCGCCGGTCACGTACGCGCCCGCATTCATGAAGAACGGGGACGTACGGCCGCTCTTGAGCGTGAACTCGCCGAACTTCAGCACGTCCGACTCCACCATGAACTCGATGAACTCCTGCTTATAGGCCTCCATGTACGGCTCTCCTCTCGCCCGGTTTTTCGCCATCCCCTAGCTTAGCAAAACGACCCCGCCGCCAGCCGCACGGCCAACGGCGGGGTTCGCCGCTACTTCTTCTCGCGGCGGGCGCGCTTCTCCTTGCCCAGCGACACGAAGGATGCACCGGCCACGCCCAGACCGCTGGCGCCCATCATCACCAGCCCGGCGATGTCGCCCGTCTGGGGCAGGCCGCCCGTCGGCGCTGCGGTCTGTGCGGCGGCGCCGGAATCCTTCGAGGAGGCATCGCCGGCCGTTGCATCGGCCGTCGACGTCGCCTGCTCAGAACCCTTGTCCGCAGAAGTCGAGGAAGCGTTCGAGGAGCTTCCCTGCGCGCCGGACGTCGCGTCCTTCTCATCCGAGGATGACGTCGAGGACCCGTCGGTCGTCTCGTTGGTGCCGTTCTGCCCGCTGGCATCGCTATCCGCCGCGCCATCCGAGGACGAGCCGTTCGAGGACGCCTGGCCATCGGACTCGGCATCCGGCGTGGTCGCTGCAGGCCCCGAGCCGCCCGCCGCGTTGTCGTCCTGCTCGGTGTCCGTCGTAGCGCCCGAACCGCCCGCAGTACCATCGTTCGAGCTGCTCTGATCCTGGTTGCCGGACTGCTGGTCCGAGCCGGTATCCGCCGCGGTGTCGTCCGAGGTGCCCGAGCCGCCCGCATCCGTGCTGCCCTGGCTATCCGAGGTACCCGCATCCTGCTCATCGGCCGCGCCCGAGCTGTTCTGGTTGGAGCCATCTTGCCCGTCCGAGCCGCCCTGGTCGGCGTTGTCCTGCTCGCCCGCGGAACCCTGCTCGTCAGCCCCGGCATCCTGGTTCGCATCGCTCTGGCCGCTCGAATCGGAGCCGGAGCTGCCGTCGGCCGTGTTGCCCGCAGCATCGCCCGCAGCATCGCCATCGACCGCGTTGTCGCCCGATGCCCCCTGGTCGGCCTCGTGCTGCGCCAGATACGCCAGGCACGTCGCCTTCTCGGAGCGATACCGGTTCTGCCAACCCTGCCAGTACTGCGGCTGGCTCGAGCAGTAATAGGTCACGCGCGTCACCACGGTGTCACACACGGCGGTGACCAGCTCCTCGTCGGTCATATCCTCCGAGATCTTCGCATCGTTGAGGTAGTTCTGGCAGCCGCCGTAGCCGAACAGGTTGGAGAGTCCCCACATGAGGCCCTTCACGCAGTCGGCGCGCTTGTCCAGGTCGATGCCGTACTTGGTTTTCAGCAGGTTGCGCACCGGCAGGTAGTAGGTGTTGTAGGAATAGGCGTCCTGCAGTGCGGAGAACTCCGTGGGATTGGCCTGGTAGGCCGCGTGCCACGCATCGTTGAGCTCCTGGGCCATCGGCGTCAGCTTGTCCGTGGCCTCGTCGTAGGTCGCATACGACTTACTGGACAGCGTCGCCTCGTTGGAGATAGGGCCGGCGAACATGGCGTAGGTGGTGGGATTGTAGGCGTAGACGGCCTTCAGGAAACCGAACAGCGCGTGGCGACGGTCGAACTGGTAGTAGCCCATGGCGTTGTAGCCGTCACCGTAGGAAAAGCCCTGGTCGTAGTTCTGCGAGCTCTCGTACTTGCAGAAGTACTTCATCTCATCCGAGAGCGACACCGGCGACAGACTGGAGGCCGAACGCGCCATCAGCGCCACGCTTGCGGCGTCACCGGTATAGAAATCGTCCTTGTCGTAGTCCGACGGAGCGGGCAGCGTGCCCCCGTCGCTCGTGCCGTCGGCGTTCGCGTCGCTCGCATGCACCGTTGCATCCGCCGCGTACACCGGCGTTGCCGCCGCGCCCAACGTCAAGGTGAGCGCGAGCCCCGCCGCGATGGCGGCGTGCCGTGGTTGAGGCATACGTCCTCCTTAGGTTCTGCATCCCGGCTGGGAATGCTGCGTTTTAGGTACGTTCAAACAGAAGCCCGTTACAGGCACGCTCACAGTATGGCCCAAAGTGATTCGCCTATGCAATCGAATCATGGTTTTTACAGGGCATACCAGCCCCGGTGGCAAGGCGGACGAAGCACGGTAGCGCGCATCCCGAGCCCGCCCCAACCGGCCGCCGTCCGCGCCGCGTCTTCACCGCAACCCGACAAATCCCGCCCGCGCGCACCGTTCACCCGCCGCAAGG
>CABRIF010000124.1 GCA_902470925.1 uncultured Collinsella sp. | reverse complement strand
GCACGCCCGTACAGCGGCGCTGCCGCGCAGCGGCTCTGCGCGCGAGCCGGCGCGTGCGCGCCGAGGGCCGCGCCCGCCCGGCACCCGGCCCTATCGGCTGCGCTCGATCTCCACCGCCACGGTGCGCAGCGGCAGGCCGACCGGCGCCCAGGGCTTCTCCAGGCGCACGCGCACCGCCAGCAGGCGCTCGTGGCGATCAAGCAGCTCGGACGCCACGCCTTCGGCGGCCGCCTCGATCAGCTTGAAGGTGCGCTGACGCAACAGCCGCTCGACCTCATGGCACACCGCCCCATAGTCGATCGAGGCGTCCAGGTCGTCATGGGCGCCGGCGGCGGCGAGGTCGGCGAACAGCGTCAGCGAGACGATGAACTTCTGCCCGAGCGCGTTCTCCTCCGGGTAGACCCCGTGGTTGGCGAACACCTCGAGCCCCTCGATCACGATGCGGTCCACGCCGGAAAGGTCGAGCGCATCCGCGCGGACGATTCGGCGGCGCGCATCCGGCACCGCGGCGGAGCAGCGCGCCAAGGCAGCGCCCTCGGTGGGCGTAGCCTGCTGAGGCAAGTGTTTCATATCGGACATGGGAACATCCTTTCGATCGAAAGACAGTTCAGGGCGCACAAGGGGGGGGTGCCGGGCGCTAGACGCGCAACGCCTCGTTCATCTTCTCGGGCGGCCAGCAACAGGTTGCGCGCGCCGGGCAGGACCAGCACGCGCGCGCCGCCTTGTCGGATACGCGCAGCAGGTCTGCAAGCGTCGCGACGGCAGGGGCCGCTGCGGCGTGCGCGCCACCCGAACGGTGCGCTCCGACGGCGCACGCGATCGCATCGGTCTCTGAAGCCGTGAAGCGCACCGGGCCGGCAAGCGCACCGAGCAGCTCGCGCGCATAGCGCTGGCCTGCCGCATGATGCGGCTCGCCGGTCTCGTACTGCGCGACGCGCCCCATGTCATGCAGCAGCGCCGTGGCGTAGACCACATCGCGCGCGAACGGGGGCGCAGCCGCGCCGCCTGCGCACAAGGCGGCCGCGGTGGCGCACGCGGCGCGCGCATCGGTTGTGGCACCGGCGTGCGATGCGGGAGCGCCGGCAGCAGCGGTCGACGGCGCGCAGCCTCCGGCAGGGATATCGCGCACTCCGCAGCCCGCCGATACGGCCCAGCCGTGCTCCAGGGCGGCGATCCACATGATGCGCGCCACGTCGAGCAGATGCGGCAAGCCGTGCCGGCACCATGGGCGGTCGCGCTCGAGCTCCTCCAGGCGCGCCAGGTCCCGCGCAAAGCGCGGGTGGCGCACCAAGGCGTCCACCCGCGGCATGGCCTCGAATACTCCCCGCACCTCAGGCAGGGCCATTACGCCCGCCCCAGCATCTGGAAGAAGCGCGCCTCGAGAGCCGGATCGGCTGCAAGCACGCCGCGGCGCGCGAGCGTGGCCGTCTTGGTCCCGGGCTTCTGCACGCCGCGCATGGTCATGCACATATGCTCCGCCTCGATATAGACGATGGCGCCGGCGCATGCGAGCTCATCCATGAGCGCGTCGGCGATCTGCGCCGTCAGCTGCTCCTGCAGCTGCAGGCGACGGGCGAACACCTCCACGGTGCGCGCCAGCTTGGACAGACCCGCCACGCGCCCGCACGGGACGTAGCCCACCGCCACCGTGCCGTAGAAGGGCAGCAGATGATGCTCGCACAGCGAATAAAAGGTGATGTCGCGCTCGATCACCAGGTCATCGGCGATGCAGGGAAAGGTCTTGGCGAGATGGTCGGACGCACGCTCGTCCATGCCGGCGCATAGCTCGGTATACATGCGCGCCACGCGATCGGGCGTCTCGAGCAACCCCGCGCGCGCCGGGTCCTCGCCGATGCCCTCGAGCAGCAGGCGAATCCCCTCGCGCACCTTGTCCTGATCGACCATGTTCCACTCACTTTCCGCAGATAACATCGACCCATCGTACCACGCGCGGCGAGCGCTCCGGCCCGACCCCAGATAAGCCCATCACACCCAATGCTGCGGATAGCGCTCCCAATAGCCCGGATAGGTCGGCACGTCCTGTGCAAAGTCGATTTGGTACAGCTTGAACACCACGTCGAGGTCCTTGGGTTGCCAGCGCTCCCGATACGAGTAGCGATACGTCATCCCGCAGCGCTCCATCACGCGCCCCGACGCCGCATTGAGTTCATCGTACGTCGCCGTCACGAACGGATACCCCACACGGCGCGCCTCCACAAGCATCGCGGCCACAGCCTCGGTCGCGTAACCGTGGCCCTGTGCGTCGCCCGCCAGGGCATATCCCATGTCGTACGCCTCGCCTTGCGCATCGATGCTTACAAACCCAAGCAGCTCGCCCGCCGTGCCATCCTCGCGTTTGCGGCAAATCGCGCAATGCATATCGAGCGGCAGCCCATCCGCACGGCGCTCGCCGGCGTCGGCGGCGCGATACCATCGCAGGTAGTTCTGCTCGAGATAGGACCGTGTGTCCTCCACGCACGCATGCGCGAAGTACGGCAGGAAGCGGTTCACCTGCGCATCGCTCATCATGGGAAAGAGTGCCGGTGCGTCCGCCTCGGTAAAGCGCCGCAGTACGAGCCTGTCCGTTACCACCGTGTCCATTGCCTATCCGCCCTTTCTGCGTTCGTCCGCCCCTTCTGTGTAACACGCCCCAACAAGTCCGTTGCATTCGTGTATCCGTTGCATGCGCGCGCCCGCTGCATTCGCGTGCCCGCCGCGCTCGCATACCTGTCGCATTCGTACGCACCTCGGTGCACCGGGCAACCGCGCGCACCTTCTACATCGAATGCGTCGCGTACACCTCGGCATCACGCCACAGGCGCACGGCATCCGCCGGGGCCTCCCCCGCCGCCAGCGCCGCCAGCGTGGCCGGCATATCGATCAGGCGTTGATTGGACGAGCCGCGGAAGCGCAGCGATATGTCGTGAAGACGCTGCACGAACGGACCGTCCACCAGCACATCCACGCACGCGAGCAGCCGATCGGTCACCTCGGTGTGATGCCGGCCGCCCGCCACGAGCTCGATATCCCACACGTCGCCTGTGAAGCACCAGATGGTCTTGCCGCGTCCACGCGGGAACTCCTCGCGCACCCACTCGAGAAAGTCCACGAGCCCCGCCTGGTTCTCCGGCTCCATGGGTTCGCCGCCCAGCAGCGTGAGGCCGTCTATATAATCGGGCCGCAAGCTCTCGATAATCCGCTCCTCGACCTCGCGCGTGAAGGGCGTGCCCGCCGCGAAATTCCACGCGAGCTCGTTGAAGCACCCCGGACACCCGCGCCGGCAGCCGGACACGAACAGCGTCGTGCGCACCCCCTCGCCGTTGGCGATATCGAAGCTCTTGATCTCTGCGTAGTTCATGCCTGCGGCTTCCTCTCACGCATTACTCGGCGCTCCGCTGAGCAACCAAGTCGAGCATATACACGGTATCTACGTCGACATCGTAGTCGTACACGATGTCGAACGGGCCCGCAGCGCACTTCCGCACCGTGTGCCCGAACTCTCGCTCAATCGAGCGGGGCAGCGACCGCGAGCCGGATTCGGGGAACTGCTCGATCATGGAAAGCACCCGGCGCACCCGATCATATCCGCGCGGCGACCAAACCTCGTCGAGGTCGTCCACGAACTGATCAGCAAACACCAACTCCGGGCGCCGCCTAGCGCAAACCAAAGCAAACATTCCGCAGGGGAGTCGCCAAGGCGACCCCCCGAGGACGTTTGCGTGGTTTACGCCAGGCGGCGCCAATGGGACCGTACCTTACAGATGCAGCACGCGATCGCGAATCTCCTCGGTGCGCCCCTGGTTCCAGAACTGCGTACCGATGTAGCCGCAGGTGCGCCGCGCCACGTTCAGCTTCTCCTGGTCGCGGTTGCCGCACTTGGGGCACTCCCACACGAGCTTGCCGTCGTCCTCCACGATGCGAATCTCGCCGTCGTAGCCGCACTCCTGGCAGTAGTCGCTTTTGGTGTTGAGCTCCGCGTACATGATGTTGTCGTAGATGTACTGCATCACGCGGATAACGGCCTTGAGGTTGTCCTGCATGTTGGGCACCTCGACGTAGGAGATGGCGCCGCCCGGGGACAGACGCTGGAACTGGCTTTCGAACTTGAGCTTGTCGAAGGCGTCGATCTCCTCGGTGACGTGCACGTGGTAGCTGTTGGTGATGTAGCCCTTGTCCGTCACGCCCGGCACCACGCCGAAGCGGCGCTGCAGGCATTTGGCGAACTTGTAGGTGGTGGACTCCAGCGGCGTGCCGTAGATCGAGTAGTCGATGTCCTCGGCGGCCTTCCACTCGTTGCATTTGTCGTTCATGCGCTGCATCACGGCCATGGCGAACGGCGTGCCGGCCTCATCGGTGTGCGAGGCGCCGGTCATGTACTTCACGCACTCGTACAGGCCCGCGTACCCCAGGCTGATGGTGGAGTAGCCGCCGTAGAGCAGCTTGTCGATCGTCTCGCCCTTGTCCAGGCGCGCCAGCGCACCGTACTGCCACAGAATCGGCGCGGCGTCGGACAGGGTGCCCAGCAGGCGCTCGTGGCGGCAGCGCAGGGCGCGGTGGCACAGCTCCAGGCGCTCGTCGAAGATCTTCCAGAACTCATCCATGTCCTGATGCGAGGACAGGGCCACGTCGGGCAGGTTGATGGTCACGACGCCCTGGTTGAAGCGGCCGTAGTACTTGGGGCGCCCCGGCTCGTAGTTCTTGGCGCGGGCAACGTTGCCGTAGCCGTTGCCGGAGCGGTCGGGCGTGAGGAAGCTGCGGCAGCCCATGCAGGTGTAGCAGTCGCCGTTGCCCTCCGTCTCCCCCTTCGAGAGCTTGAGCTCGCGCATCTTCTTCTCGGAGATGTAGTCGGGCACCATGCGCTTGGCGGTGCACTTGGCGGCAAGCTGCGTGAGGTAGAAGTACTCGGAGTCCTCGCGGACGTTGTCCTCCTCCAGCACGTAGATCAGCTTGGGAAACGCCGGGGTGATCCACACGCCCGCCTCGTTCTTCACACCTTCGTAGCGCTGACGCAGGGTCTCCTCGATGATCATGGCCAAATCGCGCTTCTCGGCGGCGTCGCGCGCCTCGTTGAGGTACATGAACACCGTGACGAACGGCGCCTGGCCGTTGGTGGTCATAAGGGTCACGACCTGGTACTGGATGGTCTGCACGCCGCGGCGGATCTCGTCGCGCAGGCGGGTCTCAACAACCTCGGCCACCTTCTCCTCGGGCGCGGTGAAACCCAGCTCGGCGAGCTCGGCCTCGACCTGACGGCGGATCTTTTGGCGGCTCACGTCCACGAACGGGGCCAGGTGCGTCAGCGAGATGGACTGGCCGCCGTACTGGCAGCTGGCCACCTGCGCGATAATCTGGGTGGCGATGTTGCAGGCGGTGGAGAAGCTATGCGGGCGCTCGATCAAGGTGCCCGAGATGACGGTGCCGTTCTGCAGCATGTCGTCGAGGTTCACCAGGTCGCAGTTGTGCATGTGCTGAGCGAAGTAGTCCGAGTCATGGAAGTGGATGATGCCCTCGTTGTGGGCCTTGACCACCTCGGCGGGCAGCAGGACGCGCTGCGTGAGGTCCTTGGAAACCTCGCCGGCCATGTAGTCGCGCTGCACCGAGTTGACCGTGGGGTTCTTGTTGGAGTTCTCCTGCTTGACCTCCTCGTTGTTGCACTCGATGAGGGACAAGATCTTGTCGTCAGTGGTGTTCTTGGTGCGCTTCAGGCCCTGGACGTAGCGGTAGATGATGTAGCGGCGGGCCACCTCGTAGCGGTCGAGCGCCATGAGCTCGTCTTCCACCATGTCCTGGATCTCCTCGACCGACACGGTGTGGCCGGCGGCGGAGCACTTGTCCTCGACGTTCTGCGCGGCGTAGACCACCTGGCGCTCGGTCAGGCGGTCGGCGGCCTTGACCTCGGTGTTGGCCGCCTTGATGGCGTGGATGATCTTCTGGAGGTCGAAGGTGACCTCAGAACCGCTCCGCTTGATGATCTTCATGACCGCGCTCCCTTTCCTCTTTCACGCACCGCGCCCGACGGCTGCAACCCGGGCGCATATCGCACCGAAGGCCCCGGGACCGCGCCGTGCTACACCGCGCCCCCGGGGCCTTACGTCTTTCAGCTGTCTCTATGATACGCCATCCGACTCACAATATCTGGTGGAGTTTTCTGACTTCAACACTACAGGTTGTGTTCTTGCAGGTCATCGCAATGTGCTGATTTCGATTCACATTAACCGAGCGTTGGAGACAGGTGTCGCACAGGCGCTCAACCTGCAGCGATGCGGAACCGGGCGCAGACCGCCCGCGCCCGAAACTTCACAACATCTCCCCTGCCGTCGCCAATCCAGCGCGTACGGGGGTGTCGGACCTAGATCTGTCTCTTATACACATCTCCGAGCCCACGAGACGTAGAGG
>CABRIF010000123.1 GCA_902470925.1 uncultured Collinsella sp. | reverse complement strand
GTCTCGACGCTCGCCGAGGTCTCGGGGGCGGCGAGAACCACCTTGCAGCCGGTGTCGAGGTTTTGACCGGTGCCGGCAAAGGTAATGCCGGTGAAGCTCGAGCGGCTCTTGCGGCCGGCCAGCACGCTCATGGGGTAGAGGTAGCCCACGTGGCTGCCGAAGGAGCCCGAGATCCACTCGATCTCGCCGGCCTCCTCGCAGCGGGCGCGCTTGGTGTTCAGGTTGTACATGTTCTTCGACCAGTTCTCGATGGTCGAGTACCGCAGGTGGGCGCGCTTGCCCACGAACAGCTCGACCGCGCCGGCGTGCAGGTTCGCCACGTTGTACTTGGGGGCCGAGCAGCCCTCGATGAAGTGCAGGTCGGCGTCGTCCTCCACGATGATGAGCGTGTGCTCGAACTGGCCGGCGCCCTTGGCGTTCAGGCGGAAGTAGCTCTGCAGCGGGAAGTCGAGCTTCACGCCGGCCGGTACGTAGACGAAGCTGCCGCCGCTCCACACGGCGCCGTGCAGGGCTGCGAACTTGTGGTCCGTGGGCGGGATGAGCGTCATGAACTTGTCGCGGATCATCGCCTCCCATGTCGGGTCGGCCAGCGCCTCCTCGATACCGGAGTAGACGATGCCCATTTTGGCGGCCGTGTCCTGCATGTTGTGGTACACGAGCTCGGAGTCGTACTGTGCGCCCACGCCGGCCAGGTAGGAGCGCTCGGCCTCGGGGATACCCAAGCGCTCGAAGGTGCTCTTGATGTCGTCGGGCACCTCGTCCCAGCTCGCCTGCTGGTCGGTGTTGGGCTTCACGTAGGTGACGATGTTGTCCATGTCCAGGCCGTCGAGCCCCGGGCCCCAGGTGGGGTTGGGCATGCGATGGTAGATCTCGAGCGATTCCAAGCGGCGCTCGAGCATCCAGGCGGGCTCGTGCTTGCGCTCGGAGATCTCGCGCACGATATCGGGCGTAAGGCCGGCGTCCAGGCGCTCGAAGCCCTCTTCGCCGTAGGAGAAGTCGTAGAGGCTGCGGTCGATATCCGCCACCTCGGAGCGTGATTTCGTCATATGCGCCGCCCCCTAGCGCGCCTGGCCGTCGGCGGCCTGTACGGCGGCGTCGCGCTCGAAGGACTCGAAGCCGTGCTCGTCGATCCAGGGGATGAGCGAGGCGTCGTCCTCGCGCACGATGCGGCCCTCCACCATGACGTGCACGCGGTCGACCTGCAGATGCTCGAGGATGCGGGTGTTGTGGGTGATGATGACAAGCGAGCCGTCGGTGCGGGAGCGGTAGGCCTCCATGCCGCGGGAGACCACGGACAGCGCATCGACATCCAGGCCCGAGTCGGTCTCGTCGAGGATGGCGAGCTTGGGGCTGAGCAGGAGCAGCTGCAGCATCTCGACCTTCTTCTTCTCGCCGCCCGAGAAGCCCACGCCCAGCTCGCGGTTGAGGTAGGCGGTGTCCATGTCGAGCTCGGCGGCAAGCTCCTTCACGCGGCGGCGGAACTCCTTACCGCGCATCTCCAGGCCGGGACGCCCGGCGATCTGCGCGCGCAGGAAGCTCGACAACGGCACGCCGGGGATCTCGACCGGCGCCTGGAAGGAGAGGAAGAGCCCGGCACGTGAGCGCTTGTCGGGCGTGAGGTCGGTGATCTCGGCGCCGTCGAAGGTGACGGAGCCCTCGTTCACGGTGTAGACCGGGTTGCCCATGACGACATGGCCCAGCGTAGATTTGCCGGCGCCGTTGGGGCCCATGATGACGTGGGTCTCACCGGCTGCGACGGCGAGGTCGACGCTGTGCAGGATGGTCTTGTCGTCGACCGAGGCGGTGAGATGTGCAACGTTGAGCAGCGGATTTCCCGTCATGCGATGTCCTTTCGGTTACGATTCAGCGGCTCGTGCGCGGCGGCGCCGCAGGCGATGGGGCGCGCGTCCGCTTAAACTCTAGGAATTCACTCGGATTAACGATAAGATGATACCTGATTTCGTCAAGGATTCGCCACAAGAACGCCATCGTTTTTCGCGACGCCGCGGGCTGTATCGCCCGTGTGCGCCGACGGGGGACAGTCGGCGCGGCTTGCGGCGGTGCGAGGAGATGTTCGGGATGCTTATCACATCGAAAGGGCGCTACGCGCTGCGCCTCATGATCTATATCGCGGCGTTCGGCGGTGCGGAGGGGCGCATCGCCCTGCGTGAGGTTGCCGAGCGCGAGAGCATCTCGCTGAAGTATCTGGAGCAGCTCGTCCGCCCGCTCATGCGCGCCGGCCTGCTCACGAGCGTGCGCGGCAAGGGCGGCGGCTACGTGCTGGCTCGCCCGGCCGACCAGGTTCGCGCCGGGGATATCCTGCGCGCTGCGGAAGGGGAGCGTCCCGCCATCGCCTGTGACGGGCTGGAGGGTTCCTGCGGACGATCCGGGCTGTGCACGACGGTGCGGTTCTGGGCGGGGCTCGAGGACGCGATCGACACCTACGTGGATGGAGTCACGTTGGCCGAGCTCGCCCGCGTGCCCGACCTGGAGTGGCCGCGCGACCGCGACCCCGCGCACTCGACGCCCGCGTAAGCGCCGTCACGTGCGGTCCCGGATTGGGCTTACGGCCTTTCGGGCATGATTGCCCGCGCTTCGGATGCGTCCGACCGGGGGCGCACGCGTGGCGCATGGGGCTATGCGCGGTGCCGCCCCCTGCGCCGCGCATCCTGCCGGTGTGCGCATGGGGCGGCAGGCGCTGTTGTGCCGCAGAGCCCCTAGGCGAGCTTCTGATGCAGCTCCAGGGCGTAGCCGTCGGTCATGGAGCAGATGAAATCGAGTGCCATGAGCGCGCGTTCATAGGCTCCCCGCGCGGGGCTCCACGGCCTGCCGTCGTGGCGAGCGGCGTATTCGCTGCGGCGCTCGAGATAGTCCAGGCGGTAGCGCAGCGGGATGAGGCCCACCGCGCCGCGGGGCTCGTCGGTGGGCTCAGGGCACCGAACGGCGTCGCTCACGAAGCGATCGAGCAGGTCGTTCAAGATTGATTGCGCGAGCGCCTCGGTCTTGATGCGGTCCTCGGAGCGGAACACGAAGTGGTCGGCGGCGAGCTTGGCGAGCTTGACCGTATGGATGCGGTTGCCGAACAGGTCGTCGGGGTTCTGGATGCCGCCGGGCTCCCGTGCGAGCCGGACAAACGAGCGGGCGGTGGAGAAGTACAGCCAGCGGCGCATGACATCCACCCAGCGCGCCACATAGGTTTCCTGCATCTGGTGACGCTCCTGCGCGTTGATCTTCGGATGCTCGCCCAGCGCCTGAATGAAGGTGTGCACCGGTGCGGCGGGCGTACCGAGAAACGCCAGGGCGTCGCGTTCGTCGCGGTCGTTGTGGTTGAAGCGGCCGAAGTCGACGGTGCGGCTCCCGTCGGAGCCTTCGATGACCTCATAGGGGCTGCTGGAGCGACCGGTGGCGATGGGCGAGAGGCGGCTCGATGCGGCGAGTGCGGCTCGTAGGTTTTTCATGCGTGCGATGTCGCTGCGGTCGCCGGCGAGCAGGGCGAGCAGGTTGTAGTCGGAAACCGTGTAGGGGTCGATGAGAAGATCGGTTTCCACGAGCTTGCTGGGGCGGTAGCCGGGCAGGGAATCGATCGCGGTGTCGGTGTCGATCGGCGTGAAATCGAATAGGTACTCGAACAGCTCATGGAGGGTGAAGGTGTCCATGCGGAAGGAATCTTCGAGGTCGGAGGTGGCATAGGAGATGTCATCGGCCGCCTCGAGGATGTAGGACAGCGGATGGCGTTCGCCGTCGAGCAGGGCCGGCATGTGGGGGTCGGCGTCGAGCAGCGCCTTGATGCGATGCAGGTCGGAGTGGAAGAAATTGAACTTGCGCTTGCGCTCCGCCTGCGGCGCGCGTGCGTCCCAAGGGTACTTGACGAGCGCGGCTATGGTGGTGCCGGTGAGGTTGAGCCTGCGCCCGTCGAACATGCAGCTGCTGGCGAGTGCGATGCGCAGAGAGTTCGCGTTGCCCTCGTAGGACTCAAGGTCGCACATGAGCTCGGCAAGCTCGGGGTCGTCGGCAGGGACACCCACGGCTTCGGCGAGCGCGGCGCGATGGGCTTTGAACCAGCGCCTGATGATGAACTCGCCCTCGTGCCCGAAGGGCGGGTTGCCCGTGTCGTGCAGCAGGCAGGCGGCCATGAGGGAGTTGCGTAGCGTTTCGATGTCGTCGGCGCAGGCAAGCTGGCCGGCTACGGACTCATCGGCCTCGCATAGGCCGCGGGCGCCGTCGGCGCGGCGGGCCATGATCTCGGACAGCAGTCGGCTGGCGTTGGTGGCGACCTCGTAGGAGTGGGACAGGCGCGTGCGGACGAAGCGCTCCTGCTCAAGGGAGAACACCTGCGTTTTGTCCTTGAGGCCGCGCAGGCTCAAGGACAAGATCACGCGGCGGTAGTCCTCGAGCGCCTGGGCGGCGTCGCTTTCGGTTTCCGATGACATGTAGCCGTCGGGGCAGAGCAGGTAGGCATCTTGGTAGGTGGGCTCGGCGTGCATGCGCGTGCGGGCGATGTGCCACCATGCCCGGGTGAAAGGCTGCGCCTGCGTGGCGGATGAAGAGCTGTGCGACATGGTGGACCCCCAGGGTAGGTGCGCGACCAAACAGATGTTTGCAGGTGCTTTTACCCAGCCGCGCGCCATTTCATGCGCAGGCCCCTAGGCGAACTGCGCGCGATAGGCCTGGCAGACCTCATCCACCGGGCCGTCCATGCGCAGGTCGCCCTTCTCGATCCATACGGCGCGCTGGCAGATGCGCTCGACCTGCTCGAGTGCATGGCTTACGAACAGGACGGTCACGTGCCCGGAATCGATGAAGTTCTGGATGCGCCGTTCGCACTTCTCCTGGAAGAACACGTCACCCACCGAGAGCGTTTCGTCTACGATCAAGACGTCGGGCTCGGTGACCGTGGCGATGGCGAAGGCGATGCGCGCCACCATACCTGAGGAGAAGTTCTTCATGGGCATGTCGACGAAATCGGGCAGCTCGGCGAAGTCCACGATCTCCTGGAAGTGCTCGTCGATGAAGGACTCGGTATAGCCGAGCAGGGCACCGTTCAGGTAGATGTTCTCGCGTGCGGTGAGCTCGAGGTCGAAGCCGGCACCCAGCTCGATGAGCGGCGCGATGTTGCCGTGTACGCGGCACGTGCCCTCGCTTGCCTCCAGCACGCCGGCGATGATCTTGAGCATGGTGGATTTGCCCGAGCCGTTTGTGCCCACCAGGCCCACGACCTCACCGGGGCGAACGTTGAACGAGATGTGCTTGAGCGCGCGGAACTCACTGAAGAACAGCTCCCGGCGCATCAGCTTGATGAAGTACTCCTTCAAGCTGTTGAGCTGCTCCGAGGCCATATTGAAGACCATCGAGACATCGTTGACCTCGATGGCGTATTCGGAAGCGGTGGGTGTTGCCATGGGGGGATTCCTTATCGTGGATGCGCGACTAGATATACAGGATGAACTTGTGCTGCGTCTTGCGGAACACGAACACGCCGATGCCGAGCATCACGAGTGCCCAGCCGAGGCAGAGCCCGAGCGTCTGGAGCGACGGGTTTTGGTTCCACATGAAGATGTCGCGCATGAAGGTGACGAATGCGTACATGGGGTTGTACTCGACGAGCGCCATGACGCCGGCGGGCGCGCCGGATTGGGCGAGCTGGCTGGGAACCCAGAAGATGGGGGTCAGGTAGGTCCAGGCGGTGAGTATGACGCTCCACAGGTGGATGACATCGCGGAAGAACACGGCGAGCGAGCCGATGACGAGGCCGATCCCTATGCAAAAGACGATCAGCAACCCCAGGCAGACGGGCAGCCAGATGAGGTGCCAGGTGGGCGCCACGCGGAACCACAGCATGACGATGGCCACGGCTACGAGGGAGAAGGTGAAGTTCACGAGCGCGAACAGCACCTTCTGAACCGGGAAGACGAAGCGCGAGACCTTGACCTTTTTGAGCAGGGGCGCCGCTTCGAGGAACGAGCGCAGGGCGGCGTTGGTGGAGTCGGACATAAAGGAGAACGTGATGTTGCCCAAGATGAGGTAGAGAGGGTAGTTCTCAACGTCCGCGCGGAAGATGAACGAGAACACGATGCTCATGACAACCATCATGAGCAGAGGGTTCAAGACCGACCAGGCGACGCCGAGCACGCTGCGGCGGTACTTGAGCTTGAAATCCTTGGTGACGAGCTGCTTGAGGATGAAGCGGTTCTTCTCGCGTTCATTCTTGGCGTACGGCGCGCTTGCCGGTGCGGTCGAGAGGGTGTCAGCCACGTGCGTTGCTCCTTGAGCGGATAGGGTGAGTTCACAACAGCTCAGTCTACCATGCAGGCGCTGGGCGCACGGTATCTGCACGCTCGCATGGGCCGTGCGGCGGTGTTCGTTGATTTCCAACCTTAGCGAAACACTTCCAACACTCAGCGCGACATGTATCGC
>CABRIF010000122.1 GCA_902470925.1 uncultured Collinsella sp. | reverse complement strand
TTCCTCTACGTCTCGTGGGCTCGGAGATGTGTATAAGAGACAGATTACAGCCTGGATAGGGGTTTTGGCCCCACTGGGGGAGTGGAACGGTGCTTCCGCGGCGGGTTTTGGTGCACCGAGGTCGATATGCATGCGCTATGCAGACCCTGAAACACCCATTAGATGCCTTTTGCGACCACACTGCGGCACTTCTTCTTGTAACAAACCCCCTCTACAAAAATATAAACCCCCTTTGGCGAGTTTGGCGTGCTACCGGCTTCGAACTACATGCGTATGCTAGTGCCCTCGAACTCCATGCGCGTGTTGTCGACTTCGAGCTACGTGCACGTGCTATCGACTTCGAGCTACGTGCACGTGCTGTCGACTTCGAACTACGTTCGTGTGCTAATGCCCTCAAGCTGCGTGCTTGCGCCGTTGTCCTCAAGCTGCGTCCGCTTGCTTGGCCTGGGGCCGTAGCCGTCCGGCGCCACGCAGCCGGACGGCCCACCGTTTACCGAGCAGCGGCCACCGTTGGCCGTTTTCATGAGTACGAAAACACCCATATGGCTCACACTGACTATCGGAGCTTTGTGCAACGTCGCACCGCTTCTCGGGGCGGCGCGTTCGCAGATACGGATTTGGAGCCGTATGCATCGTGCAAGGCGAACACAGTATCCTAGGGGAAGGAACGGTATGGCCAACAGATTGACACGAATACTGTGCGCGACGGCGGCAACGCTTGTTGCCTGCGTCGGCATGCTCGGCGCAGCCGGGGTCGCGCACGCTGAGGAGAACGGGTACCAGATCTACCCGACGCCTCAAAGCGTGCAGTACGCAGACGGCACCCAAACGTTGCGTGAAAAGGCAACGGCCGTCATCGAGGACGGTATCGACGAGGCTACGGTTGCGCGCCTGGATGAGGCCGTGGCGCTCAAAGGCATCACCTGCACCAAGGCCGACGCCGTGCCCACCAAGAAGGGCACCACGGCGATCCTCGTGGGCGTCAAAGGCTCCGGCGGCGCGGTGGACAAGCAGGTCGACGCGCTCGTGAAGGCCGGCAAGCTCAAGGTCTCCGACGACCTGTTCGGCCACACTGACGCCTACGTCCTGGCCTCGCTGCCGTCGGACGGCACGGGTCCCGACCAGGTGATCGTGCTGGGCAACAGCACCGATGCCGCGTTCTACGGCCTCACCACGCTCTACCAGATCCTGCAGCAGACCTCCGGCTCCAAGCTGCGCGCCTTCACGGTTGCCGACTACGCCGACGTGATCACCCGCGGCTTCATCGAGGGCTACTACGGCAATCCCTGGAGCACCGAGGACCGCGTGAACCTGATGAAGTGGGGCGGCTACTACAAGCTGAACGCCTACGTATACGCGCCCAAGGACGACCCGAAGCACAACGCCAAGTGGCGCGAGCTCTACACGCAGGACGAGATCGACACCAAGATCAAGCCGCTCGCCGAGGCGGGTAACGCCTCCAAGTGCCGCTTCCTGTTCGCGTTGCATCCCTTCATGTACAACCCCATCACCAAGGCGACCTACGATGCCGACTTCGAGGTCATGAAGGCGAAGTTCAAGCAGGTCATCGATGCCGGCGTCCGCCAGATCGCCATTTTGGCCGACGATGCGGGCGATCAGGGCTCCGACCTGTACACCAAGCTGTGCCAGGACACCACGGCGTGGATCCGCGAGCTGCAGGACGAGAAGAACCCCGACGGCTCCCTCAAGTACCCGGGCCTCAAGGACACGATCATCTTCTGCCCGGTGGCCTACTACGGCCAGGGAGAGGCCTGGTACAAGAACCTGCCCGACAACATCCAGGTGGTCAACACCGGCGGCCAGGTGTGGGGCAAGGTCCGCAAGTCGTTCCTGGACCGCTTCAGCGCGAACTCCCAGGGCGTGGCCCCGTTCATGTGGGTCAACTGGCCGTGCTCGGATAACGACAAGGACGCCCTGCACATGGGCGGCCACAACAACTTCCTGGGCGCGGACGTGCAGCCGGGCTCGGTCAAGGGCGTCGTGCTGAATCCCATGCAGCAGTCTGAGCCCTCCAAGCAGGGCATCTTCATGAACGCCGACTTCAGCTGGAACCTGTGGACCTCCACCGAGCACGCCGACCAGGCGTGGGAGGACTCCTTCAGCTACGTCGACCACAACTCGCCGCTCGACACGAAGGGCTCCCGCGCGCTGCGCGACCTGTCGACCCACATGCGCCGCATGTACGGCGGCGGCGTGACCTGGCTGAACGACGAGAGCGCCGATATCAAGGACCAGCTCGCCGCATTCACGGCGAAGCTGAACGCCGGCACCGTCGAGGAGGCCGATGTTGACGAGATGGTGAAGATCTTCACCAAGCTGCAGGCAACCGCGAAGGATTACCGCGCGAACGCCGGCAACGCCGACATGCTCGAGCAGATGGACCCGTGGATCTCCACCTGGGACGACCTCACCCGTGCGGCGCTCGAGGAGCTCGCGGCGCTCAAGGCGAGCCTCGCGGGCGACAACGCGGGCCTGCTGTCGCATCACGGCGCCGGCACGACCGCGCTCGCGGCAGCCAACAACCACGGCTTCCACTACGTCGACCACACCGAGTACGCGCGTGTGGGCAAGGCCTACATCACACCTGCGGTGAACGCGCTCAGCACCTACGTGGCCGAGCAGGCGACGCTCGCCTCCGATCCGAACGCGGTGATCACCAAGTTCATCACGAGCCGCACCGATACGCCCGACGGCGGCACGAGCGACGTCGTGTTCGACGGCGACGCCTCCACGCAGCTGATTTACAAGACGCCTAACACCTTGAAGAAGGACACCTATTTCGGCGTGCAGAAGTCCCGGGCGTTCGACCTGGATAACGTGACCTTCCGCCAGGGCGGCGGCAAGGACTTCATGGACCGCTCCAAGATCCAGTACTTCGACGGTACGGACTGGAAGGACGTCCCCGGTTCCCAGGAGTACACCACCTCGGTGGTGACCGCCAAGAACCTGGGACTCAAGGGCGTGTACGGCGTCCGCCTGATCGCGGTTGCCGACAACGCGCAGGACGCGTGGCCCACGATTGCCGAAATCCAGGTGAACGTGGACGAGGCGGCGCAGGACAAGGTGTATACCGGCAACGTCACCTTCGCAAACCAGGTGGTGGCCGACGCGAACCATCCGGCGGCGAGCGCCTCCGACGGCAAGGACGCCACCGAGGCCTGGTTCAAGAAGGCCGACGCGGGCGACAACAAGGATACGACCCAGCCGGGCGCTTCGGTGACCGTGACCTTCGACGAGCCGCATGTCATCGACGCCATCGTGTTCAAGCAGGGCGGCAGCGTGACCGACGTGATCGAGTCCGGCAAGGCGTCCTACCAAACCGCCGACGGCACCTGGCACGACGCGGGCGCCATCACCGCCGAGAAGTCCCAGACCCTGAAGCTGGCCGCCCCTGTGGAGGCCAAGGCCATCAAGGTCGAGAACAGCCGTGCCACGGCGAAGTGGTGGCGTGTCGGCGACCTGCACGCCCTGAAGCTGGGGGTCACCACCACGTCCAACAACGTGGTCACCACCATCCCCGATCTCAAGCTGACCGCGAAGGTGGGCGAGGGCACCGCCGCGCTTTCCGACGGAGCGGTCGTCTTTCCGGACGGCGGCGGCGTGGTCGCGATCGATCTGGGCTGCATCCGCAGCGATGTCGCACTCAGCGCCGGCACCACCGCGCTGCCCGAGGGCTTCGAGCTCGTGTGGTCCCAAAACGCCTGCGAATGGAACAGCTACAAGACCGGCACGCCGGTCGATGCGCGCTTCGTGGGCGTCCGCTCTACCAAGGCGGGCACGGTGACGTTCGCTGGCCTCTCCGCGACCTTCGCCCATCGCAGCGAGCCGAGCTATGTGTCCGGTGACCTGGGCACCTTCGACGCCTCGGCGATCTTCGACGGCGACGTGTCCACCGCGTTCAAGAACAAGCAGGGTGCCACCGCCGGCAACACGGTGGTGTTCGACCTGGGCTGGGAGCGCACCATCAATTCGGTGGCCTACTACGTGCCCGAGGGCAGCCTCGACTTCATCCGCAACGCGGTGATCGAGGTATCCAATGACCCGAAGGCGGCCGATGGCAAGTGGACCGAGGTGCTGAAGATCAACGGCAGCACGCCGGTGGAGAACGCTTTCAACTCCGATACGGCCAAGACGGCCGCCTGGCTCACCCATGACCCGGCCCATCCGGGCAACATGATGACCGCCAACCCCAAGACGGAGGTGAACGCGGGCAACGAGGCCGACCCCAACGGCACCGAGAAGCTCAACGTGAAGGGCCGCTACCTGCGCATTCGCTTCACAGGCACCTACACCCACCGCTGGGTCGAGATCGGCGAGATCCAGCTCAACGGGGGCGAGTACATCTCCCCCTACATCGACGCCGATTTCGAGCAGAGCGCTGTCGAGCTGCGCGGCATGACGCCCGACAAACTCGTCGATGGCAGCACCGCCACACTGTGGCAGTCCTCGGCCAAGACCGGCACGCTCACCTACCATGTGTCCGAGCCGCTCACGGATGCGGGCGCGCCGAAGCAGGGCGTGCGCATCCTGTCGTCGGGCACGCCGTCGGGCGCCACGGTGAAGGCCGTCGTCTATACCGACGAGACCTACACCAAGACCGCTGAGGTGACGCTCGGCAAACTCGATCAGCTGCTGTCCGAGTTCACGTTCTCCGCCGCCACGGCGCGCGCCAAGACCGCGTTTGCCGGCGTGAAGGACATCCAGATCTCCTGGGAGGGGACCGCGCCGCAGCTGGCCGAGATCTACCTGCTCGACGAGGCGGCAGCGGCCAACAAGGCCGGCCTGCAGGAGATGTATGACCGCGTGAAGGGCACCGACACGAGCGGCTGGACGGCAAAGACCGCCGAGGCGTTCAAGGCGGCGCTGGCTACCGCTGCCGAGGCACTCGGCAACGCCAACGCCACGCAGGAGTACGTGGATGCGGCAACGGCCACGCTCAGCGAGGCCTTCGACGCCCGCACGGAGCGCTATGCTGCCGATGAGCTGGGCAAGCTGGTGGAGGCCCACGTGGCAAACGACGGCAACGTCTACACCGAGGCGAGCTACGGCGCCTACGAGGAGGCCTACAACGAGGCCGCCGCGGCGCTGAAGGATGCGGCGAACCTGTCGCGTGCCGACGGCGAGGCGCTGGCGCAGGCGCTTGCCGCTGCCCGCGATGGGCTGGCGTTCAACGCGAGCGCGGCCGACCGCGCCGAGCAGATGCTCGCCGACGCCAAGGCCATCTATGCGCCCGGCACCTACACCACGGCGAGCCGCAAGGCCTTCGACGATGCCGCGGCGGCGCTGCAGAAGCTGGTGGATGCCCATGAGGCCGATCCGGCCAAGCTGACGCCCGCGATGGATGCGCTGACGGCTGCCGAGGACGGCCTGGTTGACACGGCGGCCCTCGTGGCGGAGCGCACGACGTTCGAGCAGGCCGACGAGGGCGCCTACACCCCGGCGTCGTTTGCCGCATGGCGCGCTGCTTACGATGCGTCCGACGAGGTGCTTGCCTCCGGGTCTGCCGAGCAGGTTGCCGCTGCCGTGAAGGCGCTCCAGGATGCGAAGGCCGCGCTTCAGGCTCTCGACATCGACGCTTTGATCGCCGAGTGCGACAAGCTCAACGCCGATGATTACACCGCGGCGAGCTGGAAGGCGTTCGCCGCCGCGCTCGATGCGGCCAAGGAGCACCGCGACGCTGCCGATGCAGGCGCGTATGCGCAGAAGCTCATCGACGCCCGAGCGGCGCTCGTGAACGTGGAAGCCCTCAAGGACGCCATCGCGCAGGGCAAGGCCATCGACGCGAAGGCCTACACGGTCGCTTCCGTGGACGCGCTCAACAAGGCGGTCGCGGCGGGCGAGGCCCTGCTGGAGGACGGTTCGGCTGCCGATGTCGAGGCTGCCCGCCAGGCGATTCTCGATGCGCTGCATGGCCTGGTGGCCAACGGCGGCTCGGGCCAGGGCGGCTCCACGGGTCAGGGTGGCTCGAGTGACCAGGGCGGTTCGAACGGTCAGAAGCCCGGCTCGGGCTCGGGTTCCGCCTCGGCCGGTAAGGCCCCGCTGCCCAAGACCGGCGACGCGAGCATGCTCATGACGTGCGCGGCATCCGCTGCGGGCGTCGGCGCGCTGGCCATCGGCTATGCGCGTTCGAAGAAGCGCCGGTAGGCGGATAGCGGAACACCGCTTGAACCCTCAGGGCCCCCGAGACCTGTACGTCTCGGGGGCCCTGTTTTCGTTTGGGACGCTGAGGTGATTGCGGCATGCGGCTGGTTGCGGGCGGCTTGCTGCACGTACCGGGCGGCTGGCGGGCGCCCGGCGTGCGGCGCGCTGCTTATCGCTGGCGTAGGGTTGCGGCCATCCGGCTGCGGGCGTCGGTTGGGCGTTTGGGGCGCGCAGCTGACCGCGGGCGCTTGCAGCCTGCCCCCTACCGCACGGCGCGGGTGTCTGGTTGTGCTCGGCTTGCC
>CABRIF010000121.1 GCA_902470925.1 uncultured Collinsella sp. | reverse complement strand
GAGATTCCTCTACGTCTCGTGGGCTCGGAGATGTGTATAAGAGACAGCCCCCAACGAGGAGCCCGCCGCCGAGCGCGCCTGCGATTTCCGCCCGGTCGACACCGGCTACACCAAGGAAAACGCCATCGCCGAGGCCAACCGCTGCCTGGACTGCAAAAAGCCCCTGTGCATGGACGGCTGCCCGGTGGGCGTGCACATCCCCCAGTTCATCGCCAAGATCCGTGAGGAGGACTGGGCCGGCGCGCTGGAGTCCATCAAGGGCGACAACCTGCTGCCGTCCGTCTGCGGCCGCGTATGCCCGCAGGAGACCCAGTGCGAAGGCAAGTGCATCCTGGGCCGCAAGGGCGAGCCGGTGGCCATCGGCCAGCTCGAGCGCATGGTGGGCGACATGGCCGACGAGGTGGGCCGCGCACCCGAGCGCAAGCCGGCGAACGGCAAGAAGGTCGCCATCGTGGGTTCCGGCCCCTCCGGCATCGCGTGCGCCGGCGAGCTGGCACGCGAGGGCTTCGACGTCACCGTGTTCGAGGCGTTCTTCACCGGCGGCGGCGTGCTCACCTACGGCATCCCCGAGTTCCGTCTGCCCAAGGCCATCGTGAAGCGCGAGATCGAGGGCCTGGAGCAGCTGGGCGTCCACTTCGAGTACAACTCCGTGGCCGGCCGCCTCTTCGACGCCGAGGAGCTCTTCGATGAGGAGGGCTTCGACGCGCTCTACCTGGCCGTGGGTGCGGGCCTGCCGCGCTTCCTGCACGTCCCGGGCGAGAATCTGCCCGGCGTGTACTGCGCCAACGAGTACCTCACGCGCACCAACCTCATGCACGCCTACGACTTCCCCGTCTACGACACGCCCATCCGTCAGGGCAAGCACGTGGTGGTCTTCGGCGGCGGCAACGTGGCCATGGACGCCGCGCGCACCGCGCTGCGCCTGGGCGCCGAGAGCGTCACGCTGGCCTACCGCCGCACCGAGGCCGAGATGCCCGCGCGCCTGGCCGAGGTGCACCACGCCAAGGAAGAGGGCGTGAAGGTGCTGGAGCTCGCCAACCCGCTCGAGTTCAAGGCGGGTGAGGATGGCTTCGTGAATTCTGTGGTGCTTGAGCGCATGGAGCTCGGTGAACCGGACGCCTCCGGGCGCCGTCGTCCGATTCCGGTAGCCGATTCGGCCTTCGAGATTCCCTGCGACGTGGCCATCACCGCTATCGGCACGCGCGCGAACCCGTTCGCCAAGCTGTGCGCCGATGTGGAGCTCAACCGCTGGGGCCTGGTGGACGCCGATGAAGACGGTCGCACGTCCAACCCGAAGGTCTGGGCCGGTGGCGACATCGTGACCGGCGCCGCCACGGTCATCCTGGCCATGGGCGCCGGCAAGAAGGCCGCCGCGAGCATGAAGCGCGAGCTGCTCGGCGCCTAACCCGCCATTTTCAATTTGGGGACGGGGTCGTTTCGTATGCGCATACGGATTGACCCCGTCCCCGATTAGCTTGTCATTTTGGGGACGGGGTCGTTTCGTATTTTGCCGTTTACCAGCGCATATACGAAACGACCCCGTCCCCAGACTGCACAGGATGCAGGGTGCTAGGCCAGTTTGAAGCCGAAGCCGTTGCGGATATACGGGAGCAGGCGGCAATCATGCTCGGCAACCCGTCCCACCACGTTCATGCGCGTATCACCCGGCAGGTCGACCCGCGCGATCTCGAGTTCGCCCTCGTAGCGCAGATACTCGCTGTTGGACACAGCAACCGAGCCCCTGGGACGCGCACGCCCCGCATGAGCGTCAACCTCGACGATGCGCGTCGGCCTCAAGCTCGTCCGCGATTCCTGCGAGCGGATGACATGCGCACTCGAATCCGGGCGGTCGTGATGGAGCTGTCCAAGCAGGTACCCATACCCCTCGTCCAGACTGCACGCCAGCTCAACATAGCCGGCAGATACCTGGGAAAAACGACTCCACGACGCATCGCTCAAGCCGGGGTCGCCCACCAGCACCGTATCGCACCCCGCGGCAAACGCCATCTCGAGCATGTTGAGCGCCACGTCATTCCGTTGCCCGCGATGCGCCTCAACCGTAGGCAAACCCTCATGCAGGGGCCCGCGCAAGTCGCCATCGCCGGGCACGAAACCGATCGTCTCGAACCCGAAAGCCGCAAGCCGCTCGTTCATGACGCGTACATCCTCAAGCGCCAGCCCCGTGAATCGTTTGGGATAGTAGTTGTGGCAAGCGGCGAACCGTGAGAGGTCCGCCCCCGCTGCACGCCACGCCGCCAGCTCGGCCTTCGTCACCGTCGAAGCGTTGCACACGATATGAAACATCCGCGAAAGCCGCACCGTCTCCTCGGGCGAGAAACCGTAGTCGAGGCGCACGTGCGTGATACCCAGGTCGGCCAGGTCCTCGATGCGCGAGCAACCGAGCTTCTCGCAGGTCTCGGGCCCCACATCCACGATGAGAGACATCCCCGCGTCGCGCAGCACGCCCAACAGGTGACGTGCGTCGCGCCGATAGTCGACACCCTCCTCCTCGGGAATATGCATCGAAGTGAACGCCATCGTGGCCCCCGCGCGCCGGGCCCGCTCGATCATACGCTCGTTATAGGCTATCCCCGCGCTGAAATATACCGAAATGCCCGTGTTCAACGTCTATCCCATCCTTGTTCTCGGATCGCCATCGTCGCGAAACGTGCATCGCCCGCTCGCCACCCGCGCGCGGGCTCGGCGCTCAGCCGCTGCCCCCGCCGCTCGCATGCAGCCACCGCTCCATGCCTTGCAAAAGGCCTTCCCCGCGCATGCGAAGAAGGCCCGGGTCCGATAGACACGAAACCGGCGCAGCCCCAGCTCGACATGAGCACGGCACCAGCACGCCCGGCGCAGCCCCAGCTCGACATGAGCACGGAGCCGGCACGAACGCACATCGCGCGAACGCGTCGTCAACACAGCGCCTGCACGCGGCCCCACAAAACCCGCAACAAACGGGGCTGCGCACCCAGCGGCGGCAGCCCCATCGCAGATACTTACTCGCCGTAGAAGGCGTTGATCTTCTCCTCATCCACACCGAAGAACCAGGTGAGGACGAACCCGCCCGCGTAGGCCGCCAGCATGGCGAGCACGTACACCAGCTGCTGGCCGGGCACCACGATGAGCAGGCCGAACAGGCCCGACACGCCCTGGGACACGGTGCCGATGTGGAACAGCGCGGCGATGATGCCGCCCAGGCCGGCGCCCAGGCACGCGGTGATGAACGGCTTGACCAGCGGCAGGGTCACCGCGTACATCAGCGGCTCGCCCACACCGAGAATACCGACGGGAATGGACTCGGCCACGAACTTCTTGAGCTTCTTGTTCTTGCTCTTGAAGTAGAGCGCCAGGCCGGCACCCACCTGGCCGCCGCCAGCCATCATGAGGATTGGCAACAGGTAGTTGATGCCCTGGGTGGCGCCGTTCGGGTCATTCAGCAGCGCGTGAATCGGCGTCAGCGCCTGGTGCAGGCCAACCGATACGAGCGGCAGGAAGCCGGCGGACAGGATGAAGCCGCCCACGACGCCGAGCTTCTCATACACGAAGGTCACGACGGCGTAGATCCCCTGCGTGAGGAAGGCGCCCAGCGGCTGGATCACGAGCATCATCGAGAAGGCGCCGATGATCAGCACCAGAAGCGGGGTCAGGAAGGTGTCGAGCACGCTCGGCATGACCTTGCGGATGTTCTTCTCGAGGAACGCAAAGAACGCACCGGCGATGAGCGCGGCGATCATACCGCCCGCAGCCGGGTTGTAGGCCGCATTGGTGAGCGGCAGCAGGATGGCGTTGGCAGGATCGGCCATGCCGGGGGCCAGCAGCGGCATGCTCGCGTTGGCGATGCACATCATACCGGCGATGCCGCCGAGCACGCCGGAGCCGCCGAACTCACGCGCGGCGTTGAAGCCAACGAGAATCGGCAGATAGGCGAACAGCGCCCAACCCATAGAACGAATGCCCTGGTACCACCACTCGCCCGCAAACATATCGCCGGTGGAGACGTTGATGACGTTGCAGATGCCGTTGATAAGGCCGGCGGCGATGATGCCGGGCAGCAGCGCCACGAATACGTTGGCGATCTTCTTCATGAACGCCTGCACGGGCTTGCGCTCGTACTTGGCTTTCTGCGCGGCCTTGTTCTCGGCTGCCGCGTCGACCACGCTCAGATCCTCGGCAACCTCGCCCTTGGCGATACCAGTGAGCTTTGAGAACTCCTCCAGCACCTTGTTCACCTTGCCGGGCCCCAGCACGATCTGCATCGTGTCGTCCTCAACGAGGCCCATCACGCCGTCGAGCGCTTTGATGCCCGCTACGTCGACCTTCGACGCATCGCGCACCCCCACGCGCAGACGCGTCATGCAGGCCGCGTTCGACATCACGTTGCCCTTGCCGCCGAGCAGCTCGAGCAGCTTCTCACTCAGCTCCTTGTCGCTCATGTCACTCTCCTTCGTTCGACTGCGACGTCTCTTCCACCTGTTCTATAACTCGCCGCGCCAACCGCGACGCAGCTATCGTCAGCCGCGCGGGGCAATCGCCTCGCGCACGTGCCCCTGCGTCCGCTCGAGCGCCTCGCGGGCCTGCCGGGCATCCAAGCCGGCCAAGATCATGACCACGGCGGTCTTCACATGGCCGTCAGCCTGTTCGAGCGCCTCGACTGCCTCGTCGCGGGTGCACTCGGTTGCCGCCATCACGATGTTCTGGGCACGGGTGACGAGCTTCTCATTGGTTTGCTGCACGTCCACCATAAGGTTTTCGTACACCTTGCCCGTTCGCACCATGGAGCCCGTTGAAATCATGTTGAGCACGAGCTTCTGCACGGTTCCCGCCTTGAGGCGGGTGGAACCGGTCACCACCTCGGGCCCGGGTACCGGCTCGATTGCCAGCTCGGCCACCGCGCCGATCTGCGATCCCCGGTTGCAGGCAACGGCGACCGTCTTGCAACCCAGCTCGCGCGCATAGTGCAGGCCGCCGAGCACATAGGGCGTGCGCCCGCTCGCCGCCAGACCGACAACCAAATCGCGCGCCGTCACGCCAAGCCCGCGCAGGTCGTCGGCACCCAGCGCCGCGTTGTCCTCGGCACCTTCGACCGCACGCACGAACGCCCCTTGGCCGCCAGCGATCAGGCCCACCACCACATCGGGAGACACGCCGAAGGTCGGCGGGCACTCCACGGCATCGAGCACACCCAGCCGGCCGCTGGTGCCCGCGCCCATATAGATGATGCGCCCGCCGGCCTGCAGTGCCTCGGTAGCCCACTCGATTGCCTGAGCCACCTGCGGCAGGACCTCGCTCACCGACGCCACCGCATGCACGTCTTCCTGGTTCATCGCAGACGCGATCTCCATCGGGTCCATGCAGTCCAAATCCATCGTTGCGGGGTTACGGGTCTCGGTGGACAGCTTCGCCAAATCAAGCACTCGTTGCTCCCTCCGGTTTCTTCTCATCGAAATTGCGCAGCATCGTTTTGGTGCAGCGCTCGTAATTCCTCGTCACGTACAGGGCGTACAGGGCATCCACCACCAGCAGCTGCGAGAGACGCGAGCTCATCGCGCCGCTGCGCACCAACGGCTCGCTCGACGCCACCCCCAGCACCAGATCAGCCTCGTCGGCGAGCTGGCCGCCCATGGCGCGGGTCACCGCCACCACCTTCGCCCCGCGCCGCCGCGCCTTGCGGGCGATGTCGACTATCTCCCGCGTGAGGCCCGAGTAGCTGAACACGATGGCGAGGTCATCGGCGTGGATGTTGCGGACGCTCAGCAGCTGGCTGTGCAGGTCCTCGTACACGTGGCACTCCTTGTCCACGCGGGCGAGCTTCTGCTCCAGGTCGCGCGCCACCAAAAGCGAGGCGCCCACGCCGTAGAGGTCGACCACGCGGCATCGGTCGATCAGGCGCACGCACTCCTCAAGCGCGTGCAGGTCGATCAGACGTGCGGTTGCCTCCATCGAGCGCGTGTTGCTTAGCATCACCTTCCTCAGTACGCGCTCCGCCTCGTCGCCCGGGACGATGTCTTCCAGCGCGACGTCGTTTACGTCGCTGGTCGACGCCAGTTCGAACACCAGCTCCCGTTGGAACTCTTTGTAGCCGGCGCACCCGAGCTTGCGGCAGAACCGGACCACCGTCGAGGGTGACGTGTGGCTCGCGTCCGCCAGGGCGCGGATGCTGCATGTACTCGCCGCTCGCGGGTCGCGCGCCACGTCCTCGGCAAGGCTGCGCATGGCCGGGCTCGCCCCGTGCTTGAGCTCGCGTATCCGCGGCAGCAGCCCTCTTGATGACATCGCGTCGCCCCTTTCGTCTACGTTTCATTAAACACGTACAGAACAAACATGTCACGTATTTCGCTCAATTGTAAAACTATGTTTCATCGTTGGCTGCGCCCGGACGGCGAACCGACCGCTCGCCGCTCCAAACCAACCGCTGGCGCCGCTGGTATGCCCAATTCGTACCAACTTTGCATCGAGATTCCCGCGGAGTGCTATCCTCCGGGCAAGGTTCGCACTTCGCAGCTTGGATGCAGTTTGGGGACGGGGTCGTTTCGTTTCACTCGCAGCTTGGGGACGGGGTCGATTCGTTTCGCGTGCAGTTTGGGGACGGGGTCGATTCGTATTATTGCCGTTTACCAGCGCATATACGA
>CABRIF010000120.1 GCA_902470925.1 uncultured Collinsella sp. | reverse complement strand
AGATTCCTCTACGTCTCGTGGGCTCGGAGATGTGTATAAGAGACAGGTCCGGCACGCGCTCGCTCACCGCGTAACGGAAGGTGCGCTCGGCGGCTCCAGCCAGGTCCTTCGCGCTGAACGAGATCGAACCGAACCCGAACGCGCCCGCGTTGTCGGCGCTCACCTTCACCGAGGCCACGCCGTCGACAGCACCCGCCGGCAGCGGAGCGTCGGCAGGGTCGAGCGCCCGCAGGTCGAAGGTGAACGTCTCGTCCTCATGCCAGGTGCGCCCGATAAGCGTCTTGGAGAACAGGCCGTCGGTGGACACCGCGGCCTCCTGCGGCGTGTACACGTTGGTGAAGTGCGCGTCGTGCCCGTCCTCGATGTCTGTGGCCTGCGGGAACGCGAACAGTCGGCCACGGCCCAAGTCGACCACGGTCACCGTCACGCGCGCCACCTCATCGGAGTAGGTCACGCCCGGCAGGGCGCCGTCGGCAGGCTTGTTCTCACGCACCGTGTAGGTGTAAACGCCCGGCTCGCTATACACCACGTCGGCAAAGCCGAAGCGGCGCACGCCCTCGGTGCCCGTGCCCTCGCTCGAGGCATCCACCGTCGAATCGGGGATCTCCATGCCCACGTACCCGGCGTCGCCCGGCTGCATGACCTGATCGTCGAGCTGGTAGGACTCCTGCGTATACCGGAAGCTGAACGAATCGTCCGCCTGCCAGTTGCGCCCCTCGAGCTTCTTGGTGAGCATGGTGCCGCGCACCGTCACCGGCGCGGCCTTGTAGCTGTTCTCGAACGCCAGCTCGGGCAGCTTGCCGTCACGGCTGTCGAACGTCACCACCGGCGTATCGGAGAACTCCTGGTCGCGCACGCCCTGGTACACCTCGGTGATGGTATAGAGCGCACCGCTTCGCTCATCCAGACGCGGCGAGATGTCCACGCGGTACGCGGTCTCGTCGTAGGTCACGCCGCGCTGCTGCATGCCGGCGGTGGCGTCATCGTCGTCGTGGGTCGGCAGGTCCTCCACGTAGTAATAGGAATACCAATTGTCGCCGTCGCGCACGTCATCCTGCGTGAAGGTGAGTCCGCGCAGCTTCTCCATGCGCACCGTGGCCCCATCGTCGGCCGCCGGCGCGCTGAACTCCTGCTCGGCCGCGTATTCCTCAGACGAGCTCTGATAGAGCTCGAACAGCTTCAGCGCCGACTGATAGTCGGCAGCCACGGCCCTGAACCGGAACTCCCCGTCGTGCATCTCGCGGCCGACCATCGTCTTGAGCACATCTACGCCCGCATAGGTCTCCTTCGCCTCGAATACATTGGTGAAGTCCAGCGAGTAGCGCTTGGTGTCGCGGTCGAAGATGATGTCGAGGTTCACCCTGCTACCGTCGGGCGTGCCGTCGGTGTCGTACATGCGCGTGAGCGTAGGCGTCACCCGGATGGCGCCCTTCTGGTCGTCCACCACGGAAAACTGCAGGCGCAGCTGCTTGCGGTCGTAGGTCACGCCGGGCAGCTTCGCGTCGTCGGATGGGATGCGCTCCGATATCACCCAGGTGTAGACCTTGGGATTCTGGGCGGTGCCCGCGTCCTCCTGCGTGAGGGTAAGCGAGCCGGCCGACATCTTCACCAGCTCGCCATCGGCGGCCGCGTCCGGGCGGAACACGAGCTTGGAGCCCTCCATCACGCCGCCGCCGCCGCTCAGCGCGGTTTTGAGCAGGTTGGCGGAAGCCTCATCGGAGCCCTCGGCCACGATCTCGAAGCCGTCCTCCGCGGTCATGGCGCGGCCGATCAGACGCTTGGTCACCTGGATGAGGTTCGTGTGGAAGCTGGAGCGATATTCGTTTTCGAACAGCACGCCGTTCACGCCGTTGTCGGACGGCACGAACTCCTCATGGCCCGCGCCGCCCAGGCCGCTTTGGCCCGTGGCGGGCCAGTCGCCCTTGTAGTAGGTGATCTGGGCGGTCATGACGCCCTGGTCGGATCCGGCGTACTCCAGGTGCACCCACATGGTGTAGTGCTGGCTTGTGTAGGTCACCCCGTCCTTGGCAAAGCCGCCGTTCGCGCGCTCAATCGCCGAGGCATCGGCCCAGGCGACCCCATCGGCGTTCACCGCGTCGTCGGGCACGATCTCGGACAGCTCATAGTAATAGTCCACCGACTCGCCGTAGTCGGCATCGGTAAAGGTGATCTGACCGAAACTCACCTGGGAACCGGCGTTGACCGTCGTCACATACGGGCGGCCCGTCTCGGGGTCGGTCTGCGCGCCGGCTGGCATGGGGAAATGCGCCATCTGCTCGTCGTCGAGCGGCACGGCGTCCATGCGGAAGCCGAACTCGCCGGTCACGATGTCGCGGCCGGACAGGCGCTTGGTTGCCAGAGCCGACACCGTGGCGCTCTGGCGCTGGGCCGTGTTCGTGAACGGCAGCACGAAGGAGCCGTCTTCCTGCGGCTTGATCACCTCGCTCACCTCGGCACCCGCGTCGGTATAGGTGCGGGTCACCGCCACAGCGGCCTCGAGCCGGCGCTCGGCGGTGTTCTCGGTCACCGTCACGCACACCGTGTAGGACGCGTCCGAATAGGCAACGCCCGGCACGCGGTCCTCGCCGGTTGGCGTGCGCTCGAACACCTCGTACTTGTACTCACCCGGCGTATCGAAGCGCACCGACTGGAAGAACTTGGAGAACGCCGGGTCCGCATCCGCGTCGTCCCGGGTCACCGTGAGTGTGGACTCCAGATGGCCCGAGGCGCTTTCCTGCGCATCGTCGGGCATGGGTTCGGTGTCGGTGGAGCCCTGCAGCACGAAGGTGAAGCCCTCGCCGTCGTTCAGCAGGTCCCACGGGTCGCCCAGGGAAGCGTCGGCCGTGAAGATCTTGCGCACGCCCAGCGTGTCGACCGGGATCTGCGCGGGCGCCGGCAGGTAGCGGTTCATGAACACGCGGTGTACCGGCGTCTCGCCGGGCGCGGCGATCTGCCCTGTGGCGTCACAGGCCTCGCCCGCCTCATTTGAGGGCTGCACCTGCGTGAAGCCTTCCGGCATCGTGTCTGCAGGCTCGCTCACCTGGTAGTTCGTGCCCGCAGGCAGGCCGTAGACCTTCAGGGTCTCGCCGTTTTTAATGGAGTGCACCTCGCCGCTTGCGAGCTTGAAGTCACGGCCCTGCTGTACCTCGGTACCGTTGACGGTTTTGAACACGCGCGCGGTGAAAGAGCCGGGCAGCTCCTTGCCCGCGGCGTCCGTGAAGGTGTAGCGTATGGCGAAATCGATGTCATCGAGCCCGTCGGGCGCGGTGTAGCCGTCCGGGATACTGACCTTTTTCTCCACCTCGAGCGATGAGGTGCGCTGGTTTTCCACGCGCACGGCCGTGTAGCCGGAGTACAGGTTGTTGAGCAGCTGGTCGCCCAGCTCATACCAGGTGCCGATGCCGTGGTTGTGCTGCATGCCCTCGGTAAGCGAGTCCTGGCGAATCCGCGCGCCCACGATGCCGGTATCGGCCGTGAAGGTCGTGGCGTCGCTTTGCTGCTTGTCGTGATCGGGCAGGTAGACCATCGACTCGCTGCCGTCGGTGGCCGCGTGGTCGTTGTAGCGCAGGTGCACCTGGTTGTCGATGTCGGTGCCCGCCGCCTCGGTCCAGCCATCGATCCGGTAGGCGTTCTGCTCGCCGGCCACCGCGCTCACGCTCGCCGTCGCTCGCTGGGCCTTGATGTCGTGCAGGGTCACCTCGACCTGGTCGTTGCGGCCGAAATCGTCCATGGAATCGACGAGCGTGCCCGCACCGGCCTCGACCGTGACGCCGTCATCGGCCTCGCCGGCGTCGGCATACACGCCCGTGCCGTCCACGATCACGCGGGTCACCCGCCCGTTGCGCACGTAGCCTGCCGGAGCCGTGCGCTCCACCAGGTAGTAGGTGCCCTCAGGCAACGCCTTGAACGCCAACGCGCCGTCCACCCACGCGGGCGACTCGTGCGTCATGTCGGCGGTGGTCGCCGTGCGGTACGGCATGGCGGCCGGGTTGGGCGCGCTCGCATCGCTGTTCATGTCCGCAGCGCGATACAGGTCGAAGACAGCGCCGTTCACCGGCGTCCCCTCGTCGTCGACCTTCTGCACCACGAGCTTGTTCTCCACGTTGGTGACGCGCATCTTAGCGTAGCTCGTGCGGGTGAAGTTGCCGGCCTTGCCGTCGGATTCCAGCATGTAGGTATTGTCGTTGGTGATGGGGTTGCCGCCGGCGCGCAGCTGCGCCTCCAGCTCGTCGCGCGGCATGTCCACCAGGTAGTACACGATGCGGAAGCTCGCGTTGTCCTGATCCTCGCTCGCCATGAACGGGTACTCCGTCACGCGGCCGGGCAAGATGCCCAAGTCCACGCTCCAGGTATCATCCTCGAAGGTGAACGGCTTAGCGTCGCCGTTGCGGTACAGCTCGTTGAAATGGGTGGCTGCGGTAATGCCGCTCGTGTCCACCGACCAGGCGCCCGCGCTGCCCAAGATGGGATACCAGGTGGCGCCTGGCGAGGACGTGGCCGGGTCGCGCTTGTAGAGCACGGCGAACATGGTCTTGGAATCGTCGACCTTGATCCACTGCTGCGTCTGCCCGTAAAGATCCGTGGTCTGCACCTCGCCGTTGTGGTTGTTCACGTTGAAGGAGGTCACCTGGGCCGGCGCCATGTAGGTACCGGTTTGCCACAGGTTGTCCGAGATGAGGAAGCCGTCGCCGTCGCGGCCGTTGCTCGGCACGTAGCGCAGCCAGGCGTCGGCCGATTTGTGGTAGCCCTCCGGCGTCGAAACCTCCTTCAAGATGAAATACTGCGCGTTCTCGCCGTAGAGCTCGGCGAAGTTGATCGGACGGGTCCCGTCCGGCGTCTTGAAAACGAGCTTGCCGTTGTCATCGGTGGTGCCGGTGGAGACGGGCTTGCTGTACTTGCTGCTCACAGTGTAGGTGCCGTCCGCGGCCTTGTCGGCCAGGTAGAGCTCGAAGCCCACGCCGGGGATCGGCTCACCGCGCTGGTTATCCTTCTCCACGCTGCTTTCGGTTGTCTGCAGCAGATTGAAGGTGAGCTTCATGTTGGAATCGGTGTTGCCGCGCTCGAGGTAGTAGAACTTGAGCGTGTGGTAGGAGTCGTCGCGCAGGGTGTTCGTGCCCTCCTTGAGGTATTCCGCCGCGGCGTCGGCGCCGAGCGCCGCTTCGAACTGGGCGCGGATGGTCGTGGTTTTGCTGCCCCAGGAGGTTGCAGGGTTCGGGCGCGAATCGGCCAGGGTGATCTCGCCGGTCTGGAAGTTGATCGACATCGAGGCGGCGCCGTGGATGCCGCCCAGATCGCCCACGAGCACGCCGTCGATGAACAGCCACACGTCGTCATCGCCCGCGAAGTCGAAGGTCATGGGCGCGCCGCCGATCTTGCCGCCGGCCGGCTGCTTGAAGTCGGCCGTGAGCTCCGCGCCGAAGTAGTGGTTGAGCTTGCTGTTGGTCGACTTGATGTTCTTCGGCTTGATGGTGCCGTCGGTGTTGAGGTCGAACACCTCTGCGCCGGTGTTGAAGGGGAAGAACTGACCGGCCACGGTGCCGGCGTCGTTGTTCACCGCGTAGGTGTTGTACAGCAGGAAGTTGCCCGTGTCATCGTTGTAGGAGGCGAAGTTCTTGGAGCTGTCATAGGTGTAGTAGCCGTCCTTGAACTGCACCAGGCCGCGCACATCGCGGTAGGCGGCCTTGCCCTCGATCTGGGAAGAGTCGAACAGGTAGGCCAGCGACTGACCCGTGGTGGTGGCGCCGGAGGCGTAGCGGTTGCCGGCGGCAAGCACCGGGTAGCCGTCCGGGCCGAGGGTGTTTCGCACCATGTTGAAATACGGGACGCCGGTCTTGCCGGTCCAGGCGTTGATCGACTTGCTGTCGGGGCCCTCATGCTCGCCGGCATTGCTGAAGCGCAGCTCATGGCCGGCGTTGATGCCCATGTTCTCCCAGCCGGACGGGTCGGGGCGAACGTCGGTGTAGTCCTGGTCGATCAGCCAGTAGTCGAAAAGGTTGAGCGTGGCGTTGCTAGGGCTTTTCGTGTTGGTGATGAGGTTCTGGTCGTCATCGACCGACGGGCCGCCTTCAGTTTCGGAAGACCCCCCCCCAGCACCAAATATCGAGCTCAGGGCCTGACCGAGGTCCTCAAGCGGCCCGGCCTGCGCCGGCACCGGAGCAGCCAGGCATGCCGCCAGGGCAAGCGTAGCCGCTGCCGCAGCGGCGATGCCGCGACGGCGGCGCCGGGCGCGGGCGGGCGCGGGGGCACCGGCCGCCTGGCGGGTGCCGGCCGGGCGCACGCTTGCACGGAAGCCCATGCAGGTGGCAGCCGGGTATTGACCTCCATCAGCCAGGCGCATGGAGGCAGTCATGCGACACCCCTCCGAATGAGCGACCGCGCGGAGGTGACGACCCGATTCGACCGGGCGAGCAGCAGCGTTAAGGCGCCGACTCGGCTTGGCCGGATGGGCAGCAGCGCCGAGATGCCGACCAGGTTTGGCCGGACGCCGAAGCTGGCTAAAAACTGCAGGTATCTTGGATGTGAAGTGCGCAACCTGGTCGCGGTTGCCGGTGAGAACACGTCCCACGCGATCTCCTTTCCCCACGATATCTGTCTCTTATACACATCTCCGAGCCCACGAGACGTAGAGGAATCTC
>CABRIF010000119.1 GCA_902470925.1 uncultured Collinsella sp. | reverse complement strand
AGATTCCTCTACGTCTCGTGGGCTCGGAGATGTGTATAAGAGACAGCTACTATGCGATCCTCGACCCCGAGAACCGCGCGCTGTACGAGCGCTACCTCGAGCGCGTGGCCAACATCACGAATTTCCACCCGGTGGGCCGCCTGGCCGAATACCGCTACTACGACATGGACGCGGTGACCGCCTCCGCCCTGAACCTGTCCGACGAGATCATCTCCTGCCATGCCTAATCCCACCAACCAGCCTGCATCTGCGGCTTCTGCCGGCCCGATCCGCAAGGTCATCACCTTCGGCATCCCGAGCTACAACGCCGCCGCCGACATCGACCGCTGCGTCACCTCGATCCTTGTGGGCTCCCACTACGCCCCCGATGTCGAGATCATCATCGTGGACGACGGCAGCGTCGATGAGACGCCCGCGAAGGCCGATGAATGGGAGGCGCGCTACCCCGGGATCGTGCGCGCGGTGCACCAGGAAAACGGCGGACACGGCATGGCGGTGCTCGCGGGTCTGCGCGAGGCACGGGGCACCTACTACAAGGTGGTCGACTCCGACGATTGGCTCGATGCGGCGGCCCTCTCCACGATGCTGTCCATCCTGCGTGGCTTCGAGGAGCGCGCCATGCGCGTGGACCTGTTCATCTCCAACTACGTGTACGAGAAGGTCTATGAGGGCACGCACACCGCCATCAACTACCGCACGGCGCTGCCGCGCAAGCGGGTGTTCGGATGGGACGAGATCGGCCGGTTCCGCCCCGACCAGAACCTGCTCATGCACTCCCTGTGCTACCGCACCGACGTGCTGCGCGCCCACGACCTGCCCCTGCCGGCGCACACCTTCTATGTGGACAACATCTACGCCTACGTGCCCCTGCCGCACTGCGAGACGCTCTACTACGCCGATATCGACCTGTACCGGTACTTCATCGGCCGCGAGGGCCAAAGCGTCAACGAGGCCACGATGGTGAAGCGCTTGGACCAGCAGTACCGCATCACGCGCATCATGATGGAGGCCTTCCATCTGTATGAGGATGTGCCGCAGCCCAAGCTGCGCGCCTACATGATGGGGTACTTCACCATGATGATGGCGATTTGCTCGGTGTTCACCAAGCTGTCCGACAAGCCCGGCATCGACGATGAGCTTGTCCGGCTTTGGGGTGACCTGCGCGCCTACGATGCGCGGATGTACCGCCATGCGCGTCACGGCGTGGTGGGCATCGGCACCAACCTTCCGGGCAAGCTGGGAGAAAAGACCACCATCGGCCTGTACCACCTGGCGGGCAAGATCTTCAAATTCAACTAGCGGAACGTGCGGGCGGTGTCGATAGACTGATTGACGCCGCTCGCATGCGTTTGGGCGCGCGGGCTTGCATGTGCCTCCTGGAGCCCGCACACCCGTGTTTGCATGCGGCTCGACGCGGCAGCTGGTTGCGGGTGCGCTAGAACACGCTGATCAGCGCAAGCAGGATGAGTGCCCCGAGGGCGTATTCGAATGTCGTCTGCATGATGGGCAGCTCGAAGCGGCGGCGCGCGATGGCGTACAGGATGATGCCGGGCACGTAGGCAAGCGAGCTCAAAACGAGCATGTCGATGCCGGCGATGACGGTGGCCGCCGCGAGGAACACCACCGCTATCGTCGCGACGGTCGCATCGACCAGGCGGCCGGGTGTGCGTTCGCGCAGACTGCAGACGATCATATAGGCGGCTGCAAGCGCCCACGCCGGCATGATGACCATCGTGCACAGCGAATAGGCGAACTCATAGGCGCGTTCTGCCAACAGCATGGTGAGGGTGAGCGCCTGGATCATGGTGCCCGTGGCGATTAAGCTCGCTACCGGGGCGCCATGGCGGTTCTTGCGGGCGAACAGGTGCGGCAGCAGGTGCATCTCGGCCATGGACTGCATGGCCTCCGAAGCCAAGATGGTGTAGGACAGCCATGCCCCCAGGATGGAGACGATCAGGCCGACGGCGATGAACGCGCCGCCTGCGTCCCCGGCCGCCGCACGGAACAGATAGATCATCGAAGGGGCATCGAGGGCGGCTATCTGGGCGCGCGTCATGAAGCCGTAGGGGAGGATGGAGGCGGCGACATAGATGAGCACGAGGGCGAAGGTGCCCAGGATGGTGGCGCGCGAGACGTCCGCCTTGCGACGGGCGCGGTGCCCCAGGACCGTGGCGCCCTCCATGCCCACGAAGACCCACATCATGACCACGAGGCAGCCCACGATCTGCTCGGAAATCGAGTCGAGGCCGCCCGCTTGCGCCGAGGCGGTGAGGTTGCCGGCGAGCGTGCCCCAGAAATCGGCGGTGAACAGCCGCCCGTCGAACAGCAGCGCCATGGTGACGATGAAGACGAAGATGGGTATGAGTTTGCAGGCCATCACGATGGCGTTGACGATGCTGGCCTCCTCCACACCGCGGTTGACCAGCCAGACCATGCCCCAGTTCAGCAGCGAGATGACGGCGACGCCGGCCGGGGTGAGCGCCCCGGCAAACGGCGGGTAGAAATAGCCGATGGCGGTGACGAACATCACGCCGAACGCCACGTTGCCGATCCAGATGGACAGCCAGTAGCCCCAGCCCGAGATGAAGCCGGCAAACGGGCCGAAGCCCTCCTGCGCGTAGGCAACGATGCCATTGAGGTCGGGGCGCACCAGGGAGAGCCGGCCGAAGGTGCGGGCGAGTGCCATGAAGCCGATGCCGGTGATGAGCCAGGCGAGCAGGGCGGGGCCGGGCGCGGCCTGCGACGAGATGTCGGTCGACAGCGCGAACACGCCCGAGCCGATGGATGAGCTGATGACGATGGCGATCAGGCCGACAAGGCCGATGCCGCCGCCCTCGGCGCGCTGCGGTTGGGGAGCGGTCAAGCGGTCGGTGTGGTGGGCAGACATGGAGACCCTTCGCATGTACGGAACGCGGGAGATGGCATCGCCTGCGTGGTTGGTTTTTGCGAAGTACCAAGGATACCGGTTCGGGTTGTGGACCTTGTGGAGCGCATGCGGGCGTCGGCGCACGTCGTCAGGTGCGACGCGGCGGGGGATGTGCCTAGGCGCCGGCGAGGTCTCGGTGTGCCGGCAGGCCGTGCATGCCGTCCGCCTCGGTGCAGCCCGCGACGATGGCTGCCTCGAGGGCGCGCGTCGCCACGAGCCCGATGAGATCGAGGGGAAGCTGGGCGCAGGCGCCAGGCTCGATTGCGCCGCTGGCCAGCACGTAGACGGTGTCGCCATCGTTGGTGGTGTGGGTGGGCCGGATGGTGTGGGCGTAGGCGTCGGCGGCCATCTGCGCCACCTTGGTTGCCTGCGCCTTGGTGAGCACGGCGTTGGTGACGATGCACGAGATGGTGGTGTTCGTGCGATCGAGCGGCATGGTGAGCTGCGACGCCATGGCGAGCATCGCCGTTTCCATGTCGAGGATCTCGCAGTTGTCCTCGGCGGCACGCATGCCGGCGACCGGCGCAAGCGTGGCGGGGTCGACGACGTTGCCCACCGCGTTCACCGCTGCCACCGCACCGACTTGCAGCGGTCCGAGTGCGAAGGCCCGCGCCCCCAGGCCGCCTTTCATGGCCCGCGCCGGGCCGGCGAGCTTGCCCACGGTGGCACCGGTCCCGGCGCCGACGGAGCCCTCGGCGAGCGGAGCGGCCGCAGCGCTGTCGAGGGCGGCGCGCACCGCGTGGGCGCCCGCGCTCGCGTCGGGCCGCACCGTGGCGCTGCCGAAGGCGAGGTCGAACAGGCAGCTGGAGCATACGATGGGCACGCGGCCCACGCCCACGTCGAGGCCGATGCCGCGCGCCTCGAGTTCGCGTATCGCGCCCGAGGCGGCCTCGAGCCCGTACGCGGAGCCGCCGGCAAGCATGACCGCATGCACGGCGTCAACGGTGTTCTCGGGGCGCAGCAGGTCGGTCTCGCGGCTGGCGGGCGCGCCGCCGCGTACGTCCACGCCGCCGACAGCGCCTTCGGGCGCCACGATCGCCGTGCAGCCGGTTGCCGCTTCGGTATCGGTCCAGTGGCCGAAGCGGAAACCGGGGATGGACGTGATGGAGATGGGCGTCAACGCCATGGTGCGCTCCTTGAATCAACGGGCCTGGGCCAGACGGACATATAAGATCCGCTGCTCAGACAATCCTGCTCGCACGGAGCGCCCACTGGGCGCTCCGGCTCGTGCGGAACTCGCGACGGACCTTATATGTCCGTCTGGAGGGCGGTTGTTTCATGCAGTTGATAAAGACGAGGGGCTATCGAGCGCGCGGACCACCTTGGCGATGGGCAGGCCCACGACGTTGTAGAAGTCGCCGGCGATGCGCTCCACCAGCAGACGGCCACCGGCGCCCTGGATGCCGTAGGCACCGGCCTTGTCCCGCGGCTCGCCGCTGGCAACATAGGCGTCGATCTGGGCATCGGTCAGCTCGAAGAAGGTCACGTCGGTGACGTCAACAAACGAGCGGCGTTCCGCTCCGCGCGCGATGCACACGCCGGTGGCAACCTGGTGCGTGCGGCCGGACAGGCGCCGCAGCATGCGTTTCGCCTCGGCATCGTCTGCAGGTTTGCCGAGCAGCACCCCGTCGAGCGCCACGATGGTATCGGCGGCGAGAACCGTCTCGCCCGCGTTGCCGGGCAGGGCGGCCACAGCCTGCGCTTTGGCGCGCGCCAGGCGCTCGACCAGGGCGAGGGGCGTCTCGTCGGGCAGCGGGGTTTCGTCGATGTCGGCTGGGATCACGCGGATGTCATAGCCGGCCTCGCGCATGAGCTCGATGCGGCGGGGCGATTGGGAGGCGAGGATCATCCGGGCCCCCTACAGCTGGATGCTGTCGCGCACCTTGGCCACGGCAACCTCGCCCGCGATGTCATCGAGGATGGCAAGGGCGAATGGGAGCGCCTGGCCCATGCCGGATGCGGTGATGATGTTGCCGTCGCGCACGACCGTGCGCTCGCCGGCAAAGGAGCCGGCGGGGAAATCGTGCTCGAAGCCGGGGAAGCAGGTGGCGCGATGGCCCTCAAGCACGCCGAGCTCGGCCAGGATGAACGGTGCGGCGCAGATGGCGGCGACGTGCTTGGTGGCGGCGAACTCGCGCACCAGGTCGCACACGCGCGCATCGGCGCGCAGGTTGGTGGCGCCGGGCATGCCGCCGGGCAGCACCACGTAGTCGTAGTCGGTGAAGTCGATCTCGTCGAAGGTGCAGTCGCAGGTGACCGGAATCTGCTGCGAGGTCACCACCTCGCGCGTATCCATCACCGACACGAGGGTGGCGCGCACGCCCCCGCGGCGCAGGACGTCGACAACAGTCAGGCACTCGATGGTCTCGAATCCATCGGCGGCAAGTACGGCAACTCCAGCCATGGCGGTTCCTTTCCAGACAATGATTTCGGCTGCTGTTGGTTATACCCCGCAGCGCTGCGGGGCAACAGCGGGAAGATGCGGCATCTACCGCCGCGTGCGGGTGAGATGGACGACCGTCTCGCAGTGGAAGGTCTGGGGGAAGAGGTCCACCGGCGTGGCGCTCACGGGTGCAAAGGTGCCCTCGTCCACGAAGCGGCGCAGGTCGCGGGCGAGGGTGGCCGGGTCGCAGGACACGTAGGCCACGTCGCGCGCGCTCGTGCTGGCGATGAGCTCGACGGCCTCGCGCGCCAGCCCGGCTCGGGGCGGGTCGACCACAAGTACGTCGGCATCCTCGTCGGGGAACTCGCGTACCGCGTCGCCGCCGATCACATCGACGTTGTCCAGATGGGCGATCTCGAGGTTGCGGCGCAGGTCGCGCACGGACGGGCCGTAAGATTCCACGGCGCTGACGTATTCGCAGCGGCGCGCGAGCGGCAGGGTGAAGGTGCCGGCGCCGCAGTACAGGTCGATGCCGAGCTCGTGGGGCTGCGGGTCGAGCGCCTCCATGACCAGGTCGATCAAGATCTCGGCCGCCTTGGTGTTCACCTGGAAGAAGGAGGGCGCCGACAGCCGCATCTGCTCGGAGCCGATCTTCTCGGTCCAGGATCCCTGGCCGTCGAGCGCCTCCACGCCCGCCACCTTGCGGGCGCGCGTGTCGCCCTTCGACATGACGCGCACCACGCTCGTGGCGCGCACGGCGTCTCGCAACACGCGCGATACCTGCGCGCGCGGGAAGGAGCCCGTAGGCGTCCACAGGGCGACCTCGAGGGCTCCGGTGCGCCGGCTCGCCCTGATGCCCACGCGCTCGAGGTGCAGGTCGCGCGAGTTGCCCAGGTAGCCGAGCGCGCCGGCGACGGCTTTGATCGCACGGCCGTGCTTTTTGTCAAACAGCGGGCAGGCGTCTACCTTGATGACCTGCTCGGGATTGCGCCCGTGCAGGCCCAGGCGGAACCGACCCGCCTCGCGCACCGGGGCGAGCTCGATCTTGTTGCGGTAGCCCCAGGCGTCCTTGGTGTGGCGAATGGGGCGGACGAGACGCTCGATGTCGTCGGCACTGAATTTGCCGATGCGGGCAAGCGCGGAGCGCAGGTTCTCCTCCTTGGCGGCGAGCTGGGCCTGTTCGGAAAGCTCGCCCCACGGACAGCCGCCGCAGACACTCGCATAGGGACACGGCGACGTCGTGCGCTCAGGCGAGGGCTCCACGATCGTCTCGGCGACCGCACGGGAAAACGACGGGCCGTCCTCGACGATGCGCGCCTCGACGGTGTCGCCTGCCACGGCGCCGGAGACGAAGACCGCCTTGCCCTCCGGGGTGTGCGCGATGGCATCGGGGCCGTAGGTCATGGTTTCGACGTGCAGGTTCATGGGTGCCTTTCGACGGAGCCGGCAAGCGGGGAAGGGGGCAGGTACGGAGCG
>CABRIF010000118.1 GCA_902470925.1 uncultured Collinsella sp. | reverse complement strand
AAAAACCTTCGGCCCCGCGCCGAGCGCCAACGGGGCTTTCGATTGATCCCCGAAGCGGCAACCAATGCGACAAAAATGGCCGAGGCCTCAATTCGAACCGAGGTCCCAATCCGAAGCGCCCTGCAATGTGCCACCTGCCGGTATTCCAGCCTGGCGCCCCTTCTGCTCAAGCGCGCGAACGCGGCAACATCTTGAAACGGAGCACCCTATGCGCCTCGTCATTCGCCCCACAACTGAAGCCGACGTCGCCGCTGCCGAGCAGTGCCTCACCGACGGCAAGGCCGCTCTCGCGGCACTCGGCGTACCCCAGTGGCAGAGCGACTATCCCAACCGCATCGATATCGAGGAGGACATGGGCCACGGCGCCTCCTTCGTCGCCGTCGACGGGGCCGGCACCGTCTTGGCCGTCATGGCGCTCTCCTTCGATGGCGAGGAGACCTACGACGAGATCGACGGGGCCTGGCTCACCGATTCCGCGTCGTCCGCCCCGCGCTACGCCGTGATCCACCGCTGCGCCGTCAGCGCTCAGGCGTCGCGCCGCGGCGTCATGTCGCAGATGTTTCTCGAGGGCGAGCGCCTCGCACGGGCGCACGGCTGCGAGAGCATGCGCATCGACACGCACATGCGCAACGTGGGTCTCCGGGGCCTCGCGGAGAAGCTCGGCTACACCCGCTGCGGCACCATCACCCTCCCCTACCCGGAAGAGAGCGACCCGCTGCGCATCGCATTCGAAAAGCTCCTGTAACCATAGGTAACCGAAGCGCGCTCCGGGACAAAAAAGCACCTCCGAATCGCGCACCTGCCCGCTGGGCTCGACCCCCCAGCGCCCGCGTCACCTCGCGACAACCAGCCGATACCGGAGCGCCGCCCTTACGAGCCGCTATGCCCGTTGCGCCAGATCTCGCGGCCCAGGCCGAGGGCCAGCAGCAACGCGGCGGCGTACCCCAAAAAGCCGATCACCGGGATGCCGAAGATCACCGGCTCGATCTTGGCGTAGTAGACCACCGACGAGCCGATGAACAGGCCGGCAATCACGATGGCCATCGACAGGCGATCCACGATGCCGCCCACATGCCGCAGCACCTGCTCGCTGCCGAGCACCTGCGTGTTGACCTTCAGCTGGCCGCGCGTGAGCATGCGCGACGCCAGGCCCATCTGCTCGGAGAACTCCAGCTGCCCCTTGAGAGCCCGCACCGAGGCGCCCGCCAGCTCGGAGGCCGCCTCCTCCATCCGCTGGTAGGTGCTCTTCTCGTGCTTGATATGGGCCGAAATGATCTCGATCATGTTCACGTCGGGCATGTACTCGGACAGCAGCCCCTCGAGCGTCACCATGCCGCGCGCGAACATGGTCACCACACTCGGCAGCTCCACGTTGTTCTTGCGCGCCAGGCTCAGAAGCGAGGTGAGGAACTCGCCGATGTCGAGGTCCTTGAGGTCCAGGCCGGCGAAATCGGCCACGATGAAATCGAGGTCGGTGAGAAACGTCGAATGGTCGAGCTCGGCCGAATCGCCGCGCGTCACCGCGAAGCGCATGAGCGAGTCCTTGAGCTTGGGCACGTCGCCCTCGGCCACCGCATAGATCATGTCCTTCACGATGCCGCGATCATGGCTGGACATGCGCCCCACCATGCCCAGATCGATGAAGTGGACGACCCCGTCTTTCAAGATGATGTTGCCCGCATGCGGGTCGGCGTGGAAGAAGCCGTCGTCGAGCACCTGGCTGGCGTAGTCGTCCACGATCGCGGCGCCGATCTTCTTCAGGTTGTAGCCCGCCGCGACGATCTCGGCCGGCTTGGCGATCGAGATGCCGTCGACGTAGTCCATCACCACGATATGCTCGGTGCAGTACTCCATATAGGACTTCGGGCAGGTGATGCCCTGCACGCCCGCGTGGAACCGATGGAAGTCGTCAAGGTTGCGCGCCTCCATCAGGAAGTTCGTCTCCTCGCGAAACGACTGCCAGAGCTCCTCGACCACACCCTTCAGGTCGACGAACTCGTCGGTTTTGACGAAATGCGAGATGTGGCGCACGATCGAGCGCATGATGTCGATGTCCTGCGCCATGACCTGCTGGGCGCCGGGCCGCTGCACCTTGATGGCCACGTCCTCGCCGCTCAGCAGGCGCGCCCGATGGACCTGCGCCAGCGAGGCGCTGCCCAGCGGCTTGCGGTCGATATGCGCGAAGATCTCGGTCAGCGGGCGGCCGTACTCGGCCATGAGGCAGTCGTGCACCACCGCGAACGGCACCGGCTCCACATCCATCTGCAGATGTCGCAGCTCGTCGCAATACGCCTGGGGCAAGATCTCGGACCGATTGGCCATGATCTGCCCCATCTTGACGAACATAGGGCCGAGCTCCTCCAGCAGGCGACGCAGGCGGGCAGGCGTCAGATCGTGCCAAACCTCATACTTACGTGCCAGGCGGAAGATCTCGGCGATGCGGCCTCGACGGCCGGCGGAGGTGAGCTTGTACTGCTCCGAGGGGGCCATGGATTCCGGCTCCACGGGAAACGCATCGCTGGCGCGCGGACGGCGCCAGGGGCCGTGCAGCAGCTCTGCCTCGAGATCGTCCAAAACCACGGTGTCTTCGGGCGAAAGGTTCCGTGCGCGCCCCTCCCCGTTCGCGTCTGCCGTCATATGCGTGCGCTACGCTCCCTGCGTATCATCCGCCTCGTCGGTAGGCTCAACCGACTCGACCTCAACCGTGACGGTCTCGCTCTCGACCGCCTCCACCAGATCGCGCACATGCGCCACGAACGCCGCGCGCTCTGGCGCGGAGAGCTGGCGGACGCGCGCCACGATCAGCTCGTCGAGCACGCGCTCAGCCGCCGTGGAACCCTTGGCGCCCAAACGCTCCGTGACCTCGCTGAACGTACCGCCCGCGCGCTCGAAGATATCGGACATGGACCGGGCGAAATCGGGGGTCGTGCGGTCCCGGCGCACCTGCTCGCCCTTGGAACCGAGGTCGTCAAGCACCTCCTGGGTCTTCTCCACCGCTGTGGCGGCGACGCCGAACCCGACGTTCACCATGCCGTTCATCAGGTCTTCGAATTTCGTGGCCATAGTAGCTCCTTTGCACGAAGGCCGCCGCGCGGGCTCGCGGCGGCGTCAGTTGAACCTGTTGTACCCCTGCGGCTCCAGGCGTATGCCCGCGCGCGCGAACGCTTTTGTCACATTCGCGCACGCAGGACGCATGGAGCCGATGGAGGCCGGCTACCGGGCCAGGGGCGCACGTCTGCGCGCAGGCGCACCGCACCCGTGCCCGGGGGATCCGGGCGCCGGGCTTGTGGACGCACGAGCGCCGAGCCGAGGCAGAACAGATGCCGAGCCCGATCCAACCGGGCACCGGGCCCAGGCCGAACGAGCGTCGAGCCCGGGATAGAACGGATACCGAACCCGGGCCGAACGGGATCCAGTCCGAGCAGAACGAAAACCGAGCCCACAGGGGCCTGCGCCCCTCTCGACAGCCCGGGAAGGCGCAGGCAACGATGCAGCCTACCGCTCGTTATCCGACATCGCGAACCCGTTTTTCATCCCGCAGCTCGTGGTGTAGAGCACGCGGGAAAGCAGACCTTCCGTCTCGCGCTTGACGAGCTGCGCCATCTCGCGGTTCGCCGCCGCCAGCGCGGCGGGCACCTCCGCGGCCGGCAGCTGGGCCACCGCTCGGTCGGTCCTGTGCAGTAGGGCGTGACCGGCAGCACCGATCTTCTGCTGGTAGGATTCGATCGCCGCCGCGTTGTCGTGGAAGCGCGCGTCGGCGAGCGCCGCGATCACGCGATTGGCCCAATAGAAGTTCTCGGTGGTCACGCGCTCGGTCGTGCTCGACAGGTACTCCGGCATCTCGTCGACGTTGCCGTAGAGGGCCACCAGCGCGTTGAACGGATTGGAGCCGAAGGCCATCCACTGAACCGCGCGGCAGGCTTCGGGTGCGTCGGCGCGCAGCTGCAGCACGGCGAGCTGCCCGTTGCGATTGATGCCGATAGGCCGGTAGGCGCCGCGCGAGGCGGGCGTCCCCATGCTGCCGTAGCAATCGTACGGCGTCCCCTGGTAATGGGCCGACAGCACGTACTTCACGTCCTCGATGGTGAGCAGGCGCTCGGGACGGCGGCTCCAGGGAATGCGATCGGATTCGGGGGTATAGGCGGCATTCGCACCGTCCCAGGAGTCGGACGGGTTCAGGCAGCGCTGCATGTACCAAGCGCGCGGCGTGTTGTACACGTGGTCGCTGTCGCTGTGGGAACCGAAGGCCTCGCGCGGGTTGAAGATGTCGCCCGCCGCGATCCCCTCGCGGATATCGGCGATCATGTCCAGCACGGCGGGATCGAGCTCGTCGTAGGCGTCCTGGTCGTCGTCTGCCATGAACAGGTCGTCGATGTCGAAAGCGTCGCGCGGCGTGAGGTTGAGATGGTGCTCGTCCATCCAGGCGCGCAGGTCCGCGCTTGCCATATGCTCCACCTGGTCGCCTTCGGCATCCGCCAGGTCGAAGTAATCGATACCGAGCTGGTTGGGCATCGTAACGTAGGCGTCATCGGGCACGCGCTTGGCGATCCAGTGGTGCCCGCCGATCGTCTCGAGCCACCAGATCTCATCGGCGTCCGAAAACGCAATGCCGTTCATCTCGTAGGTGCCGTAACGCTCGAGCAGCGCGCCCAGGCGCTGGACGCCCTCGCGCGCCGAACGGATATAGGGCAGCACGACGGTGACGAAGTCCTCCTCGCCCAGGCCACCGGCGACCTCGGGCTCATAGCCCTCCTCGCCCTCCGAGCCGCGCGCCGGCTTGAGCTCCACCAGCGGGTCGGCGCCCAGCACGCGCTCGTTGGACGTGATGGTCTCGGTTGCCGACATGCCCACGTTCGCCTCGTTGAAACCGGCTGCGGCCCAGATGCCGTGACCGGGCACCGCATCGGGCACGCTCGTGTAGCGCATCGGGTCATCCGGCAGCTCGAAGCTCACGTGCGACAGCACGCTGCGGTAGGTGCACGGCTGCGCGGCCGGCTGCACCACCTCCATGCGCTTGGGCTCGAACTGCCCGTTGGGCGAGTCCTCGTTGCGGGCGACGATCGTGGAGCCATCGTAGCTCGCGCGCTTACCCACCAGAATCGTTGTACAGGCCATACGGTCCTCCTTGCCGGTCGATGCAATGCCATCAGTGTACCCGTGCGCGCGGACATTTGCGTCTTTCGCGTACGAACGCGCATGCTTTTTTAGCGAAGGGAATTATCAGGTAAACCTTTCAAATAGAGCCGTTCGGAGGATTCGGGATGTAAAGTTTTCTTGACTTGCGCGATCGTGCGCTATAGTAGGCGGTGTGATGAGATGCGGAGCCGGTAAGTCCGTCCGCGTTCGGGATTAGCCGCCTGTTTGGCGGCTTTTCTCGTTTAAGGGGTGCATATGGACAAGCCCTTCAGGACAATCGAGCAGCAGATGGGGATACTGAGATCGCGCAACATGGAGGTGGATTCGTCCGCCGGTGCCGTTCTCAAGCGCGAGGGGTACTATTCCGTCATAAACGGATACAAGGCCCCGTTCCTCGCTAGGTCAGGGAACGGCCGCGAGCAGCAGGACAGATACCTCGACGGGGCATCGTTCGAGGACGTGTACCGCCTCTTCAAGTTCGACCGCAACCTCAGGCTGACGATGATGCGGTATTTCGCCGAGGCCGAGGCGGCCCTCAAGACCGTGTGCGCCTATCGGTTCTCCGAGGTGCATCAAGGCGAGAGCGAGCCGTATCTGTCGCCTTCGAACTATCGGGGCGAGCGGGCGTACAGGGCGAGGGTGCTGCGCCTCATAGATTCCTTCAAGTCGATTCTCCATAAGCCCCCGCATGACGTGAAAAAAGGCTTCAAGCGCGAGTACATAGAGCATTACGCCACGGTGCACGACGAGACCCCGCTTTGGGTCCTCACCAACTACCTCATGCTCGGGCAGGCATTCAAATTCTTCGAATACCAGAACGAGTCGATGCGCAACTACATCGCCAAGGGCTTTTCCGAGCTGTACAGCGAGTCGCACGGGGTCGAAAGGAAGATCAGCCAAAGGCGGCTGAGGCTGGCATACGACCACATCAAGGACTTCCGCAACATATGCGCTCATGACGAGCGCCTCTATTGCGCAAGGGTCTCGCCCGGGCACGACGTCGCATTCGCCGACATGCTCGGCGATCTCGAGCTCGTGCTGCCGAAAGACGAGAACGCCCGCATGCAGGGTGAGGTGATCGGCCTGCTGCACGAGATGACGGCCGACCTCGGCGGCGGAACAGCAGCGACGGTCCTCGACAAGATGGGCGTCACCGATCTTGGGCGCACGTTCTTCACGCTCGCCTGAGCGCAAACCCTCATGAGCCGCCCGGGAGCTGTTGGGCGTCGCCATCACAGGGAGCTTAAGACTTATATGAACGAGCGCTACGAGGTCGCAAGGGTGAGGGACAAGCACAACACCCCGAGGACCGATCAGCTCATCTAGCCGCAACAAGAGAGAGCGCCGTGCGCGCGGGGCCTAGGAAACTGCGCGCGCACGGTCCTCATTCCGGATCCATGGGGCGCGCAGCTGCTCGAGATAGCGGAAAAGATGGTGGCGCACGGCAGCGAGCGGCTATGCCCGCGACCAGATGGCGAGCCGTACAACGAGGCGCAGATCAATGCGCTCTGGCGACACGAGGCCGGCACCGATTGGATACCGATGCGCAATCTGCGCTCGAGCTGGCGCACGTTCGCGCAATACGACTGGCACATAGATGAACGGACGCTCGAGCAACTCATGGGGCATGCTCCGTAGGGGGCCAGCGGAAAGCGCTACATTCGTCCGGATGTAGCGCAGCTTGCAGATGCCTTCGCAATCGGATTGAGGTCCATTTAGGACATTTTAGGATCTGTCTCTTATACACATCTGACGCTGCCGACGATACTCCTTGTGTA
>CABRIF010000117.1 GCA_902470925.1 uncultured Collinsella sp. | reverse complement strand
GCGTGGTTGCCATCGGCGCCTTCGACGGCTGCCATCGCGGGCACGCCGCACTCGTGCGCGCGGCCGTGGCCGATGCCCGCACCCGCGGGATCGCCGCGGTGGCCGTCACCTTCGATCCCGACCCCGACCAGGTGCTCTCTGCGCACCCGGCGCCCCAGCTCACCTCGCTGGACGACCGCTGCCGCGCCCTTGAACAGCTGGGGGCCACGCCGGCGGTGGTACCGTTCACCCGCGAGCTCGCGGCCCTCGACCACGCCTCGTTTTTCGAGCGCATCCTCGCGCCTGTGTTCGATGTGCGCTCCGTGCACGTGGGATGCGATTTCCGCATGGGCGCCAGGGGCGCATCCGGTGTGCGCGAGCTGCGCGCCTGGGGTGCCCCCCGCGGTATCGAGGTGTACGGTCACGACCTGCTGCAGCTTGCCGGCGAGCCGGTGAGCGCCACCCGCATCCGCCGCTTGCTGGCCGCAGGCGATCTTGCCGCCGCCAACGCGGCCCTCGGTCGGCGCTATATGGTGCGCGGGCGGGTGGAGCATGGGCGTGGAGAAGGCTCCAACATGGGCTTTCCCACCGCCAACGTGGCGCTCGGCGCCAATCAGCTCCTGCCCGCCGAGGGCGTCTATGCCGGGTACGCGGCGGTCGGTGCGCGCGTGTGGCCCGCCGCCATCAACGTGGGCCTGCCGCCGATGTTCCGGGACAGCCGCGCATCCGCGCACCTGGAGGCGAACCTGCTCGGGTACGCAGGCGATCTGTACGGCGCCCCGATCGCCGTCTCGTTCGACACCTACCTGCGCCCCTCGCAGCGCTTCGCATCCGTCGAGGAGCTCATCGAGGCTGTGCAGGGCGATATCGCGCGCACGCGCGCGCTGGCGGGCGAGGGATGCCGGGAGGTGAAGGCATGATTTCGGACGAGGATAAGAACCGGGTGCGCGACGCCACCGACCTGGTGGCGCTCGTGCAGGAGACCGTCGAGCTTAAGCCGCGCGGGCACGACCTGTGGGGCTGCTGTCCCTTCCACGGCGAGAAGTCGCCGTCGTTCCATATCATCCCGGCTACGCAGGTGTGGCACTGCTTCGGCTGCGGCGAGGGCGGCGACTGCTTCACCTACGTCATGAAGCGCGAGAACCTGAGCTTCCCCGAATCCATCCGCTACCTGGCCGATCGCGCAGGTATCGAGCTTGCCGAGGACTCGACGTTCCAGCGCCGCGGTCCCAAACGCAGCCGCCTGATCGACGTGTGCGAGGCCACGGCCGACTTCTACCACACCCTGCTCATGCGCGGGCGCGATGACCGCGGCCGCGCCTACTGCAAACAGCGCGACCTCGACGCCGCCACCTGCCGCACCTATCGGCTGGGCTTCGCGCCGGGCCGCGGGGCGCTCGTGGCGCATCTGTCGGCTGCCGGCTTCACCCCGCAGGAGATGATCGACGCGAACGTGGCGTTCTCGGGGCGCGGCGGCAGGCTCGTGGACCGCTTCTTCGACCGCGTGATGTTTCCCATCCTGGACGAGCAGGGCCGCTGCATCGCCTTCGGCGGCCGCGCGCTCGACAAGGAGAAGACCAACGCCAAATACCTCAACACCTCTGAGACGCCGATCTTCCACAAGGGCAAGAACCTCTACGGTTTCAACTGGGCGAAAGACCACATCGTGGCCGCCGGCGAGGTGATCGTGGTCGAGGGCTACATCAGCGCCATGTCCTGCTGGAAGGCCGGGATCCACAACATCGTCGCCGTGCTGGGCACCGCGCTCACCGCTGCGCACGTCAAGACCCTCATGCGCTTCACCAAGCGGATCGTCTACATGTTCGACGGCGACGCCGCCGGGCAGAAGGCGGCTCGTCGCGCCATCCAGTTCGTTGAGACCGACGACATCGACCTGCGCTGTGTGACGCTGCCGGGCGGCATGGACCCCGACGATTTCGTGCACGCCGAGGGGGTCGATGCCCTCCGCGCGCTGATCGCCGATTCCCAGCCGCTCATGGACTTCGTGTTCGGTAAGCTCGAGGAGGAAAGCGACATCTCCACGCCGGGCGGCCGCGCCAAGGCCCTGCGCGAGGCGCTCGAGCTCATCTACCCGCTGCGGGAGAGTTTCCTGATCGATTCGTACTACATGAAGATCGCCGACCGCCTGGCGCTCGATGTGGAGGTTATCCGCGAGAACGCCGGCAAGGTGTTCCGCGATGTGGCCCAGCGTGAGCAGGTTGCCCGCCAACGCGAGCAGCAGCGCGAGCGGGCTGCCGAACGCCGGGCTCGCGAGGGTGCGGCAGGCGGCGAGCGCGCGGGTCGCGGCGCCGCAGGCGAGCGGGCTGCATCGGGCTCGGGCCGCGGGACGGGCCATGCGGCCTCGGGCGCTTCGGGCGCCTCGCGCGCGTCGCAGGGAGCTGCCCCCTCATTCGGCAGCGGAGCTCCGATGGCCTCGATGCCTGCCGATGCCGACCTGCCGCCCTACGACGACGTGCCGCCCGATTACGAGCCAACCGAGTACGGCGACTACGACGAGGTGCCTGGGTCCGCGGGACATACGGGCGCCCCCGCCCGGGGTGGCGCTGCCGCAACGGGCGTCTCCGCGCGTACGCCCGATTCCTGGGCTGCGGGACTGACGGTCCTTACCGATCTGGAGCGTCACTCGCTTGTGTGCGAACGCGAGCTGCTCACCCTGCTCACGAGTTTCCCGGACAGCTTCCGTCCCTTTGCCGAGCGTATCTGCTCGATCGAATGGGTCGATGCCCGCAACGAGGCGATCGCGTGGGCGGTGCTCGCCACGCCCGAGGGCACGAGCGCCGCCGACGCCATGGCCGCCGCTCGCGCCGTGTGCGATGAGGCTCCGCAGCTCGTATCGGTGGGGACCATTTCGTCCACCAGCGCGCACCCCACCGAGACCAACATCGCGTTTCTGCTCGACACCCTCGAGCTCTACACAACGCGCCGCCGCATGCGCGCCGCGCAGGGCCGCCTGCGCTCCGACCGCAGCCTTACCGTGGAGGACCGGCGCGCCCTGGCCATCCAGGCCACGCAGGACGCCGCGCGCATCCGCGAGCTCGAGCGGGCTGTGGAAGGCGTTGCCGACCCGTTCCGCGCCGACGGGACGGCGTGATCGTTTGAGCCATGGGGCCCGTGCGGGCGGGGCGCCGTGCGGGCGAGTCGCTGGAACGGCCAGATCGCCGAGCCGCTTTGCGCTGTACGGACGGTGCATCGCCCGGCCGGAAGGCCCGATCGCCGATCCGCACACCCGGCCCGCCGCCCGCCTGCTTCGGTTTTCCAGCGCCGTCCCCGCGCGGCGCGCGGATCCATCCCGACGGTCCTGCGCGCTCCATCGAGCACGGGGCGTGAAAACGCTGTATGGATTGTTGTTCCATCGGGTATAGATGCGTGGTAGACTAATGAGTCCTATGTGCTAAGAAGGGAGACTCTGTGCCAAAAAAGACTGTGAGCACGGGTGCCGCACTCGATGCAACGATCGAGAAGCTGCTGAATCTTGGGTCGAAGTCCGGTTCTGTCACTGAGGACGATATCCAGGTTGCGCTTAAAGACGTCGATGTCACCGATGCACAGCTGACTTCCATCTATCGGTTCCTGCGCGATCGCGGGGTCGAGATCGTTGCCGCCAACGAGGACGAGGACTCCGAGCTCACCGACGATATGGACGAGTCCGTGCACGACGATGACGATGTCCTGGACGACGAGGAGAGCGACGAGGACCACGACCTCAAGATCGCCAAACGCGCCGATGCCGAGATGGCATCGTCGAAGTCCAAGAAAAAGCCCCGCGCGCGCACGAGCCGCAGCCGCGCCCGCAGCCGCGGCATGGATGCCTCCACCGTCATGCTCACCGGCGATCCGGTTCGCATGTACCTCAAAGAGATCGGCAAGGTCGACCTGCTTACCGCGGCTGACGAGGTCGATCTGGCCATGAAGATCGAGGCCGGCCTGGAAGCCGCCGAGAAGCTCGAGCGGCAGGAGGCCGGTGAGCTGGAGCTCACCCGCGCGGAGATGCGCCGTCTGATGCGCGTGGAGCAGATGGGCCTGGACGCCAAGCAGGCGCTCATCTCGGCCAACCTGCGTCTGGTCGTGTCCATCGCCAAGCGCTACGTGGGCCGCGGCATGCTGTTCCTGGATCTGATCCAGGAGGGCAACCTGGGCCTCATCCGCGCGGTGGAGAAGTTCGACTACGAGAAGGGCTTCAAGTTCTCCACGTATGCTACCTGGTGGATTCGCCAGGCCATCACGCGCGCCATCGCCGATCAGGCCCGTACCATCCGCATTCCGGTGCACATGGTCGAGACCATCAACAAGCTCGTGCGCGTGCAGCGCCAGCTCCTGCAGGATCTGGGCCGCGACCCAACCCCGGAGGAGATCGGCGCCGAGATGGACATGAGCGCCGACCGCGTGCGCGAGATTCAGAAGATCAGCCAGGAGCCCGTTTCCCTGGAGACGCCCATCGGCGAGGAAGAGGATTCCCAGCTGGGCGACTTCATCGAGGACTCCCAGGCTGTGGTGCCGCCCGATGCCGCGAGCTATTCGATGCTGCAGGAGCAGCTCACCCAGGTGCTCGACGGCCTGGCCGATCGCGAGCGCAAGGTCATCGAGCTGCGCTTCGGCTTGGTGGATGGGCATCCCCACACGCTCGAGGAGGTCGGTCGCGAGTTCGGCGTCACGCGCGAGCGCATTCGCCAGATCGAGTCCAAGACCTTGGCTAAACTGCGTCATCCGAGCCGCTCGAGCAAGCTCAAGGACTACATCGAGAGCTAACGCCGCTTGTTGCGTTCGCGATGCAGCACGTGCATACAAGTCCCGATCCCGGAGTTTCACCGGGGTCGGGACTTTTGTTTTGCACGGGGGAGCCTGGTACGGGGAGCCCGAAGACGCCTTGGGTTTGCGTGCAGTTTTGACCAGGGAGTTAGAAGGCGGTCCGAGTTCGCGTGTTGTACCACACTGGGCAGCCGAGAGTGTCGGGGACCTGCGTTTCGCTCGTCCGGCGTATACGCAATCCGCGTTCGGACTGTACCGCGCATTTTGGGTGCGGGCAATGCGCCGATGCAAAACGGTAAGAAAAAACCCGCCGAAAGGGCGGGTTAAAAATCAATGGCTCCCCGGGTAGGACTCGAACCTACAACAGCGCGGTTAACAGCCGCGTGCTCTACCATTGAGCTACCGAGGAATGTTTGGTGCTCTCAAGCAACAAGGAATAGTATACGCATTCTTCCAACGCGTGCAAGCATCAATTTTGAAAAAATTTGGCCAAGCGCAATTCGCTGCATCCTGGCTGCGCACTGTGGGCATTCGAGGACCTGCGACCTGTAGCTGTGGTCGATTAGGTCGCTTGCGCGCCGTACCCTTACCAGGCCCTCCACCGCGCATTTCCATCTAACGTACCACCTTCTACCACGGCATTTGCCGCTACGGGTCGAAAATGCGCGCAGAGGGGGTTGTCCTGTTTGTGTAGAGCGGGGGGGGGGCGTCCAAACTGACCTTGTCCTGTTGGAATGTATAGTGGATAATACAGGACTGTGTTGTAGAAAACGGGAGGAGGATGCCGTGCCTGATAGGCAAACCGATAGCCAGTTGCATGTGGGATCGTTGCATTCTGTTGCCGATTTCTCGCTGGCAGATCGGCCAGCGCCTTGCTTGCGCTGGCCGTATCGTGCGCTCCAGCACTGCACCAGCTCATCGTTACCAGTCGAATAGCGCGCGCGTCCGCACGCGGGTGCAAGGGGAGGCAATGTTGCGTTCGCGCATCGAGAAGCCCAGCGTCGGGACGCTGATGCCCGTGTAGAAGCATCGGGCGCATCTGCCTCCAGTTGTTTGCATGCGATGCAGCCGCCGCACGGCTGGGTTGCATGCAGCCAACTGACATGCCCATCGCATGTTCAGGGCTGCACCATACCTCTCTTTTCGGAGCAGAGCCACGTGTTGGCTTCGACAGAGCTGAGGGACTGCATAGGGTCTTGTGAATCCGGCTGAAAAGTCGGTATGGCGAAGCCATAGGCAAGGCGTATGCACCCCTCGGTTCTTTACATGTCGAGTGAACGAAGGTGGTGATGCTGCATGTGGTATGTGATTCAGGTCCTCAAAGGGCGCGAGGACGCCATGGCCGCCCTGATTGGGCGTGTGGTGCCCGCAGGCGTGCTGGACGAGTGTTTCAGCCCCAAGTACGTCACCGAGGCAAAGGTGCGCGGGACGTGGGTGCCGGTGCAGAAGGACCTGTTTCCGGGCTATCTTATCGCCGTCACGAACGATCCGTTGACGCTTGAGCAGCATCTGCTGCGCATGGACGAGTTCGCGCGCGTGTTCATGCAGGGCGACGCGTTTGTGCCGCTGGCAAAAGACGAGGTCGAGCTGATCGCTGCGTTTACGAAGCGCGGCCAGCGCGTGGTGCCCATGAGCCGCGGGTTCAAAGAGGGCGACCAGGTGACCATCACGTCCGGTCCGCTGGTGGGCCGCGACTATCTGATCAAAAGCATCAATCGACGCAAGAGTTTGGCGTTTTTAGAGGTCAACCTATGCGGTCGCGTATTGACCACGCGTGTTGGCTTGGCAGTTCTGAGCAAGTCGGAGAGCCCCGAGGCGAAGCTGGCTGCTCTGTATCCACGTGAGGCGTTGAAGAGTGCATAAAGCTGCAGAAGTGAATGATGTGCGTGTCGAGCAGATGCCGCAGGTGTCTGCCGAGGCGTGCTGCGCAGACGGGCTGACCGGGGGAGCGGCGAGCGTCTGCGCGGGGGAGTCTGTTGGCGGTGCGGACGAAGCTGGCGGTTCGTTGAGTGCCGTGCCGGAGGGCGTGACGGGGTCGGACGCGGCTGTCGTTGGGGGTGCTGTGGCTGCAGCGGTTGCTGAGGGTGCAGCGGAGGCTGCCTCCGGTCCGACGGATTTCGCTTCCGCGTCCCTACCCGCCGCGCCGCCTCGCCCGCGCACCTACGCGCTGTCTCTTATACACATCTCCGAGCCCACGAGACGTAGAG
>CABRIF010000116.1 GCA_902470925.1 uncultured Collinsella sp. | reverse complement strand
CGGCGTTTTCGGCCAGGTTGAAGGGCCGGGGGGTCTTGGCAAAAGGCATCCGGGGGGGGGGTAGGCTCAAATGACATGCGTCGGCGGGAAGAAGATGGGAACGCGATGAGGTATCTTGAGCAGATCGAGCGGATGGCGGCGGCGCGAGCCGACGCCTGCGCGGTGCAGGTGTCCACGGGCGAGCAGCTGAGCTACGCTGAGCTGTGGCGCGCCTCCGAGGCGCTTGCGTCCTATATTGCCGAGCGCGTGGCGCCTGGCACCCCCGTGGTGGTGTACGGCAACAAGCATCCGCTCATGGTTGCGAGCTTTTTGGCCTGCATGAAGGCGGGCTGCCCCTACGTTCCCGTCGACTGCTTTTCCGTGCCGGCTTCGCGCGCGGCATCCATCGTGGAGCAGATCGCCGTGGCGCTGCCCGCCGATGCCGCAGCTGCTGGCCCGCTCATGCTTGCCATCGAGGAGTTTCCGCAGCCCGAGGCCCTGCCTGCGGCGCGCCTCGTTGGCCGTGCGGCCCTTGAGGATGCCGTGCGCGCCGGCGGAGTGTCCAGCCGTGCCCGCTGGATTGCGGGCGAAGACCTCGCCTACATCCTGTTTACCTCCGGTTCCACCGGCTCGCCCAAGGGCGTCGAGGTGACGGCCTCGTGCTTCGACAACTTCTGCGCTTGGGACCTGGAGCTCGCGGCAGGTGCGTTGGGGTCTGCCGACGTTATCCCGGCCCTGCTCGATGCCGACGAAACGACCCCGTCCCCATTCGGTGATGGCAACCCCGCGGCGTCATCGGCGTCCGGTTCCGGTTTCGGTGCAAACGAAACGACCCCGTCCCCATCCGACACAAACGAAACGACCCCGTCCCCAAATTGCGCGATGGTCTGGGTCGACCAGGCGCCCTTCTCCTTCGACCTGTCGGTGTTTGAGCTCGCCGGGGCCCTGGCCTCGGGCGGCACGCTGTTCAGTCTTGCCCACGCCACGCAGCAGAGCATGGCGCACCAGCTTGAGGCGCTCGCCGCCTCCCGGGCGGGCGTCTGGGTTTCCACGCCGTCGTTTGCCGAGCTGTGCCTGGCGGCCCCCGAGTTCTCCGATGCGCTCATGCCCGATCTGCGCCTGTTCCTTTTCTGCGGCGAGACCCTGCCGAACGCTACGGCCGCGCGCCTGCTCGAGCGCTTCGCGGCTGCCCGGGTGCTCAACACCTACGGCCCCACGGAGTCGACGGTCGCTGTGACCTCGGTCGAGGTGACGCGTGAGCTCGCCGCAGCCGACGCGCCCCTGCCGGTGGGCGCCCCGCGCCGCGGGACCCGCATCCGCATCGTGGACGAGACGGGCGCCGATTGCGCGCCGGGGACCTTCGGCGAGGTCATCATCGAGGGCGATACCGTGGCGCGCGGCTATTTCAACCGGCCCGACCTCACCGAGCGGGCCTTCGGGGCCGCCGAGCTCGGCGGTGAGCCCTGCCGCACCTATCGCACCGGCGACGAGGGCATGCTCGACGCCGCCGGCATGCTGCACTATCGGGGCCGCCTCGACCTGCAGATCAAGCTCAACGGCTTCCGTATCGAGCTGGGCGAGATCGAGGAGCACCTGCGCCGCCTGCCCGCGGTGGCCGCCGCCGCGGTGGTCCCCGCGCAGCGCGACGGCAAGATCGCGCATCTCGTGGCGCACGTGGTGAGCGCCGAGCCCCTCACCGAGAGCCCCTTCCGCGCCGGTCTGGCGATCAAAGAGCAGCTCAAGGCCACGCTTCCGCACTACATGATCCCCAAGAAGATCGTGTTCGCCGAGGCGCTTCCCATGACCGGCAACGGCAAGGTCGACCGCCGCGCGCTGGCCGCGCAGGGCCGCTAGGAAGGCTCGCATGGACTTCTACACCTCGCCCTCGTTTTTCTGCGCGCTGGCCATCGCGGTGGTGCCGGCGGCCGTCCTGGGCTTCACCGGGCGCCGCATCAAGTACTACGGTTTTATCGCCTCCTGCCTCATGTTGCTGCTGTTGTTCTCGGGCACGGCGCACGGGGCGGCCGCGTTTGCGGTCTTTCTCGCGGTGGCGTCGCTCGCCACCTGGGTCACGCTCCGGAGCTGGCAGACGGGACGCCGCAGCCTGGCGGTGTATCGCGCAGCGCTCGCCGCGACCGTCGCGCCGCTGGTCATCTACAAGATCGGCGCGGTGTTCGACCAGAACCTGCTGGGGTTCATCGGCATCTCGTACCTCACCTTCAAGGCGGTCCAGGTGCTCATCGAGATTCGCGACGGGCTGATCGAGGATCTCAAGCCGCTGGACTACCTGTATTTCCTGACGTTTTTCGCCACCTTCACCTCCGGCCCCATCGACCGTTCGCGCCGCTTCACCGCCGACGCCGACACGCGCTACACGCGCGCCGCCTACGCCGACCTGTTCACGCGCGGCGTCTTGCTGCTGCTCGTGGGCGCGGTGATGCAGCTGGTGGTGGCGACGGTGCTGCAGACGGTGCTCGACCCCGCCGCTGGCGCGATCGGCGCGGTGATTCCCGGCCTGAACGTGCTGCCCGGTCCGCAGGCGGTGCGCACCATCGCGCGCGCCTACGTGTACGCGGGCTACCTGTTCGCCGATTTCGCCGGCTACTCGCTGATGGCGATGGGGGCCTGCTACTGCTTCGGCATCCGCTGCCCGCGCAACTTCCGCGCGCCGTTTGCCGCCATCGACCTCAAGGACTTCTGGAACCGCTGGCACATCACGCTGTCGACCTGGCTGCGCGATTTCGTGTTTATGCGCTTCACGCGGATGGCCACCAAGCGGCACCTGTTCTCCAACCGCGTGCAGACCGCCTGTGCCGGCTACGTGGTGAACATGGTGCTCATGGGCGCCTGGCACGGGCTGACCGTGGACTATATGGCCTACGGCCTGTACCACGGGGTGCTGCTGGCCGGGTGCGAGGTGTGGCAGAAGCGGTCGAAGTTCTACAAGCGCAACCGGCATAAGACCTGGTACCGTGCGCTTTCTTGGTTCATCACCCTGCAGCTCGTGGTCATCGGCTTCGCGCTGTTCTCGGGTCAGGTACATCATCTCGTAGGAAGGTTGATTCATGGATAGGAATGCACTTGAGGAGCAGGTGCTCGAGATGCTCGAGGAGATCTGCGACGACGAGGCCGTGCGCGAGGAGCGCGATATTGACCTGTTCGACGCGGGCCTGCTCGACTCGCTGGCGGCCATCGAGGTGCTCGTGGCCATCGAGGAGCGCTTCGGCGTGGACATCGCCCCCACGGCGGTGGAGCGCGATGAGATGAACAGTGTGAACAAGATCATCCACCAGATCGAGGTGCGCCTGTGAGCACGGGCGCACCGCAGAAGGTACCCGCGTCCTCTGCTCGCACGCCGGGGCCGGTCGAGCGGCTGCATCCGGCGGCGGAGGCGGTGCGCGCCTGGTTTTTCTCCAACAGCTGGACGGCGGCTGCGGCATGGTGCGCCCTGGTGCTGATGCTCGTGGCGGTTCTCGTGTGGTTCTTCGTGTTCTCGCCGTTCGGAGCGCCGGCAAAGCCGGTCTACGCGGAGTTCTAGGCCCCCGTGCCATTTTGGGGACGGGGTCAATTCGTTTGTTCGTTTGGGGACTGTTCGTTTGGGGACGGGTTCGATTCGGGTGGCGTAGGGCCCGCAGCGGGTTCGGGCCTCGGCGGCTACGCGACCCTGTCGTTTTGGGGACGGGGTCGATTCGTTTGGCGAACAGGACGGCTCCGCGCTGGACTTGAAGATCGCCGTCTGAAGAGGGTCGCCTGAAGAGGGCCGCCCGGGCGCCACGGTCCGCTTGCCCGGAGCGCCACGGCTCGCCCGCCCGGGTGCGACGGCTCCGGTCGACGGAAGGGACGCGGCGCCTGCGCGCGGCGCGCGACCATACCCTGCGCACGGCGGTGCGTGACCATACCCCGCGCGCGGTGCTCGGGCATACCCTGCGCGGCGGCGCGCGGGCATACAAGGAAGGAAACGATCGATGAAGCGGTTGGTTGGCGTTTTGGCGGCGCTTGCGCTCGTGGTGGGGGCGAGCACGGCCTACGTGTGCGCCTTTGGAATCGGGCAGGGCGACCGCGCGCCGTACGCGGCATACCCGTCTGCCCAGCAGGTGGCGAGCTTCAGCTTCATGACGAAGCAGTACGACGCGCGCGTGCAGCGCGGCGAGAACCCGCAGCTGGTGTTCGGCTCCTCTGAGCTCAACCCCGGCCCGGCCGGGCCGGCCCATCCGGCCAACCTGCTGGCGGGCGGTCGCTACGACATCAGCACCATGGTGGTGGGCCGCGCCGGCTGCACCGACCTGTGGCAGGCGATCGAAATCGGCGCCTTCGCCAGCCACCTCAAGGGGCCCAAGCGCATCGTCCTGTTCCCGTCCATCCAGTGGTTCATGTCCTACCGCCGGCCCGACCAGGACTTTCCGCCGGTGTTCTCGCAGGGCGCCTACGAGGCCTTTATGCACAACGACCGCATCTCGACCGACCTCAAGCGCCGGGTCACGGCGCGCATGGCCAGCTACGGGGTCGACCGGACCGGCGGCTCGCTGCCGTTGGCGCATGAGGTCAGCGAGGTCGACGACACGCTGCGTTCGCTCGTGAGCGACCTGCGGCTGGCAAACGACTACGCCGCCTCCTGCAACGAGGACGACCCGCTCGCCGAGCTACACGCCGACGACCTTGCCGGGGACCGCGCCGATGCGGGGTCGGGCCCTACGCCCGATTGGAACTCCCTGTTCACCTCGGCCGCCCGCACGGCGCGCAAGCAGGCCCAGGGCAACGAGTTCGGCTTCAACGACCCCTGGTATCGGAAGAAGTATCAAAAGTGGGTGGACGGCGCCAACAGGAACTGGAAGGTCGAGGACGGCGCCTATTTCAGTCAGCAGGAGTTCGAGGACTTCGAGATGGCGCTCGAGGCGTGCCGCGAGGCGGGGGTGGAGCCGCTTGTGGTGCTTCAGCCGGTCAAAGGCGAGGCCTACGACCAGACCGTCTACACCAAGGAGGTCCGGGCGCGCTACTACGATATGATGCGCGCGGCCTGCGCGAAGGCCGGCGTGCAGGTGGCGGACTTCTCGAGTCACGAGTACGACACCTACTTCCTGCGCGACTACTCCCACCCCTCCGATTTGGGGAGCGCCTACTACTCCAAGGCGATCTACACCTTCTTCGAGACGGGCCGAGCCGACACCAGCCCGTCCGGCGATGTGGCGGCTACCGATGCCGCCTCGGCGGAGGGGGCGGCATAAGGCGGGCCGCGCCGCCGGTCGCCCTCACTCCTCTGCCGGCCTGCACTGTCCGCTGCACCCCAATCTGACCGCCCGGCCGCACATTTGTGCCGCCGGGCGGTTTGCGCTCTTTTCGTCCGCGCGATCTTCAGGTATAACCGTGATGTCGTTATTGTTGACAGACTGTCAACAACTGGATAAGCGGGTGCGCCTGGAGCGCCCGCGGGGAGAAAGGGAAGCGGTATGGGAATCCTGTACGAGGCGACCGACGCCATGGGCTGGGCCATCTGGCTGTTCGTGGTGTTCGCCCTCATGGCCTTCAACGAGCTGGGGCGTTCGACCAAATGGGGCGGCATCGCCCTGTTCTTCGTGGCGCCGCTGGTGCTCACGATCTTCGTGTGGCCCACCACGGCCGCGCCGGGCAACGAGTACGGCACGGGCACGTGGTTCAACTGGGTCAAGACCTATTCGGCGCTGGCGGGCTGTCTGGGCTTCATGGCGCTGCGCTACGTGAGCTGGACCGACGCCGACGGCGTGCGCCACAGCCTGGTGGAGAAGCGCTGGGCGCGCCTGTTTCCGCCGGTGATCTTGGCCGTCAACATCGCCGAGGCCGTGATCCGCGACTTCCAGGTGTTCAGCTTCGGGCTGTGGAGCGGCGGCACGGTCGAGAACCTGTGGACCATCTCGGGCCCGTGGAACATCATGAACGGCATCGCGGGCATCCTGAACATCATCACCATCTGCGGGTGGCTGGGCATCTTCATCTCGAAGGACCGCACGCGCGACATGATCTGGCCCGACATGTTCTGGGGCTGGATCCTGGCGTACGATTTCTGGAACTTCGCCTACACGTACAACTGCATCTCCGACCACAGCTTCTACTGCGGCCTGGCGCTGCTGATCTCCTGCACGGTGCCGGCGTTTTTCATCAAGCGCGGCGCCTGGCTGCAGCATCGCGCGCACACGCTGGGCTTGTGGATCATGTTCGTCATGACGGTCCCGCAGTTCGCCGACCGCATCGCCCCGGTGGCGACCACGCACAACCCCACGATGTTTTTCGCGGTGAGCGCGGTGTCGCTGGCGGCCAATGCGGCCGTTGCCATCTGGCAGTTCCGTGAGATTCGCCGTCGCAAGTTGAACCCGCTGCACGACGAGATCTATACCGAGCTTGCGTCCTACAAGAGCATCGTGGCCGAGAACAAGTAGCGGGCCGGTTCGGATCCGGGCACTCGGGGAGCGAGCGCGGCGGCCCTGCAGCAGGGTGTCCGGGCAGAGCGGGTGGCTGCGATGCTGCCCGTTGCCCACCTTGCCGACATCGCCCGTTGCCCACCTTGTGGCAGCACCCGTTGTCCACCCTGCAGATACCGGGAGGCGATGCGGCGGCGGGTGCTCCCGCAGGGCCGGCTGTCCGCCCGCAAGCGTCTGCCCGAGCGCGCGTACATACGGGCGAACGTAGAAGCGGCTGCCGGGCGAAGATGCCTGGCAGCCGCTTGTTTGCTTGATGTGCGGGTATGGCGAGCAGTGCGCTACCGCGTGCGCCTCATGCGGCGTCCGGCGGCAATCGCTGCCGCGCCGGCCCCGCCTGCCAAGGTGAGCGCGGCGAGCGGCACCGCGTCGCCGGTGTGGGGCAGGCTGCCGCTTCCGGTGGCAGAACCCGAGCCGGGCTTCTGGGCGCCCGGGTTGCCGGACGCCCCAAGGTTGCCGTCCGAGGCTCCGGCGCTGCCCTGCCCGCCCTGGCCGGGCTTGGTATCCGGCGTCGGGTCGGGGGCTGTCTCTTATACACAT
>CABRIF010000115.1 GCA_902470925.1 uncultured Collinsella sp. | reverse complement strand
GATTCCTCTACGTCTCGTGGGCTCGGAGATGTGTATAAGAGACAGGATCAGGCACCGCTCACCGTAGCCGATCAGGTCCTCGCGACCCGCCTTGCGCAGGGCCTCCTTCACCAGCTTGTAGTTCTCCGGCTTGCGATATTGGATGAGCGCGCGCTGCATGGCCTTCTCGTGGGGGTCGCGCGCCACGTAGATGGGTCGCATCGTGCGCGGGTCCACGCCGGTGTAGTACATGCAGGTGCTCATGGTGGAGGGCGTGGGGTAGAAGTCCTGCACCTGTTCGGGCATGTATCCCATGTCGCGCACCGCCTCGGCCAGCTCCACGGCCTCCTTCATGGTGGACCCCGGGTGGCTCGAGATCAGATACGGCACCACGTACTGCTTGAGCCCGAATTGTGCCGAGAGCCGCTCGAAGCGCTCCACGAACGCGTCGTACACCGCACGGCTCGGCTTGCCCATCACCGACAGCACCGCGTCGCTCACGTGCTCGGGCGCCAGGCGCAGCTGGCCGCTCACGTGGTGCTGGAGCAGCTCGAGCAGGAACTTGTCGCTCGCATCGGCCATGGTGTAGTCGAAGCGGATGCCGCTGCGGACGAACACCTTCTTCACCCCGGGCAGCTCGCGCAGTTCTCGCAGCAGGTCGGCGTAGGCGTCCTCGTCCACGTCCATGTTGCGGCACACGTGCGGCCACAGGCAGCGGCGGTTCTTGCAGACGCCGTGCGTGAGCTGCTTGCTGCAGGCGGGCTTGAAGAAGTTCGCCGTGGGGCCGCCCACGTCGTTGATATAGCCCTTGAACTCGGGGTCGCGCGTGAGGGCGCGCGCCTCGCGGACGATGCTCTCGCGGCTGCGCACCTGCAGCATGCGGCCCTGATGGAAGGTGAGCGCGCAGAAGGAGCACTCGCCGAAGCAGCCGCGGTTGCTGGAAATGGAGAACTTGACCTCGGAAAACGCTGGCACGCCGCCGACGGCGTCGTAGTCGGGGTGCCAGGCGCGCGTGTAGGGGAGTTCGGCCACCTCGTCCATCTCGCGCGTGGTGAGCGGCGAGGCGGGCGGGTTCTGCACCACGTAGACGCCGTTGGGGTAGGGTTCCACCAGGCGACGGCCGGTGATGGGGTCCATGTTCTGCTGCTGGATGTTGAACGAGCGCGCGTAGGCGAGGCGGTCGTGCTCCAGCTCGTCCCAGCTGGGCAGCAGGCCGTAGTCGTACACCTGCGCGAGCGCGTCGGCCCCGCTTGTGCGGTAGGCGGTGCCGTTCACGTAGGTGATCTGGCTTGCCGGCAGGCCGCCGGCCAGGGCGTCGGCCACCTCCACGATGGCGTGCTCGCCCATGCCGTACAGTAGCAGGTCGGCGCCGGAGTCGAGCAGGATCGAGCGCTTGAGGGCATCGGACCAGTAGTCGTAGTGGGCCAGACGGCGCAGGCTCGCCTCGATGCCGCCGATGAGGATGGGCGTGTGTTTGAATGTGCGGCGGATGAGGTTGCCGTAGACGACGACGGCGTGGTTGGGCCGCGCGCCCGCCGCGCCGCCTGGCGTGTAGGCGTCCTCATGGCGGCGTTTTTTGTTCACGGTGTAGTGGTTCACCATGGAATCCATGTTGCCGGCCGAGACCAGAAAGCCCAGCCGGGGCTCGCCAAGCGCCGCGATGCTGTTCGGGTCGCGCCAGTCGGGCTGGCAGATGATGCCCACGCGGTAGCCGTGGGCCTCGAGGACGCGGGTGATGATGGCCATGCCGAAGGAGGGGTGGTCGACGTAGGCGTCACCGCAGATGTAGACGAAGTCGCATACATCCCAGCCGCGGGCGTCCATGTCGGCGCGCGAGACGGGCAGGAAGGCCTCGCGCGGCGGGCGGGACGGACGAGACGGCTGCGGTCGCGCGCCCACGCGGCACGCGCGGTCGCTCGGCTGCGGCGTCTTCGGCTCGGCGGCGTGCGCGTGCGCGGCGGAGGTGCGGGGCTTGGTGCGTTTGGGATGTCGTGCCACGGGCTGTTCCTTCGGGTCGCTTCGATGCACATAAGGATACGCCATGGGTGCCCGTTTGCGCACCGGGGCCGCCGGGGCCGCCGTGTTGTCGCAAATGGCAGCGAGGGACTCGCGTCGAGGCGGTGCCTGCTGGTGCAGCTGCTCACGGCCCGCACCGACAGGCCCGAAGCGCCTCTCCGGTTGCTTGCTGGCCCCTTGCCGAAGCGCGCCACCTGCTCGGCCGGGCATGTTGCCGTCAGCCCGAAGTGCCCGTAGCGCCTGTCTAGTCGATCGCATCTCCCACCGCAAGGGTACTGTCGACGTCGCGCGCGCCCACGAGCGTGCGCGTCTGCGGGTACCAGCGGACCTCGGCCAAGGGCTCCTCGAGGACGAGCGCCACGGCGGGCCAGTCCGATTCATTCACGGATAGGTGCGCCGTGGCATGTCGCGCCTTGGCCGCCGCGCCATTCCGATAGAGGTCCACCTCGTAGGTGGTGGGGGTGAGCCAGGCGCTGCGCCCGCTCGGGCGGTCGATGCTGACCTCGTAGAAGGCGAAGGTGTCCTGCTTCCAGCCGCCGTTCAGGTCATCGAGCATCTCGGAGCAGGCATACGAGCCGCCTACCAGGGACACGAGGCCGAGCGCGCCGCAGAACAGCACGAGCGCCGCCGAGCCGGTGTGCTCGTAGCGGATGGGGCGCTTCTTGCGATAGCGCCGGTAGAGGAAGGGGATGGCGCCGAAGGCGACCATGAGGACAAGGCCCATGACGCCGATTTGGTCGGCGGCGGAAAGCGCGCCCATGGCCAAAAAGAACGGTACCACATAGCAGCAGAAGCCGAGGGCGAGCCCGGCGAACTCGCGGGCGAGCTGGCCGCCGTCGATGCGCTTGCGGTACATCCGCTGCATGAAGACGCAGGGCGTGAACAGGGCAAGGGAGATGCCGAACAGGATGAACGCCACACCGAGGGAGGCACGGTTGTACAGCCCCGCCATCCCGACGCTCGTGCAGAAGCGCCCGTAGACCATGAGGCCGAACGCGGCGAACAGAAACACGCAGCCAACGAGGACGATGGTTGCTTGCGTGCGGTTGCGGGCGGCGGTGATACGCGCCATGGAGCACCTCGCAGACTGTTACATGTGCTCGCGTGCGCGAGCCGCAGGGGCGTTTTTGTCTATGATACGCTACGATGGAGCGGATATGGCCCATGGACGCGAGGAGGCGTGACCGCAGGGTATGAAGCGGGCGAAGCAGGTTTCGGAGTCGATCGAGGTCGGCGTCATTCTCGCCCTGGTGGGCGGGTTCATGGACGTGTATTCCTACATGGGGCGCGGCGGCGTGTTCGCCAACGCGCAGACGGGCAACATCCTTCTGGTGGGTGTTCATATCTCCGAAGGGAACTTCGACCTGGCGGCGCGCTTTCTGTTCCCGGTGCTGTGCTTCGCGGTGGGCATCATGGCGAGCGACCTTGTGCACGAGCGCTTCTCCAGCCTGATGCACTGGCGGCAGGTGACGGTGTTCGCCGAGGCGGTGATCTTGCTGTGCGTGAGCCTGATCGGCTCCGACCTCAACGTTCCTGCCAACTGCCTGACCTCGCTGGCCTGCGGAATGCAGGTGGAGAGCTTCCGTAAGATCCACGGCCACGGCATCGCCACCACCATGTGCATCGGCAACCTGCGTTCCGCCCTGCAAAGCGTCGACGACTACATGATCACGCGCAAGCGCGGGTTTTTGGAGAACGGCCTGCTGTATTTCGGCGTCATCATGTGCTTCGTGGCGGGCGCAGTGCTGGGCAACTGGTGTCTCGACCGCTTCGGGCTCACGTCGATCGCGCTGTGCTCACTGCTGCTGCTCGGGGCGTTCTTCCTCATGTTCAACGACCGCGAGGCCAAGCGCGCCCGCGCGCGGTAGGCGCGCGGGCAGGCGCCGCCGGGCTGCGCTGGGGCAGGCGGCGGTCGCCATCGGGCCGCGTTGGGGCAGGCGCCGCCGGACCGCGTTAGGGCAGGCGGCGGGTGCCATCGGCCGCGTTGGGGCAGGCGGTGGCGCGGGCACATGCCCCGTTATCTGCGGCATCGGCGCCCGACGGCCGCTAGAACGCGCTGAGCGTGAAGTCGAGCAGCGAGGGAAGCACGAGGTGGCACAGGGTGCGGATCTCGGGCGTGGGCTGGTCATAATCGGGAACCATGACCACGCGCATGCCGGCGGCATGGCCGGCGCGCACGCCATTGAAGGAATCCTCCACGGCCACGCAGGCACGGGGATCCGCCTCGAGGCGGCGTGCGGCTTCGAGGTAGATGTCCGGCTCGGGCTTGGAGCGGGCAACCTCGTCGCCGAAGACGGCGGCGCGGAAATGCTCACGGAACCCGAAGCGGTCCAGGCTCGGCAGCGCATGCTCGCGCGAGGTCGAGGTGGCGAGCGCGACGGGTATGCCCGATTCGGCCAGGCTGCGGACGCAGGCGAGCGCCCCGGGCTTCGTTTCGAGCTCGGCATCCCTGATCTGGAAGAACACGTCGGCCTCGTGGGCAAAGAGGCGGTCGGTGAGGTCCTCGTCGCCGAAGAGCTCGTTGATCATCACGCGCGCATTGGGCAGGCTGCATCCTACGAACGCGCGCAGCGTCTCCTCCGGGATGGTGATGCCGAGATCGGCGGCGGCGCGGCGCCAGGCGGTTTGGCTGACGCGCTCGGTGTCCAGCAGGGTCCCGTCCATGTCGAAGATGACGGCGGCAGGCATGTTCGGGTTGGCCATGATGTCCTTTCAGGTGGATGCGCGGCGTGCACGGGTGGATGCGCAGCGTGCGCGCGCTCGGATGGTTGCGCGGCGGATGCGCGCTCGGGTGGGTGTGCTTGCAGGTGGAAGTGCAGCGGGCATCATGGTAGCAAGCCGGGTGTTGGTTGTGGCCCGGTTGGACAAGATGACACGTTTGTTCCAGCATGCGATCGAAGCGGGGGAGAATGCGCGCCCCCTGGGCGCCGCGCGGGCGGTATGCGGGCAGGGTCAAGGTGGCGCGCGATTGAGGTTGCGCGCAATCAAGGTGGCGCGCGGGTAGGCGCCTGCACAGGTGCGGTGTGCCTGCGCGCTCGGTCGCGCCGTCGCGCGCTCGATGTCGGCTGCGTGCGCGGGCCGCCATGCGTGCGCTTTGCCGGCTGCGTGCGCGGGCCGCCATGCGCGCGCTTTGCCGGCTGCGTGCGCGGGTCGCTGCCCACCCACCTCGCCGACTGACCAGCTGGGTGCCATTTTTCGGCACCCGTGCATGCGCATGCGAGGGGTGCGGCATTAGGATGGGCGCATATTCATGGCCCTCTGCACTCGCGCTCGGCCGTGTGAGCCGTGCCGTCGGCGTGCAGACGCGGCGCATCGCGTCGAGGCCGCCGCACGTCCGCGATTGCGGCGGGGCAGGTCGTTGGGCCGCGGCGGATCGGCAATGTTGCAGACGCAAGACGGGAAAGGAACAAACCGATGGCGAATATGCACAATGAACAGCAGCTGCTCGAGGCGTTAGCTGCGGGGGAGCGCCAGCTCACGGTCGTGCGGAGCTTCATGGTGAGCAGGCCGGTTGTGCTGCCGGTGGGCGTTGAGCTCTACGGTGAGGCGCAGGAGGACGGCAGTGTGCCGGTGCTCATGTTCCAGGATTCGGATGGCGTGGGCGTCACCGCCGATAACGTAGTGCGAAACCTGAGCATTCAGACTCTGCCTCGCCGCCGCGCCGTCTTTTGCGCGGGCACGGCGGATAACCTGGGCTCGCTGCTGTTCGAGGACCTGATACTGTCCGGCCAGTTCTCCTTCATCATGCGCAAGGGCTCGCTGCGCGCCGATGTGACGATCCGTCGCATCCACGTGCTCGCCGCCGATACGCGCGCACGCCTTGAGCAGCCGCAGAAATACGGTGTCAACGTGCTGCAAGGTGCGGTGACCGTCTACAACTTCAACGCCGACGAGCGCTCCTGCATCACCTTGCGTGCGCAGGGCGTGAGCGTGGGCGCGGCTGGCTGCCCGGTCACGGGTTCGGGCGTGTTTATCTCCGGGTTCGGCGACGTGGGCGGACGCGTGGAAGTCGAGGAGCTCACGACCGGTGAGGTGCACTCCACCGGTCGGATTCCGTTCGGCGTCGCGAACATCATCACCGCGGCTGTGTTCATCGTGTACGGCGCGCATGCGAAGCATGTGGTGTACGAGGGCATGACGGCAACCTACGGCGTAAACGATATGGTGCTCGACGCCTGGGGCACGGTGGACGTGTGGGAGCCGCGGGCGCGCGTGGTGTCCTACGGGCCCTCTGGAGTGGGGTTCGTGAATTTCGGGCAGGTGGGGCGCTTCGAGGCGAGCGCACCGCTGGAGACCTACGGCCTGGGCGCGCGCGGATACAACCAGTACGACGGCGAGCTCGGGCAGGGCGTCTTCGAGAGCATCCGCACCTACGGAGACGGTTCGGTGGGCATCCAGCTGTCGCGCCACGTGGGTCGCATCGAGGTCCTTCACGATATCGAGACGGTCGGAGGCGTGGGAAACACGCTGGTGAAGGGCGTGAACGTGGAGCTTGCCGCGACGGCGTTCAGCGTCAAGGACGGTGGCGGCGTCGACGAGCTGATCGTGGGCGGCAACATCACGACGCAGGGAGATGGTTCCGATGCGCTGGTGGTGGAGCGCGGGGGATCGATCGGCGAGCTGCGCGTTGCGGGCAAGATCAGGGCGTTGGGCGAGGGCGCGCAACCGACGGTGGTCGAGGAAGGCGCTGCGTGCGGCACTGAATAGGCGATGCCGCATGGGTGCGGCGGGTGATGCCCATGCGGCCGGGGGCATCGACGCGCACCGGCAAGCGCGCGCTGTCTGCATCCACCAGCGCGCGGTCGCCGGCCTGCGATGCCAGACGACGCGGGCCTGAGTGAGACTCTGGCCTGTGCCGCATGGGCTTGGTGTAGGTCTGCGTGAGCCCCGGCTTGCACCGCATGGGTGCGCTGTGGGTCTGCGGGAGGACCTGGCTTGCACCGAGTGGGTACGGCGCAGGTCTGTATGAGGCTCTGGCTTGCGTTGTGCCCGTGCCGCGCATGCCGGGGATTTCTTGCTTTAAGCGACAATACAAAGATATGTCTGTCTCTTATACACATCTCCGAGCC
>CABRIF010000114.1 GCA_902470925.1 uncultured Collinsella sp. | reverse complement strand
CTACACAAGGAGTATCGTCGGCAGCGTCAGATGTGTATAAGAGACAGCTCCGAGCCGGGCGCATTGCGTTGCGGATGGTTTGGGCGCTGGCCGTCCGCCCTATTGGCGAGGGCCCGGTTCGGGCCAGATCTGCCGGCGTCCCTACGCGCTCAGGTCGAGTCCGTAGATATACATCTCCTTGGGGATGAGCTTGCGCTCCTCGCGCTTGGCGCGGTAGGCCCCGGCGCGCTTGAAGCCGTGGTGCTCGTAGAACGGCCAGGTGCAATCGGTGTCGGTGTACAGAAACGCCCGGTCGGCGCCGTGCGAGGCCAGATAGGTGGTCACGGCGTCGAGCAGCACGCCGCCGATGCCCAGCCCGCGCGCCGTCTTGTCCACGGCGAGCAGCGTGATCTCGGTCGAGCCCGCCAGGCCGCTGCTTTGCAGCAGGCGCGCGTTGGTGCGGTCCATCATCTCGACGCTGGAGCCGTATGCGGCCGCTGCCTGCGGCTCGGCGAGCTGCATCTGATGGCAGTAGTCGGCCCAGGCTCGATGCCAGCGTTCGTTCATGATCGTGTGACGGCTTCCCGGACGTGCAAGCACGATGCCGCGCGGCGCCTCATCGATGAGCGCAACTTGAGAAAACGTGGAAATGGCCAAGGAATGGGCAAGGTCGCAGCAGGCTTCCAGAAAGCCGTACCCGGGAGAGGGGACGTGCGTGTGCCATGCGTCTTGCAAGATCGTGGCAAGCTCGTTGAAGTCGTTCTCATCGAACGGTCTGTACGTGACGCGCGAAACCATGCACCCTCCTCGGTCTTGTTTGTTTCTACCACCTCAAGGGTGCTTTTGTATGGTGCGCGTGTGTAGCCTGTTGGGCGCCGCGAATTCTACGCGCAACCCCCATGTTTTCTTGGCAGGTTCTCCAAAAGCGGGCTGGTGGAGAGGGTTCGAGGACACCTGTTGCGCTACATTAGACGAGTACGTGAAACGCAGCGCGCCGGCCATCGCGTCGCGCGGCGCTGCCTTGGTGTGAAGGAGGGGCAGCATGGCTTCCGAGGGGAAGATCTCGCGTGCGCTGATCTCGGTGACGGACAAGACGGGCGTGGTGGCGTTTGCCCAGCGTCTGGTCGAGGATTACGGGGTCGAGATCATCTCGACCGGCGGCACGGCGCGCGTGCTTGAGGAGGCGGGCGTCCCCGTGGCGCCCATCGAGGAGTTCACTGGGTTCCCCGAGATGATGGATGGCCGTGTGAAGACCCTTCACCCCAAGGTCCACGGCGGCCTGCTTGCCCGCCGCGACTCCGCCGAGCACATGGCGCAGGCGGCCGAGCATGGGATCGGCATGATCGACCTGGTGGCGGTCAACCTCTACGAGTTCGAGAAGACCGTGGCGAACCCCGACGTGACCTTCGTCGATGCCATCGAGCACATCGACATCGGCGGTCCCTCCATGTTGCGCTCGGCCGCCAAGAACAACGATTCGGTGACCGTGGTGTGCGACCCGGCCGACTACGAGCGGGTGCTCGCCGAGATGGCCGCTCATAAGGGCGCCACGACGCTGGCGACGCGCCGCCTGCTCGCCGCGAAGGTCTACACGCGTACCGCCGCCTATGACACCGCGATCTCCACCTGGCTGAACGACTACCTGGCGGGCGAGGGCGCCGCCGAGAAGACCGGTGCTGCGGGCGCTGCGGACGGCGCCGCCTTCGTGCCGCCGGCGCAGTTCAGCCTGCATCTGGAGAAGACCCAGGACCTGCGCTACGGCGAGAACCCGCATCAGACGGCGGCCGTGTACCGCTTCACCGATGACTTCGCCCAGCTGGCCTCCTCGGCAAGCCCGCTCGTCGGCGCCGAGCAGATCCAGGGCAAGCCGCTGTCCTACAACAACTTCCTGGATGCGGACGCCGCTTGGAACGCGGTGCGCGAGTTCGACGAGCCCGCCGTGGTGATCTTGAAGCACCAGAACCCCTGCGGTTCGGCGGTGGCCCAGGATGTGACCGAGGCCTACGACCGCGCCTTCGCTTGCGATCCCAAGAGCGCGTTCGGCGGCATCGTTGCCGTGAACCGCGAGGTACCGCTGTCGCTTGTGGAGCATTTCGCCGACCGCGACAAGCTGTTCGTCGAGGTGCTGATCGCCCCGTCGTTCACGCCCGAGGCGCTCGAGCGCCTGTCGCGCCGCACCAACCTGCGCGTGCTTGCCTGCGGTGAGGCCGCCGCGCACGCCAAGCTCGAGGCCCGCACGGTCGACGGCGGCATGCTCGTCCAGTGCGTGGACACCGTGGACGAGGACGTGGCCACCTTCACCTACCCCACCGTGCGCAAGCCCACGGACGCCGAGATGGCCGACCTGCTGTTTGCCTGGCGCGTGTGCAAGACCGTGAAGAGCAACGCGATTCTCATCGCGAAGGACAGCATGGGCATCGGCATGGGTCCGGGCCAGCCGAACCGCGTGGACTCCGCGCTTCTGGCCTGCCAGCGTGCCGAGGAGGTCTGCCAGCGCCTGGGCAAGCAGCCCGGCGGCTTCGCCTGCGCCAGCGACGCGTTCTTCCCCTTCCGCGACAACGTCGACGTGCTCGCCGAGCACGGTGTGACGGCGATCATCCAGCCCGGCGGCTCGGTGCGTGATGACGAGTCCATCCAGGCGTGCGACGATTTGGGCATCGCGATGGTGTTCACCGGCACCCGTCATTTCCGCCACTAGCAGGCGGGCGGGCCCCTCGCAGGGGTGATCGGCGCATGTCCGCAGGTGCGGGCGCGCCGGCTGGCCTGCGAGGGGCTTTTTGCATGCGAGGTGTGCAAGGCGGGTGTTGGCGCAGGTAGATGCGCGTGCGGCGCCGATGTGCGGGCGCCTGCACCGCGGGTGCAGACGCGCCTCCGCCCGCGGTGCAGGCGGGGGCGACGGCGCAGCACAGGCGCAGCCGATCGCGGCGCCAGCATCTCCGCGAGGTGCGTCGGGGCGAGAAGGGTGCCATGTCGACGGCGCCCGATCGGGTGCATCAGCGGGGCGCCGGCGCGTCGCGGACTGGAATCGAGAGAGAGGACAGCCATGGCCGAGGGGCTTGAGGCATATTTCGAAAACGACGACGAGCTGCGGGCGTATGAGACGTTCTGCGCTGAGCAGGAGCGCGCGGCGGCGGGCTTCTCGCTCGACGAGCCGGCGCTCGTGTGTCGCTGGCGCATGGCTCGCAAGCGGGTGCCGCTGCTCAACCGGCATGTTCGTGCGCTGGCGGCGCGCCGCGTGCAAGGTGCGCCGCTGACCCACAACATGCTCTCCTGGGTCAAGCAGCATGTGGAATGGTCGCTGGCGGAAGGGTCGTATGCCGAGCACGACGGCGTGCTCATGCTGGTGATCGACGTGAACGGCAACGCCGCCATGACGGTGGGTGCCTATGAACCGCTGCCCGACGCCGCTTCCGCCGCGCTGCTGGCGCGCGCCGAGCATGCGCGCGCCGAGGCAGGCGAGACGGGCGTGGCGCCCGAGCTGCTCGGTGCGGTGCAGGCCGGGCGCGTGCTGTTGGCGGCTGGGACCGATGAGCCGCTGTGCGCCGCGGCGGATCTTTTGGTGCAGCTGGCGCAGACGCGCGGCTTGGGCGTGGGACGCGTGTCGACGGCCGAGCTCGCTGCGGCGGTGATGCCCAAGGTGGATTCAGCGGCGGTATCGCCTGCCTGCGGAAATGCAGCAAGTGCCGCGACGGCATCTGCGCCTGCGCGCCAAGACGGGTCTGCGGCGCCGGCAGCTGGCACTGTGGCGCTGGATGCGGATGCGATCGCCGCGCACGTGGACACCCCGGCGCTGTTTTTGGTGTCGGATGAGCACGGTGTGGTTCCGGCGACCGACGGCACTCCGGCAGAAGATGACGCTGCCGCTCTCGAGCGCCTTGCTGCCGACTGCGCCAAGCTCTTCGCCTAGGGCCGGGCGCGCCTGGTGGGCCTGCGCCGGGGCAGCCGATTGAGGGAAGCGCCCGCGCGCCGCCGGTTGTCTCATGGGGGCTGCGGCTGCCCTGACGAGGCGGTTGTTCGATGGAACGGCTGCCCTGACGAGGCGGCTACTGCGACGAGACGCCTACCCTGATGGGGCAGGTGGCAGCCCGGTCCCTGCGCGAGCCTACGTCTTTCGCTGCCGCATGGGTCGTGCGCGCCGCTCGGTTCGTCCCGTGCGGGCCAGGTGCCCCCAATCCGCGCTTTCTCGCCTCGCTACCTTACCGTTCTGTTCGGATTGCATGCCGGCGTGCGTGCTACCATGCTGTACCAGGTTGAACCAAGGGGCCGGCGGGCGGGATGCCGGCGGAAGCGAGGGGTGCCATGGCGCGCATTTTCGTCGTCGAGGACGACGCGGCGATTCGCAACGAGGTGATCGAAGTGCTGGAGCGCCAGGGTTTCGAGGTCACCTACTGCCTGACGTTCGACCAGGTTGCGGACGATGTTGAGCGGGCCGCTCCCGATCTGGTGCTGCTCGATCTCACCTTGCCGGGTACCGACGGCCAGCTCATCTGCCGTGAGCTGCGCCAGCGCTCGGAGGTGCCGATCGTGGTGCTGACCTCGCGCGTGACCGAGGTCGATGAGGTCATGAGCATGACCATGGGCGCCGATGACTTCATCTCCAAACCATACAGCGCCCGCGTGCTCGTGGCGCGCATCCAGGCGCTGCTGCGCCGTGCGCAGGGCGGCTCGGATGCCGGCCGCGTGCTGGAGCACAACGGCCTTTCGCTCGACCTCTCCCGCTCGGTTGCCAGCGCAGGTGACAGGCAGGTCGAGCTCACGAAGAACGAGATGCGGATCTTGGCGCTGCTCATGAGCCGCGCCGGTGCGATCGTGAGCCGCGAGGCCATCATGCGCGACCTGTGGGATTCGGACGCCTTCGTGGACGACAACACCCTGACGGTGAACATCAACCGCCTGCGCGGCACCTTGGAGAGAATCGGCGTGACGGGCTATCTCACCACGCATCGCGGCCGCGGCTATTCGGTGTAGGGGGCGCGTATGACGTTCGGGCGGTACGTGCGCTCCTGCTGGCCGCAGGTGAGCATCATGGCGTTCGCCATTCTCATGTGCAATATCATGCTGAACACCACGGCGGCCAGTGGCGAGCTGGTGCTGTTGGTGACCATCACGCTGCTGCTGTGCGGCGCGCTGGCGCTCGTTGTCGACTATCGGCGCCGGCGCCCGTTTCTCTCCCGCCTGATCGAGTGCGCCGAGGACGTCGAGCACCCGCTGTGGATCACCGAGATGGTGGCAGAGCCCGACTATCTTGAGGGGCAGATCGCGTTCGATGCGCTGCGGGTGGTGGCCAAGGCGGCCAACGACGACGTGGCGCTTGCCCGTCGGCAGACGCTCGACTATCGCGAATACGTGGAAACTTGGGTGCACGAGGCCAAAAGCCCGCTTGCCGCGGCCCATCTCATGCTCGACAACCTGGCCGAGGAAGCGGCGGTGAGCGGGGCCGAGGTGTCGGGTGAGGTGTTGGTGGCCAAGACGGAGGCGCTCGGCGAGGAGCTGGGGCGCGTGGAGGGCTTTATCGAGCAGGCGCTCTATTTCGCGCGTTCCGAGTCGCTCGATCGCGACTACCTCATTCGCTCGTACGGGCTGCGCGCGCTGGTGACGGAGGCCGTGAAGGCGAACGCGCGCCTGTTGATCGGCGCGCATGTGGTGCCGGTGCTGGGCGATCTGGACCGGGTGGTGTTCACGGATGAAAAGTGGATGGCGTTCATCTTGGGGCAGCTGATTCAAAACAGCGTGAAGTATGCGCCGCTCGAAGGCGGGCAGATCGAGTTCTCGTCGCGGCTTGTGGATGAGGGGCTGGCGCGCGAGCGCATCGAGCTGGCGGTGCGCGATAACGGATGCGGTGTGTCGGCGGCCGACCTGCCGCGCGTGTTCGACCGCGGGTTCACCGGAGCGAACGGACGGCAGGCCAAGCGTAGCACGGGCATAGGTCTGTACCTGGTGCAGCGGCTGTGCGCCAAGATGGGGCTGGAGGTTGCCGCGAGCTCCGAGGAGGGCGCGGGGTTCTGCGTGACGATCGCGTTCGCCACCAACAAGATGCACTACTTCGAGGCGTAGGCTCGCGCAGGCGCGGGCGGCTGCAGCGTGGCAGCGTTCGGTTCGATGCTGCTCCGCCCGCCGCGCGCCGCACACCGCCCGTCGAACGCCGCACGCCGCACACCGCACGCTAAACGTCGAACGTCGACAGCCGACCGTCGACCGCGGGTCGTGGCGCCGGCCGAGGGCCGTAATGCGGGTCGCTCACGCCGGCCGAGGGCCGCGACCCGCGATGTTGCGCGCTAGACCCAGCTGCAGATGAGGGTCATGTCACCGTCGAGCTCCAGGACCTCGACGGTGGAGGGCGCGAGCAGGTGCGAGCCGGCGTGGACGGCGCGTCCGCAGATGGTGCCGGCGCCGTCGATGACCGAGACGCAGTAGAACGGGTGCGTTTGCGCCAGCGTGCGCGGGCCGTTCACGCGCACGCGCTCCACGGTGTAGCGGTCGGTGGTTGCCAGGCGCGTGATGCCGTCGACCTCCGGGGCGGTGACGGTGCCGGAGGTGGGAGCCTCGGCTTCGTAGTCCACCACGTCGATCGACTGGGCGATGTGCAGCGGGCGGGGCTTGCCGTCATCGCCGGTGCGGTCGTAGTCGTAGACGCGGTAGGTGATGTCGCTGGACTGCTGGGTTTCCAGGATCAGCGTGCCCGCCTTGATGGCGTGCACGGTGCCCGGGTCGATCTGGAAGAAATCGCCCGCCTTGATGGGGACCTCGTTCAGCAGGTCATTCCAGCGCCCCTCTTCGATCATCTGGGCGAACTCGGTGCGGTTGTGGGCTCGCTGCCCAACGATGATGGTGCCGTCCGGGGCGGCATCCAGCACGTACCAGCACTCCTTCTTGCCCAGGCTGCCGTGCTCGTGCTCGGCGGCGTAGGCGTCGTCGGGGTGGACCTGAATGGATAGGTCGCCCTCGGCGTCGAGAATCTTGATCAGCAGCGGGAAGACGTCGCCCTCCAGATCGCCGAATATCTCGCGGTGGTTGTCCCACAGCCAGGCGAGGGTCTGGCCGGCGAAGGGGCCCTCGGCGATGCGGCACACGCCGTTGGGATGCGCCGAGATCGCCCAGCATTCGCCCACGGGGCCAGCGGGGATGCGGTAGCCGTAGGCGGTCTCGAGCCGGCGGCCGCCCCAGATCTTGCCGTGAAAGACCGGCTCGAGCCAGATGAGCTGGTTGGCAGCCGTGCTGGTTTGGCTCGCGGCGGGCGCCGCCGCTGCACCGTCCTGGGCGGGGGAGGGGT
>CABRIF010000113.1 GCA_902470925.1 uncultured Collinsella sp. | reverse complement strand
GTCCCGTACGGCGGGGACTGCCTGCAAGTTGTGGGCGCCAGCACTGACGCTCGCTGTCGCGGCATCACTTGAGCTGTGCGGGGCAGCGGCGTTGCGCGGGGCGGCGGTGGCGTGCGGCGACGCGATGGCGCCCGAGACGGGTGGGGCGACAGCGGCGTGCATGTTGTGCGAGGCGGCTGCACCGTCTGGCTCCTGCGGTCCGCTGGTCGCTCCAGGTTTTTGTTGGTCATTGGCGGTTCCCGATTGCGCATCTGCAGGCATACCGTTCCGAACGGCGTTTGCAGGTTGCGCGGAACGGGCGCTCGGCCTGACTATGGGAGTCGGTGAGCTGGTCTTTTCCTGCTCGGACGTCGTCGACTCGCGTGCGGTCGTATCGACGGCTGCGCCGACGGCAGCGCCGGCGGCAGCGCCGGCGGCGTCGTTGCGCACGGGTGCTTGGGGGATGGTTCCGCTCGCCACCAGCGATGTTTCCTCGTCGATGCCGCTGTATGGGTCGTAAGTGACTGTCAGCGAGATGGCAGGAGCTGCCTCGGGTGCAGCGGGCGGGGTTGCGGGCGCATCGGACGCCAAGCGATCAGCTGACTTGTCGCCAGCAATAGGGGACGCGTCGAGCCCGTCGCTGTGACCTGTCGCTGCGTCCGTGCGTTTGCGATCGCGGTCGCTTGCGGGCGAGGGCACCGCACCATCGGCGCCTATGGTTGCGGTTGCGGCGCCGATGGCATTGGCATCGGCTGATGCGACCACGGTGTCGTCGGCATCTGCGGGGCCGATGGTGCCCGCGGCTGGTGCCTCGGCGTCGCCAGCTTCAGCGCTAATTGTTGCGATCGTAGCGTCATCAGCGCCAGCTCCAGTGCCGGCGGATGAAGCGCCGCCGCGGGCGGTCGTTGCCGCAGCGTTGCCGGTGCTGCCGGTCGTGGCCGCAATGTCGCTGGCGCTCGCGGTTGCGACCGCGATCCCATCGGCCTCCGCGGCTTTGTCGGCCCCCGCGGCCCCGTCGGCCCCCGCGGCTTTGCCGCCGCCTGCAGCGGGGGCCTCGGCCGTGGGCTCGGGGTCGCGCTTGACGCGCTTGGGCTTGATGGGCTTGAGCGCGCGGTTGCCCTTCTTGCGCTTCCAAGGCTTGGCCGAAGATGCGCCCGTCGCCTTGTCGCCCTTTTCGGCGGCAGCCAGCGCCTCGTCCCACGCCGGCTGCGCTGCAACCGTGGCGTAGATGCGCCCGCCCTTGAACACGGTGAGCGTCACGAAGGCGTCGAGCGCCTCGAGCAGGTCGCGTGTGGAGGCGAAGCCGAGCTCGTCGGCGCCCATGCGGTCGGAGTCGAGCGCCTCCTCGACGCGTGTGATGAAGGTCTGCTTGCCGCAGCCGATCGTGCGGGAAAGCAGCTGGTACAGATAGATGAGATTGCCCTGAGACAGGGTCGGTTGTTGCGTATCGCGTGCCATGGCGGTCTTTCTTCTCGAAGTCACGATTCCATGGTAGCATGCGCGCTCGCGCTGTCCTGGCCCGTCCCGCTCTGCGCGCCGCTGTTCGTTCCGTCCGAGGACGTGCCGGAGTCGCTGCTCGAGTTGCCGGTTCCGGAATCGCCGCTGCTCGAGTCGGACGTGCCGCCGGAGGTGTCCGTTGAGGAATCGGCGCCTCCCTGGGAGCTGTCACCGCTGGAGCTGTTTCCGGAGCCGGAGGTCCCGGAGTTGCTGCTGTTCGTCGAGTTGCCTGAGCTGTTTGAGCTCTGCGAGCTATCGGAGCTCGACGTGCCCGAGTTTGATGCGTTCGCGTCCGAGCTCTGCTCGCCGGCCGCGTCCGAGCTTGCGGTGCCGGTGCCCTGGCTGGACGAATCCTGCGCGTTCTGGCCGGATTGCTGGCTGGTCGCGCTTGCGGTGTCGGAGTTCGCTTGCGTGAGCAGCGGGGTCACCTTGTCGCCCAGGCCTTCGCCGGCGGTGGCGAACAGGATGATGCCCGCGGTTGCTGCGACGGCGGCGATGGCGAGCACGATGGAGACGGCGATCACCTTTTTCTGCGTGGCGCTGCGGGCCGCTGCGGCCCGGGCTTGCAGCTTGGTGGGCGCGACGCGGGCGCCGTTGCGACCTGCGCGCGCGCCTCCGGCGGCTGCGCGGCCGGAAACACCCCGGGTGTCGAGCGTCGTGGTTGTATCGAATGCCGTGTCTGCATACGGGGTCGCCCCCGGGTAGCTGTTTTTCGCCTGCTTCTGCTTGAGCTTCTCGGCGCTGGCGTCGAGTGCGCGACGGTAGAGCTGGGAGCAGATGATGGTGACAGCCGAGCTGACCGCCGCGCCGATGACCGATCCGGCGATGCCGATCTTCGAGGATAGCAGCATCGAGGTGGCTGCGGCCGCCGCGCCGGCGATGACCTGCGCTATGGACAGTCCGTCCATGACGCCCTTGGGGCGGGAGAGCGGCTGGGTGAACCCGATGCGCTCGTCATGTTGCGTCTCTGCGTGCTGTGCCTTGCGTTCGCGCTGGTACACGCGGGTTTGCTGCTGTTGGTCATATTGCATCGGCATGGGTGCCTGCCTTTCTTCGGTGTCCATGATTCTCGTACCCGTCGTCCGGCGAAACCCGTCCCGTTTGCAAAGCAACGCAAACTTCGAACAGACGAGGAAAGCTTGTGTAATCGCTCGGTTTTCAACGCGGAGATGTGGAGACGGGCGGCCCGGCACGCGCGCGTCGCTCGGCTACAATAGGGGCATTGCAGCATGAGGAAAGGGTATCGATGAGCGAGCACCTTGATGATATGGGCGAGTATCTGGACGGGGAGGGCCGTCCCGCCGCAGCGGCGGACGGTCTTTCGGGTTGCGAGCGCACGGCGCACGGTGGCGCCAGCGTGCCGGAACACGACGGTTTCTTGCGCGTAGCCGCTGCGACGCCGGCGGTACGCGTGGGCGACGTCGCCGGCAACGCCGCCGCAATCCTTGGTGCCGTGCGGGCCGCGCACGAGGCGCGCGCGTCGGTCCTGATTCTGCCCGAGCTCTGCCTGTGCGGCTATACCTGCGGCGACCTCTTCCACGACGCTGCGCTGCTCCGCGCCTGCGACGATGCGCTGGCTGAATTGCTGCGGCAAACCGCCGCGCTTCCCGTGCTGTTCGGCGTGGGCCTGCCCGTGGCGCACCGCAGCTCCGTCTACAACGCGGTGGCCGTGTGTTGCGCTGGGCGCCTGCTCGGTTTGAGCGCCAAGGTGCACCTGCCCACCTATCGCGAGTTCTACGAGGCCCGCTGGTTCGCGCCCGCGCCCGCCCGTCCGGTGCGGGTGCTGTGCGCCGGTCAGTCGGCTCCGTTGGCGGCGGGGTTGGTGTACCGCTGTGCGGACGCCGGCTGTGCCGACGTGGCCGTGGGCGTTGAGGTGTGCGAGGACCTGTGGGTTGCCGCGCCGCCCTCGATCGAGATGGCGCAGCGCGGGGCGACCGTTATTTTGAATGCGAGTGCCTCCGATGAGGTCATCGGCAAGGCGGCCTACCGCCGCAATCTGGTGAGCGGGCAGAGCGCGCGGCTCTTTTGCGCCTACGCCTATGCGGATGCCGGTGAGGGCGAGTCCACCACCGACGTGGTGTTCGCCGGTGAAAACCTCATTGCCGAGGATGGGGCGCTGCTTGCGTCCACACCGCTGTTCAGCCGCGCGATGGCTGTCGCCGACATCGACCTGGCGCGTCTTATGGCCGAGCGCCGCCGTACGACGACCTGGGTGGACGCCGCCTGCGACGCGGAAAGCGGGCTCGAGGTGCCGTTCAGCTTCGCGCCCGTGGGCGCCTCGGTATCGTCCGCGCCAGCCGCATCCGCTGCGGCCGAGGATGCGGGCCGCTCGCAGAAGCCGCTCGATGTGGCCGCCCCGGCCGCATCCCCGATCTTCCCGCTGCGCTCCGCTGCCGCCATCGACCGCGTCTACCCGCGCCTGCCGTTTGTGCCCGCCGACGCCCACGATCTGGCCGAGCGCTGCGAGACCATCCTCAACCTCCAGGCGGCGGGCCTGGCCACGCGCCTGGCGCACACGGGTACCCGCAGCGTGACCATCGGCTTGTCCGGGGGCCTGGACTCCACGTTGGCGCTGCTCGTATGCGTGCGTGCCTTCGACCGCCTGGGCCTGGCGCGCACGGGCATCCACGCGGTGTCTATGCCCGGCTTCGGCACCACGAAGCGCACCAAGTCGAATGCCGAGCGCCTTGCCGGCCACCTGGGCGTCGACTTCCGCACCATCTCGATCTCTGCGGCCGTTGAACGCCACTTCGCCGACATCGGGCACGACCCGGCGGTGACCGACGTGACCTACGAGAACGCGCAGGCGCGCGAGCGCACGCAAATCCTCATGGATCTGGCCGGCGAGCTCGGCGGCTTCGTGGTGGGCACCGGCGACCTGTCCGAGCTGGCGCTGGGCTGGGCAACCTACAACGCCGACCACATGAGCATGTACGGCGTGAACGCGAGCGTGCCCAAGACGCTCGTGCGGCACCTGGTGCGCTACGCAGCCGATGCCCTCGGCGGCGAGACGGCATCGACCCTGCTCGACATTCTCGGCACCCCCGTGTCGCCCGAGCTTCTGCCGCCCACCGGTGACGGCGAGATCGCGCAGCGCACCGAGGACCTGGTGGGTCCCTACGAGTTGCACGATTACTTCCTCTATTACCTGTTGCGCTTCGGGTTTGCGCCCGGACGCATCTACCGCATGGCCTGCCGCTCGTTCGCGGGCGCCTACGAGCCGGCGCAGATCCTGTTCTGGCTTCGGACGTTCTACCGGCGCTTCTTCAGCCAGCAGTTCAAACGCAGCTGCTTGCCGGACGGACCCAAGGTGGGCAGCGTGACGCTGTCGCCCCGTGGCGACTGGCGCATGCCGAGCGATGCGAGCGCGGCGCTGTGGCTGGCCCAGCTTGACCGTCTCGAGGTATAGGCGCATCGGGTGCATCCGTCGCGGCCTCGGGTGCCGGCGCCACGCCTTGTGAGTGCAGGGGCTCGCGGCGTAAGGCGGGGCCGCGATGCCCCTTCTGCGCCTGCGGTATCCGGCCCGCCGTCTGCGCCCGTTGCCGTATCGCGCCAGCCTGCCTCGTCGCCTCCATTTGCTCCCGAAGCCGCCGCCTCGCCCCCGCTCGCGGCGCGCAACCTGCCACCCGCGCCGCCGCCAGGAATCGCCGCGCTTTTCACGGGGCCGCGGCTTCAAGAATGCCTATAATGAGCGGGTAGGAATTGCAAGGATGAATCGGCGAGCGTTGCCGATTCGTCCGTGAACGGTGCGGTCTGGTGTCGCACTGATACCCCCGCCCGTCTGCTTCGGGTGGGAAGAGAGGATATTTACTATGGTAAACGATCGGAAAGTTGCAATCGTCGGCTGCGGTTTTGTGGGTTCGTCCTCGGCATTCGCCCTCATGCAGAGCGGCCTGTTCTCCGAGATGGTCCTCATCGACGTGGACCGTAACCGCGCCGAGGGCGAGGCGCTCGACATCGCGCACGGCGTCTCGTTTGGTAACCCCATGAAGATCTACGCGGGCGACTACTCCGATGTGTCGGACGCCGCGGTCATCGTGATCACGGCCGGCGCCGCGCAGAAGCCCGGCGAGACCCGCCTGGACCTGGTGAACAAGAACGTCTCCATCTTCAAGAGCATCATCCCGCAGATCCGCGAGAGCGGCTTTGCCGGCATCCTGCTGATCGTGTCCAACCCGGTCGACGTGCTCACCTATGCCGCCGTCCAGATGTCGGGTCTGCCCGAGGGCCAGGTCATCGGCTCGGGCACGGTGCTGGACACCGCCCGTCTGAAGTACATGCTCGGCGAGCATCTGGATGTGGACCCGCGTGACGTGCACGCCTACATCGTGGGCGAGCACGGCGACTCCGAGGTTGCCGCCTGGTCGAGCGCCACGGTGGCCGGCGTGCCGCTGTCGGAGTACTGCGAGCTCCACGGCCACTTCGACCACGAGGCCGCCGAGGCGCGTATCGCCGACGACGTGAAGAACAGCGCCTACAAGATCATCGAGAAGAAGCGCGCCACCTACTACGGCATCGCCATGTCGGTGCGCCGCATCTGCACCGCCATCATGCGCGACGAGGATTGCGTGCTGCCGGTTTCGAGCCTCATGGTGGGCGAGTACGGCCTGAACGACCTGTGCATCTCGGTGCCGACGGTGGTCGGCCGCGGCGGCGTGGTGACCCGCGTGCCGGTTTCGCTTGACGAGCAGGAGTGCGCCGAGTTCATGAAGTCGGCCGACGCCCTGAAGGCCATTATCGACCAGGTCGATTTCTCGGCGTAGTCGCCGGCGGAGCGAACAGTTGAAAGGAGTCGCGCGCATATGAAGGTCAACCATGCCATCCTGCATATCCTGGATTTCGATTCGGCTGTCAATGTGATGAGCCAGCGCGAACTCGACCTGGATACGCGGGCACAGCGCACCTTCGTCACCTCGCATCTGCGCCGGGCTCGGGTGAGTCCCGATAACCGGCGCGGCTCCTTTACCGAGGGCAGCGCGTTTGCCGGCGAGCTCAAGAGCTTCCTGTTCGGCGAGCGCGATTTCATCGACCTCTCCCAGCAGATCGCCGAGTTCTTCGCCGGCGAGCTCGCCAAGGCGGACAAGGCCGAGTCGACCGATGTGCTGGTGGCCGATTTCGACGACGATGACGATGTGCGGTGGTTCGCCGTCCTGCTCATGAACAGCCGCACCGCCTTCATGCACGAGGTCGCGCGCGAGGGCGGCGAGGTGCGCAACGACATTGCCAAGCGCTATGCGATCCTGCCGGCGCCGTCCCAAAAGGTGTCTTCCTACGCGCTTGTGCGCGCGAGCACCATGGAGGTGCACTATGTGGACAAGAAGCGCAAGATCGCCGGCGAGGACGTCTTTCTGATTCCGGATGGCCTGCTGCAATGCAGCACGGGCGTGTCGGGCAAGGAGGTCATCGAGACGGTGACGCGCATCGTCGAGGAGGTTGCCGAGGAGCACGGGGCCAACACCGCGGTGGCGCTGGCGCGCGCCAAGGCGGTGGTGGCCGAGAAGGTCGAGGCCGACGAGGAGATCGCGCCGTGGGACATCGCTGAGGACGTGTTCGAAGATGAGCCGGTGATGCGCGAGCGCTTCGAGGAGCAGGTGCGCGAGGAGCGATTGCCCGAGCGGGTGCCGGTGGAGCGGGTGCAGGTGGAGCGCGCGGCGGTGCGCAACCATAAGATCCGGACCGATACGGGCATCGAGATCAGCTTCCCCGCCGAGATGCTCAAGAACTCCGAGTATGTGCAGTTCGTCAACGAGCCGAACCTGTCTCTTATACACATCTCCGAGCCCACGAGACGTAGAGGAATCT
>CABRIF010000112.1 GCA_902470925.1 uncultured Collinsella sp. | reverse complement strand
TCCTCTACGTCTCGTGGGCTCGGAGATGTGTATAAGAGACAGATGGTGGTCTTGCCGGGCAGGACCTGACCGGTCATGTTCTTGAACTCGGTGATGCGGGTGAAATCCTCGCTCACCGTGTAGTTGACGGTGCCCACGGGCTGGAACTGGTCCACATCGTGGGTCTCGAACGCCATGTCGAGCGTGCGGTACGGCAGCGCGCCCAAATCGAGGCCGAACAGCTCATCGAGCGGGCCGGTGTAGATGACCTCGCCGCCGTACACCTTGCCGCAGACCTTCACCGTGGTCTCGGCGAGCTCGAAGATGTCGCGCGCGTCCACATCGCAGAACACGTCGATGAGGTCGTGGTCGAGCATGTTCTCGAACAGCTCGGTGTAGCCGGCAGCCGGCATGCCCTGGAAGGGAGCCTGCGGGAAATAGCGGTCGTCATCGCCCACGAAGATCGGCACGCGCGCGGTCACGGACGGGTCGATCTGATCGGGGGTCTGGCCCCACTGCTTCATCGTGTAGTGCAAAAACACGTTCTCGTACACGTAGTCGGCAACCTCGGCCAGGTCGGGGTCGTTCTTCTCGCGCAGCTCCATGATGGGGACCTTCTTGTCGCGGCCGAAGGTCTCCACGAGCTTCTGGTAGAGCTGCTCGCCGCGCTCCTCGCCAAAGGCCAGGCGCAGGCTCTGGTGGTTGAACGGGACCGGCATGAGCGTGCCGTGCACGTTGGCGAGCACCTTGTGCTGGTAGTCGGTCCACTCGGTGAAGCGGGACAGGAAGTTGTGCACGCGCTCGTTGAAGGTGTGGTAGATGTGCGGGCCGTAGAGGTGCACGAGGATGCCGTCCTCGTTGTAGTAATCGTAGGCGTTGCCGGCGATATGGTCGCGCCGCTCGAGCACGGCGACCCGGAACCCCGCGGTCTCGGCAAGCCGGCGGGCGCACACCGCCCCGGCGTACCCGGCGCCCACGACGATCATGTCGTAGAAATCGGGGTTGAAGGTTTCCGGGAGACCAGAATTGATCTGCATGACAGCTCCTTGCAGGGACGACCGTGCTCGTTCGGGAACAGCGCGCGTGCGCCGTTGGATTATCAGAGAGATTATAGCGGTCATGAGCCTATAATGACCCATGACACATCAAACAAGCTCATCGGTGTCTTGTAATAGATACGATGGGCGCGTGCGCACGAGGAGCGTATATGAGCGATTTTCTGAACCGCATGAAGGCGGCAGCGAAGGCCGACAAGAAAACGGTGGTGCTGCCCGAGGGCGAGGACCAGCGCACGATCGACGCCGCGAAGATCATCGTGAAGGAGGGCCTGGCCAACCTCGTGGTACTGGGCGACCCCGAGAAGATCGACCTGGACGGCGTCACCGTGATCGACCCGAAGTGCGGTCCCAAGCATGAGGAGTACGCGCAGAAGTTCGCCGAGCTCCGCGCCAAGAAGGGCGTCACCATCGAACAGGCGCGCGCGCAGATGAACGATGCCACCTATTACGGCACCATGATGGTCAAGATGGGCGACGCCGACGGCCTGGTTTCCGGCGCCTGCCACTCCACCGCCGATACCCTGCGCCCGGCGCTGCAGATCCTCAAGACCGCTCCGGGCACCAAGCTCGTCTCGGCCTTCTTCATCATGTGCACCGACTCCACGCAGTTCGGCACCGACGGCACGCTGATCTTCGCCGACTGCGGCCTGAACATCACCCCCACCTCCGACGAGCTCTCCGAGATCGCCATCGCGAGCGCCCACAGCTGGCAGACCTTCATGGGCGGCGCTGAGCCGCACGTGGCGCTTTTGTCCTACTCCACCATGGGCTCGGCCGGCGGCGAGGTGGCCAAGAAGGTTCAGGAGGCCGTGTCCTTCTGCCGCGACAAGGCACCCGAGCTCGCCATCGATGGCGATCTGCAGCTCGATGCCGCCATCGTGCCCACCGTCGCCCAGCTGAAGGCTCCGGGCTCCCCGGTTGCCGGCAAGGCCAACGTGCTCGTGTTCCCCGACCTGGAGAGCGGCAACATCGGCTACAAGCTCGTCCAGCGCTTCGCCGGCGCCGAAGCCTACGGCCCGATCCTGCAGGGCATCGCCAAGCCGGTGAACGACCTGTCCCGCGGCTGCTCGGCCGAGGACATCGTGGGCGTGGTCGCCATCACCGCCGTCCAGGCGCAGATGGCCGAATAGCAAGCTCGGAAAGGGGTTCCAACTCCACATCCCTCAAGGACTCCCGCCCCTTTCCCTCTTCTGGGCCCTTCCCGGGCATGCGGGCGGCAAGGCTGTCGCGTACGTCCGGATGGGGATTTCGGCCCCGCACCCCGCGGCGTGAATCGCCCCCGTCGCCCGCACCTGCATCGCGCGCGGGCACGGAGCTTGGTACATCTTGAGAGCCAGCGCGCTCCCCCGACACCCGTCAGCCGGTCGTCGGAGGAGCGCGTTTCGTTGACGGGGCACTTGCGCGCCCTGATGGCAAACGCCTCCCAGACCCGAGCGGCACGTCCAGGGTCTGGGAGGCGTCTGGTGCACCCATGCTGCAAAACGGGGCTCCCGACGGCGCTGGTGCACGCCCGCGGAAACCCGGGGTCATGGGAAGGGCCTTGCAGGCACGCACCGCCTGGTCGCATGATGCTCGCGGCACAGCCGCAAACCGCCGAAGAGGCGGGACCTACCCGACCAGGCGCTCCACGTCCATGGCGATCATGCGCTCCTCGTCGGTGGGGATCACGGCGACGGTCACCGCCGAACCGGCGGCGGAGATCACCTGCGCGCCGTTGCCCACAGCCGCACGGTTCTTCTCGCGATCAACGCGCACGCCGAGCCACTCGAAGCACTCGCAGAAGGCCTGGCGGATCGTCCAGTCGTTCTCGCCGATACCGGCGGTGAACGTGATGGTGTCCACGCCCGCCATGGCCGCGATCATCGAGGCCGCCTGCTGCATGGCCTTGTACGCGAACATATCGAAGGCCAGCAGGCAGTCCTCGTTGCCGGCGTCGGCGCCCGAGCGAATGTCGCGCGCGTCGCTGGAGATACCCGAGATGGCCAGCAGGCCGGACTGCTTGTTCATCATCTCGTCGACCTCGTCGAAGGTGTAGCCGCCCTCGCGCTGCAGGTAGCAGACGGTGGCGGGGTCGATCGAGCCGCAGCGGGTGCCCATCATCAGACCGTCGAGCGGCGTGAGCCCCATCGTGGTGTCGCGGCACACGCCGTCCTCGATCGCGCACAGCGAGGCGCCGTTGCCCAGATGGCACGACAGCAGCCGATGGCAGGAATCGCCGAGCAGCTCCTTGGCGCGCATCCACTCATAGCGGTGGCTCGTGCCGTGGGCGCCGTACTTGCGCACGTGGTAGGTGTCACGCACCTCGCGCGGCAGCGCGTAGGTGTAGGCCACGCTCGGCATGCTCATGTGGAAGGAGGTGTCGAACACGGCCACGTTGGGCAGCTCGGGCTCCGCCTCGCGACAGTAGTCGATCACGCTGGCCTCGGCATAGTTGTGCAGCGGCGCCAGCGGGGCCACCTCCAGAATCTTGGCCATGACGTCGTCGTCCACCACGGCCGAATCGGAGAAGTACCAACCGCCCTGCACGATGCGGTGACCGATGGCGTCCATGGACAGCCCTGCGGCCCGCAGGGTCTTGAACACGCGGCGGATGGCGCAGCGATGGTCGCTGAACAGGGCGTCCTCGGTATGCTTCTCGCCGCCCTCGATATGCCCGAAGATTCCGCGGTCCTGGCCGATGCGTTCGCAGTTGCCCTTCGCGAGCAGGGCATTGTTCTCGGTATCGAGCAGCTGGTACTTGAGGCTCGAGCTGCCGGCATTCACCACCAGCACGTTCATGGGCATCTTCCTTTCTGGCACGCAGCCCGCCCGCAGCGTCACGCAGGGCTACGGGCGGGCCGACAACACGAAACAGGTTTAGCGGGCGGCGGAGACGATGCGCTCCACGTCGGAGGCGATCATGAACTCCTCATCGGTGGGGATCACGTAGATCTTCACCGGGGAATCGGCCGTGGACAGGCACCAGGCACCCTCGGCGCGCAGGGCGTTCTTGGCGTGGTCCATCTTCACGCCCATCCAAGCCAGACGGTCGGCCACGCCGGCGCGCACCGCCGGGGCGTGCTCGCCGATACCGGCCGTGAACACCAGGGTGTCGATGCCGCACATAGCGGTGGCCATCTCGGCCGCCTTCGCGGCGATCTTGTAGACGAACATATCGAAGGCAAGCTCGCAGGCAGCATCTCCGGCAGCCGCGCCCTCCTCGACATCGCGCACGTCGTTGGTGGTGCCCGTCACGGCCAGCAGACCGGACTGCTTGTTCATCATCTCGTCGACCTCGTCGAAGGTATAGCCGCCCTCGCGCTGCAGGTAGCAGACGGTGGCAGGGTCGATCGAGCCGCAGCGGGTGCCCATCATGATGCCGTCGAGCGGGGTGAGCCCCATCGTGGTGTCGCGGCACTGGCCGTCCTCGATCGCGGCGAGCGAGGCGCCCGAACCGATGTGGCACACCACGACCTTGTGGGCGTCCGGATCCATCTCGGCAACCTTTTTGGCGATGTAGCGGTAGCTCGTGCCATGGGCGCCGTACTTGCGGATGTGCAGCTTCTCGCACACCTCGCGCGGCAGCGCGTAGGTTTGGGCCACGGCGGGCATGTTGAAATGGAACGCCGTGTCATACACCGTGACGTTGGGGAGCTCCGGATACTGGGCCAGGCAGTACTCGATGACGTTGGCCTCGGGATTGTTGTGCAGCGGCGCCAGCGGGGCAACCTCGCGAATCTTGGCGAGCACATCGGCATCGACAAGCGTGGAATCGCCGAAGTACCAGCCGCCCTGCACGATGCGGTGGCCGATGCCCTCGATCTTGACACCGTTGGCCTCCAGGTCGGTGAGCACGGCCTCGATCGCGCTGCCGTGGTCGGGGAATTCATGGTTCTCGGTCACCTTCTTGGAGCCGTTCGCGGCATGGGTGAAGGTGCCGCCGGAAAAGGTCACGCGCTCGCAGGCACCCTTGGCCGACACGGCGTGGGTGCGGGTATCGATGACCTGGTACTTGAGCGTAGAGCTCCCGGCATTGACAACGAGGACGTTCATGAATCTCCTAACTGACGGCTACGGGCAGACGCCCGAGCGGCATACGTATGGAATGATACAACGGGCGCGCAGGGCCTGCCCAGCCGATTTTGCCCGAACGGGCACCGAACCTAGACGAGGCCCTCGCCCAGATCGCGACCGCCCAGCACGTGCAGGTGGAAATGCATGACGGTCTGACCGGCCGCCGCGCCCTTGTTGGAGATGACGCGGAACCCGTCATCGAGGCCCTTGATGCGCGCGACCTCGGCCACCGCATGCGTCATGGCGGCGAGGACCTCGGCCGGCACGCCATCCGTGATGTCGGCATGATGGGACTTCGGAATGACGAGGGTATGCACAGGCGCCTGCGGGCTCAGGTCGTCGAAGGCGATGACGAGGTCGTCCTCGTACACCACCGTGGCGGGAATCTCGTGGGCGGCGATCTTGCAAAAGATGCAATCGGACATGGCGGGGCCTTTCTTGATGGAGGGCGAATGCGAACGCTGCGGGTCTTAGCGCTAGAACGCCAGCTGATCTGAGGTGTCGGCCGCCTCGGCGGGCACGAGCGTGTCCGCGCCGTCGACATCGGCCAACAGCACGCTCACCTTCTGCTCGGCGTCCGCCAGACGCTCGCGCAGGCTGCGCAGCAGCTCGACGCCGCGGGTATAGCTCGCCAGCGACTCCTCGAGCTCCATCTCCCCCGACTCGAGGCTGCGGATGATGCGCTCGAGCTCCGTGGAGGCCTCCTTGTAGCTGAGCTCGCTGACCTGCTTGTAGTCTGCCATGGTATGAACTCCTTCCGCCGGGCAGCACCCGGCAACGATTGAACACGGGATGCCTGCGGGCCGACCGGCCGCAAGCGGGGTGCGCGCAAGGCGCAGCGCACGAGGGCTTACTGAACCGAGGCAGTCGCCACGTCGACGCGCTCGACCGTGGCCGCCACCTCGCCGTCGGCCATGCGCACGCGCATGCGCTCGCCCGGGGCCAGGCAGGCGGCGCGCGCCGCCACATGCCCGTCCGCACCGTAGGCGATGGCATACCCGCGACCGAGCACCTTGAGCGGCGACAGGGCGTCGAGCGAGGCGGCCGACGCCCCCAGATCCGAGCCGTAAGGGGCCAGCAGCGCCTGGCCGGTCGCGCGCAGGCTCGTCTGCGCCAGCGCCAGCTCATGACGCTTGGGCGCGAAGCCCGAGACGCTTGCCGCCAGGCGCGGCGCCAGGCGGTCGAGCTCCTCGGCACGACGCGCCTCGCCGCGCTCGAGGGCGGCGGCGAAGCGGTCGGCCGTCTGCGCCAGGTCCATACGCCGGCGATCGAGCACGGCCGTGGGGTCGGTCAGGCAGGGGCGCTTGCCGGCGGCGTCGAGCGCCAGCGACAGGCGATCAAGGTAGGCGTGCATGGCGCGCCCGCAGCGCTCGGAGGCGCGCTCGGTCTCGCTCGCGGCCGCCGCCACGATACCGCCCGTCGCGGCGGCGAGCCGGTGCGTGCGCGCCTGGAGGAGCTCCACGAGCTGCGAGAGCGCCGGCGCCACCGATTCGGCCGCGGCGGTGGGCGTGGACGCGCGCCGGTCGCTCACCATGTCGCAGATCGAGGTGTCGGGCTCGTGCCCGATGCCGGTGACGACCGGCACCGGGCAGGCGGCCACCGCGCGCGCCAGCTGCTCATCGTTGAAAGTCATAAGGTCCTCGAACGAGCCGCCGCCGCGCACGAGCAGGATGCAGTCGGGCTGGATGGCCGCCGCACGGCGCAGGCCCTCGATCAGCTCGGCGGGCGCACCCTCGCCCTGCACCTTGGCACCCACGCAGATGAGCTCCACGAGCGGGTTGCGGCGGCGCAGGGTGCGCTTCACGTCGTCGATCACCGCACCGGACAGCGAGGTCACCACGGCGACGCGCGTGCAGAACGCCGGGATCTTGCGCTTGCGCGCGGCCTCCATGAGCCCCTCGCGGCGCAGGCGCTCGGCGAGCTGGGCCACCTGCTGGCGCAGCAGGCCCTCGCCGGCCAGCGTGAAAGAGCTGGCCTTGAAGCTCATACGCCCCGTGGGCTTGTAAAGGTCGAATCGGCCCGTGAACTGGACCTCGAGACCATCGCGCAGGTCGAACGCGCGCTTGGCGTAGGTGCCCTTCCACACGATGCAGTCGACCGCAGAGGCGTCGTCTTTGATCTGGAAATAGCAGTGCCCGCTGCGGGCGTTCGGGCCGCGAAAACCCGTGACCTCGCCCAGCACCGTGATCTGCGGGATGGTGTCGAGCGCCCCGGATGCCAGCGAAAGGGCCTGCGAGACCGAGATGGCCTCGCCCGCCCCCTCCTCGCC
>CABRIF010000111.1 GCA_902470925.1 uncultured Collinsella sp. | reverse complement strand
CTACACAAGGAGTATCGTCGGCAGCGTCAGATGTGTATAAGAGACAGCGTGAGTCTCGACATCGGCAAAGGCGCTCAACCATGCCACCTCGTCGGCGGCCAAGGGCATGAAACGCTCTCCGTCACCGCCCAGCAGGCGCGTGAACGCGGGAACGGCGGCGAGCTTGGCTGCCACCACCTCGGGTTCTTTGGTTTGTATGAACAGGTATCCGGGCAACAGCATCCGGCGCACGGGAACCCATGCGCCCTTGCGGGCCCAAACGGTTTCATATTCAGGAGTGAAGCAGTCCTCGATCAGGTCGGGCAGAAGTCGCAGGAGCATGCGCTGCACCTCGGCCTCCTTGCCCGACAGGACCTGGACCGCATAGAGCTTGGAAGCAGCCACGGGCATCGCCTCGTTTCACATCGAAGGCTGCGCCACGCGACAGCCGCCGCGGTAACGGGAGTATTCATGCCCTCGCAGGACCTGACGACGCGATACGCAACGATCGCCGGCTGGAAAGCTTGTAATATGCAGGCAGTTCCCTGCTTCGGACACACGGCTTGCACGCTGTGCCTCCGAAGGAACGAACTGCGGGCCCCTGTGAATCGCACGAAGACGGCTCAGACGCAGTCCGCGCACCGCTCCCCCGGGCCCCGCACCGACGAGGACACCGGCACGGGCGACGCCGTACACCACGCGGCATACTCCTCGCCCGTCCCCTTGAACGGGATATCGAGCGGCATGCTCTCCTCGAACGCGCTGTCCGCATGACCGATGCGCACAGTACAGGCGCGCCGCCGCCGGTCGACATGGCAGATGCGCTCCTCTTGGCCCGTGAGCGGCCCCTCGAGCACACGCACGGCCCCGTCCACGACGACTGCCGTGGAGCTGCGGATCGTGTGGCGCCCGTCCATAGCGGCGGCGAACCACGCCTGTGCCGCCGGGTCCAAGGGCAGGTAGCCGCGCCCCTGGGACCCTGCCACGCGAACCGGGAAGCTCAAGCGCGCCAGCGCGTCGTTGAGGGCCACCGCATCGGGGCTCGCCACAAACAGGTAGCCGCGGTAGATAGGCTTGTTCACCGTGATCCACGCACCCGCATGCTTCTCCCACTTCTCGCGACGCAGGACGAAAGCGTCGTGCAGGACGTCGTGTGGGATGAGCTTGAGCAGGCGCGCCGCCTGCGCATCCTCGCGCCCCTCTTCGGAGGCAACCGCATACCAGCGCACACGGCCGGCCATGGTCCGGCGGCCGGCGGGAAGGCCCATGGAGAGCGTTGATGACTGACGCACCGACTGTCCTCGCTGTGCGCGCGAAGCCAGCTGCAAAGCTGCGCTCATATTGCCCTCCCTTCTCACCTTGCACCCGAAAGCGTCAAAAGGTACACGTTTTGAACGATGCTGTTTTATGAGAAATCGAGGGTTATTTATGTTTGTGTAAAGCTCTAGTTCTCCAGTTGAGCCTGAGGCTCTTGGCCTACAATGGGTACGTTTTTGAATCGCCAAAACGTGTACCTTTTAACCGGCGTTGAACCCCGGGGGTTACGATGCTAATGAGCTGGGAGATTCTCGAATTCCCGCTTGTTTATTACCGCGCTTGTCAGATCGGTTTCTCACATCAGAACGCCTCTTTGCGCCACCGGTCGAAGGTGCTGATTGACACTCCGAGCACGCGGGCCGCCTCCGCGCGGCTCAACCCGCCGTCTCGATACCGTGCGCACACGTCGTCAAAGCATGAGGGCCGCGTCTTGCGCGGGCGGCCGAAGCGCACGCCGCGCGCCTTCGCCGCCGCGATGCCCTCGGCCTGCCGCTGGCGGATATTCTCCCGCTCCACCTGAGCCACGTAGCTCAGCAGCTGCAGCATGATGTCGGCGATGAACACGCCGGTGATACCGTCCGGCCGCTCCCGCGTGTCGAGCAGCGGGATGTCCAGCACCACGATCGCCGCGCCCCGCTCGTGCGTGATGGCGCGCCACTCGTCCAAGATCTCGTCGTAATTGCGCCCCAGCCGGTCGATGCTCTTCACCACCAGCACGTCATCGGCGCCGAGGCTCTGCATCAGCCGGCGGTAGGCCGGCCGCTCGAAGTCCTTGCCGCTCGCCTGGTCGGCGTACACGAGCCGCCGCTCCACCCCGAACGCCGCCAGCGCATCGAGCTGCCTATCCAGATTCTGCTCCCGCGTCGACACGCGCGCGTATCCATATACCGCCACCGTTGCACCTCACCAACCCCGCAGCCGCGCCAGGCGGTTCCCAACGCAGCCGCGGACGACACCAATATGCCCACCGCGCAGTATGGGCGCAGTGGGCATGGGCACCTGGCAGCGGTCCTCGTCTGTACCGATGTGCGCGCGCTACTCCTGCGCGCCCTCGTCGAACTGGGAGTTGTAGAGCTCGGCATAGAAGCCGCCCGCCGCCAGCAGTTCGGCGTGCGTGCCCGATTCCACGATATCGCCGTCGCGCAGGACCAAGATCTTGTCGGCGCCGCGGATGGTGGACAGGCGATGCGCGATCACGAAACTCGTGCGACCCGCCATGAGCACGTCCATCGCACGCTGGATGCGCTCCTCGGTGCGCGTGTCCACGTTTGAGGTGGCCTCGTCCAAGATCAGGATCGGCCGGTCGGCCAGCAGCGCCCGCGCGATGGTGAGCAACTGCTTTTGGCCCTGGCTCACGTTGCTGGCATCCTCGTTGAGCTCGAAGTCGTACCCGCCCGGCAGCGTGCGGATGAAATGGTCCGCGAGCGCCGCGCGGGCCGCGGCCTCCACCATGTCGTCGCTGGCGGCGGGGTTGCCGTAGCGGATGTTCTCGCGCACAGAACCCTTGAACAGCCATGTATCCTGCAGCACCATGGCGAAGTTGGCGCGCAGGTCCTCGCGCGCGAGCTCGCGCACGTCCACATCGTCCACGCGGATTGCGCCGGCGTCCACATCATAGAAGCGCATGAGCAGCTTCATGAGCGTGGTCTTGCCCGCGCCCGTGGGACCCACGATCGCCACTGTCTGGCCCGGCGCGACCGTGCAGGAGAAGTCGTGGATGATGGTCTTTTCCGGCACGTAGCCGAAGCGCACGTGCTCGAATGCGACCGCGCCGCGGGCCTGGGGGAGCTCCGGGCTCACGGGGTCGGGTGATTCCTCCGCCTCGCCCAGGAACTCGAAGATGCGCTCGGCGGCCGCGGCCAGCATCTGCAGCATGTTGGACACCTGCGACAGCTGCGTGATGGGCTGCGTGAAATTGCGCACATACTGCATGAACGCCTGCACGTCGCCGATGGCGATCGCGCCGTCCACGGCCAGAAAGGCACCCACCACCACAACGGCCACGTAGCCCATGTTGCCCACGAAGCCCATGATAGGCTGCATGATGCCGGAGAGAAACTGCGCAAGCCAGCCGCTGCGGAACAGGCGGTCGTTGACCTCGTCGAACTCGGCGACCGCGCGCTCGCCGCGGTTGTAGGCTTGGATGACGGTCTGGCCCGAAAAGCTTTCCTCCACGATACCGTTGGCCTGCCCCAGGTAGGCCTGTTGCCGGCGGAAATGCTTCTGCGAGGAACGCACGACCAAGACCACGCCCAGAAGCGACAGCGGCACCGTGAGGAAGGTCACGCCCGCCAGCGCCACCGACAAGGTGAGCATCTGGATGGACACGCCGACGAGCTGCGCCACGGAGGTGATGAGCTGCGTGACGCTTTGGTTGAGCGACTGGCCGAGCGTATCCACATCGTTGGTGACGCGGCTCATGACGTCACCGGTGCTCACGCGCTCGAAGTACGCAAGCGGCATGCGGTCGACCTTCTCGATGATCTGGCGGCGCAGGCGGTAGCACACGCGCTGCGTGATGCCGGTCATGAGCCAGCCCTGCACGAGGTTGAGCGCCGCCGAGCTGATGTAGATGGCCAGCGCGCAGCCCAGGATGAGGCCGATGGCGCCGAAGTCCACGCTGCCGGTGCCACCCACCTTGGCGGCGATGCCCTCGAACAGCTTGGTGGTGGCCTGGCCGAGCACGCGCGGCCCCACCACGTTGAACGCCACCGAGCCGATCGCGCACGCGATGGCGATGGCGAGCGCAATCCGGTCGTGCGCGATGTAGCCCACGAGCTTGACGATCGTACCCTTGAAGTCCTTGGCTTTCTCGGTCACCGGACCGCGGCCCGCACCCATTGGTCCTGGCATCACGCAACACCTCCTTCCGCATGCGCGCCGCGACAGGCGGGTTCGAGCGGGTTCGGCTCGGCGGTGGCCTCGGGTTCGCGCGAGTCCGGCGCCGGGGTGGCCGCCTTGTCCGAATCCAGCTCGGCGGTTGCCCCGGGCTCGCTCGGCCCCGGCTCGGCGGTGGCCCCGGGTTCGCGCGAGTCCGGCTCGGCAGCGCCCGTCTCGCTCAACCCCAACTCGGCGGCGCTCAACTGACTCGTTGCGATCTCGCGGTACGCCTGGCAGCTGCGCAGCAGCTCCTCATGTGTGCCCTGTCCCACCACGCGGCCGTCGTCGAGCACCACGATTTGGTCGGCGTGCATGATGGTGGCGATGCGCTGGGCCACGATCACCTGCGCGGAGCGCCCGGCCTGCTCGGCCAGGGCCGTGCGCAGGGCTGCATCGGTTTTATAGTCGAGCGCCGAGAAGCTGTCGTCGAACACCAAGATCTTGGGCCGGATGGCGAGCGCCCGCGCGATGGCCAAGCGCTGGCGCTGACCGCCGGATACATTGGTGCCGCCCTGGGCAATCGGGCTCGCCAAGCCCTCCGGCTTCGACGCGATGAACTCAGCTGCCTGTGCGGTCCGCGCGGCCCGCTCGATATCGGCGGCATCCATATCGGCGTTGCCAAAGGCGATGTTGCTGGCGATGTCCCCGGAAAACAGCATGCCCTTCTGCGGGACATAGCCGATCTGCGCACGCAGCTCGCGCAGGCCGATCTGGCGCACATCGATCCCATCGAGCGTCACCGAGCCGGCGGTGACATCGTACAGGCGCGGGATGAGCTGCACGAGCGTGGATTTCCCCACGCCGGTCGAGCCGATGATGCCGAGGGTTTGGCCGGGCCGCACGGTAAAGCTCACGTGCGAGATCGTCGGTTCGTCCGCGCCCGGATAGCTGAACGAGACGTCGTTGAACGCCAGCTCGCCGCGCCAGGGCATCTCCTCTCCCTCGGCCGTCATCAGCCGGCGGCCGCCGGCGAGCGATGCCGCAGGGTCCTCGATGCTCGATGTGCGCGCCAGGACCTGCTGGACGCGCTCGGAGGCGATGTCGGCGCGCGGAAGCATGACGGCCACCATCGTGATGATCATGAAGCTCATGACCACCTGCATGGTGTAGTTCATGTACGCCATGAGATCGCCCACCTGCATGGTACCCGCGTCGACCCCGTGGCCGCCGAACCATACGATCGCCACCGAGATGACGTTCATGATCACCATCATGAGCGGCATCATGAAGCTCATGGCGCGGTTCGTGAAGATATAGGTGCCGGTGAGGGCGCGATTCGCCTCGTCGTAGCGCTCCTCCTCGCTGCGGGCGCGACCGAAGGCGCGGATGGGCATGATGCCCGTGAGGATCTCGCGCGCCACGAGGTTGTTGGCATCGACGAGCTCCTGCATGCGGCGGAAGCGCGGCATGGTGAGGGCCATGAGCACCCCGATGACGCAGGAGACGACGATGAGGCCCGCTACGATGATCCACTGCAGGCCCGTGGCGCCGAAGCCCGCGACCTTCACCACCGCGCCAATGCCCATGCAGGGCGCGAACAAGACGATGCGCATGCACATCACCAGCACCATCTGAATCTGCTGGATGTCGTTGGTGGCGCGCGTGATCAGCGACGCCTCGGAGAACTCAGCCATCTCGGCGGGGGAAAACGACAGGACGCGCGCGTAGACGTCATGGCGCAGGTCGCGCGCCGCGCGGGCGGCGGTGCGCGAGGCGTTCGCGGCAGCGCCGACGGCGCACAACGCGCCGAGCAGGGCGTAGCCGAGCATGATGGCGCCCTCGCGCATGAGGTAGCCGGTCTGGATCTGATCGGTGTCCACACCCGCCCGCGCGTAGGTGGCCTTGACGAAGGCGACGGCGCGGGCCTCCACCACGGTGTCGGCGGTGTCGCCCAGCTCATGCATGAGCTGGGTGCGGGCCTCGACGAGCTGGTCGGCGGAGAGCGCGCCGGCGTCGATCAGGGTGCGGAGGTCGGCGGTGTCGATGGTATCGCCAAGCGCGGCAGCAAGGTCGGGCGAGACCGGAGCGGCGGACGATGCGGATGCGGCGGCGTCGCCAGCCGCTGCATCGGAAGGCGAGGAAGATGTCGCGGCGGACGATACGGCGGCGTCACCCCCAGCTTCAGAGGACGAGAGGGATGCCGTGCCAACCGCATCGGACGACGAGGAAGCCGACGACGTCTGACCTGCTGCGCTCGGCGGTTCTTGGGCGCTGCCCGTGGATGGGCCACCTGCCGCATCGGGCGACGTCGAGGCCGACGATGCCTGTCCAGCCACGCTCGTCTGTTCCTGGGAGCGGCCCGTGGATAGACCTCCCGCCGCTTCGCCCGATGCGGCCGGCTGCGCCTGCTCCAAGGAGGCCATGAGCTGCTCGGTAGCTACGCCCTGCTCGAACTGGTACGCGAGCATCTCGGCCTGGCCCAGGAAGTCCTCAAGTTTGGCACGCTCGGCATCCGTGCCGGTAAACGTGCGCACGCCATCGGCATCCGACGCGGAAAAGGCCGCCTCGACGGAGGTTTTCTCAGCCTCGCTCAAGAACAGCTCCACATCGGCAAGCGCGTCTTGACCGATGCGCTCGGGCACCACGCTGTCGATACCGCCGCGGCTGATGCCGGTGTCCACGATTTGACTCATGATCGTGGGCAGCGTGAGCTCGCAATACGCCTGCACCATCAGCAGGGCAAGCGCGATGACGAGGCTGAGCTTATGCCGTTTGAGAAAGCTGAACGTCTTCACGCCGCCGTCCCCTCTCGCATTCATCCATGAAAAAAGCCGCAGCCCGACGCACGACACGTCGATCCCGCGACACATATCTGCATTGTTTCCCTCTCGAAGACAGCAATACCCCGAGGTGCCCATTTATACCTATCTTCATAGGAACCTAACATTGCAGGTACCTCAGTATTTATTCAGCTAGCGCACGCGCCCGCATCGAGCTTGGGCGCTGTCTTGAAGATCACCGCAAACGGGTCAGCGGCCTGACGGCAGCCCGATGCCGGCGACCAAGCTTCAACGACCTGACGGCACCCGATACCCGTGATCAAGCGTCGGCGGCCCGACGGAAGCCCGATACTGGCAATCAAACGCTGACGTCCTGACGCAGGCCGATACCGGTGATCAGCCGTCGGCGGCCTGACGACACCCGATACCTGTGATCAGGCGTCGGCGGCCTGCTGACAATCGGGCGCCAGCCCACGCACTACAAGAAACTTCCGACCATGCAGGCAACGGGGCTGTTCTAGCCGCGCGAGCAACAGGGGGGTTGATTTCCAACCTTAGCGAAACACTTCAGCCGTCTTCGGCGTCTCCGCACTC